>JAISJM010000086.1 GCA_031261525.1 Eubacteriales Family XIII. Incertae Sedis bacterium
AGATTCTCAACAAAATAATACATCGCATTTCCAAGGTGGAATTTCGATGGGTCGATATTTTTCCAGTCAATGCTCACACCCCATAAAATAATTCCAAATATGTAAAATGCCACAATCAGAATTGCACCAATCAATACATAGCGTGGAAAATGTTTCTTCTTTTCGCCCATCTCACTCATCGTATTGGCGATCGTATCCAGTCCGCCAAACGCTGTAATTCCAAAGATCATAAAAGAGAGATTCCCATAGATGCCAGAACCTGATATATTCGTACCCGTCTGGAAAAAGGTTGTGCTGTTACTTCCAGAAATGTCAAAATGGTTTGCCATCACACCACCGCGGCTGACGAACAAGACAATACTACTTGCAATCATAAGAAACATCAAAATACTCATCAGCGTTCCGCTGAAGACAATCGTCTTTGCCACGCGCATGAACCCACCCAAGATGATGATGGATACGATGATAACGAGGGCGACAGACAGAACGCCAATCAACTGAACGTTTGTCAGTCCTAATTTCGATAGACCTAGCGGTAATTGCGACATTTGCGTCATGTCTTTACCAAAAATTGCAATCGATATCGGAATCCAGCATTTCATAAACAAGCTGACCATCCAGATAAAATAACTGCAATACCAGATAAATGCCGCAACGAAGCCCATCTTCGGCGACACGATATCGGCAAGCCAATCATACAAACCGCCTTGATGATTCTGGTAAGTACTCGTAATCTCCGCAATGATAAAGCAAAACGGCACAAAATATAGAATTGCACACAGAATCAACCAAGGAATCGCCTTATATCCCATCAGAAAAAAAGCATTTGACATGCTCGAAAATGAAAATACCGTCGTTGTAATCATGATGATAATCTTGATTGCCGACAATGATTTTGTTGGCGTTGCATGCGGTGTAGCGTCTTTTTTGGATCCTGCTACTTTTGAATGTACGGACGCTGCAATAATGGTAGGCATGGTGCGCGTTGCCTGTGTTGTGTTTCTTCCCTGATTTACAGGCTGTTTCGAGTCTTGCACTTTGCCCTCTTTCCAATCTTTATTATAATAACATATACAATTAGTATATTATAAAGATGCTATTATTGCAAATGTTCGCAATAATAGGTACGAGATGTAGGGCTGGTATCATTTTGTGGCTCAAAAGGCGGTGGTACAGATAACTGGACACATTAATTGCTATGCCTGTGCCAATAAAGCTAACTTTTCTCTATATATTTTGGGACTTGCTTTGAGATTGGATTGTATCCGTCTCTCGTAATTTGCAAATGGTAAGCATACGCACAAATCATGAAATGATTCATCACGAATTTGCATCTATATATAACATCATAATAACAATTCGATGATTCCATCGAAATCGAACATTTACAATTTACTTGAGTTTCCGCATTTTGGGCTCTGTGAAGTTAATGAATTATGCAAACAAGGCGTTTATCACGATTCTTAAAATGTTTATTTACAATTGGCGAAATCGTTGATATTTTAAAATGATTTTATAAAAATGCGGAAACTCAATACAATTTACTGTTGACAACTGTATATACACTGATTATACTGTTCATATAGTCAATAAACAGCATGCAGATAAATAAAAAAATACAGCGTCACGATATTGTTCGTATGCCAACAATATTTGACATCATGCAATCATATCGAAACACTGACAATACAAAATAAACGAGGTATCAGATTGAATATAATCATATCAAATTCTGCTGGCGCACCAATCTACGAGCAGATTAAAGAACAAATCAAAAATGCCATTTTCAGCGGAGAACTGACCGATGGAGAACTACTACCCTCCATACGCAAACTCGCAAAAGATCTCCAAATCAGCGTCATTACAACGATGCGCGCATACAACGATTTGGAACAAGAGGGCTTCATCGTAAACGTCCAAGGAAAAGGTTGCTACGTCCAACCCAAGAATCCTGAATTGCTGCGCGAACAGAAACTGCGCGATGTCGAGCAACATCTACTGAACGCAATCAGCGATTCAAAACTCGCAAAAATATCCGATAAAGAACTGATGGATATGCTTTATCTGTTACTTAATGAAGAAGATGACATCGAAGAAGGAGAATGAAAAAGCAAATGATACGTAATCTATTTATCTTTATAAAGCTTGATTTTATAACACTTAAACAGAATTGGAAGCTATACTTGGTGACACCATTTCTTGCATTTGCCGTCAGTTGTTTTTTTAAAGACGAATTAGCAGCTATCTATTTTTGCCTGTATATGACAATGTATACCAGTACACAGTTATTCTCAATTTCAGAAAAGAACAAGCTCGACACTCTTTATTTGACGCTATCATTGAGCCGTCAAGATGTAGTAATTGGTCGCTATCTCTTTATCCTCTGCACGCAGATCATTGCATCCATCGCGCTCACGATATTGGCATCAATATTACAAACCGCTGGTATCACCGCATTTGGTGACAATACGTTTATCACGCAACTAATCTATGGACTATTTATAATCTCTATTTTTAGTGCGATTCAAATCCCTCTATATTTCAAACGCGGTGTTAATAAATCAAAATTAATTATAATCATTCTATATATGTTGCCTGTAGTTTTATTTCTTCTATCATCAAGTCAAGGACTAGCGATAATAAATCGAATCATTGACAGCATTACCAATAATTCAACACTTTTGATAGTCCCAATAATAGGAGAATTTATATTACTTGGGATATCTTGTGCAGTATCATGCAGACTCTATCGCTCAAAAAATATTTGAATAAAACGACTCGAAATAGCTATGAGAGACGAAATCATAAATGTTAGACCAAGCTGATATATAAAAAAGGAGAATACAGACATGAATCACACAGCAAACACGCCAAATATACTGGAAGTCAATCACTTGAGCAAACGTCTTGGGACATTTGCGCTAGATGATGTGAGTTTCGCGCTACCGCAAGGATTCATAATGGGGTTCATCGGTGAAAATGGCGCTGGAAAGACGACGACAATCAAGTTGATGCTGAATATGCTCGCCAAAGATAAGGGGGAAATCAAGATTTTTGGTCAGGAACATCTACAATATGAGCGAGAGATTAAAGAGCGAATCGGTGTTGTCATGGATTCTCCCTATTACGTTGACGCCTGGACGATGCTGGATATTGAACATGCCGTTTCATCATTTTACTCAAAATGGGACCATTCACGGTACATGAATCTGCTTGAACATTTTTCGCTAGAACCGAAAAAACAGCTGAAAGCGCTCTCGCGTGGCATGAAGATGAAGCTCATGGTTGCGGTCGCGCTCACACACGATCCAGACTTGCTTATCCTCGATGAGCCAACAAGTGGCCTTGATGCTGTCGCGCGCAATGAACTCATGGAAATTCTCAGAATTTTTATGACAGATGAACGAAAAGGTGTTTTGTTTTCAACACATATTACATCCGATTTAGAAAAAGTCGCAGACTATATCACGCTCATACACAAGGGGCGAATCCTTGAAACGCAGACGAAAGATGAACTTCTCGAGAAATACCTCGTCGTCAAAGGCGGGCTTAACCTTTTGACCACAGAGCAGCGGCAAATGCTCATCGGTTACCGCGAACATAGTGTTGGCTTTGATGGATTAATCGATTGTGCGTCGTTGCGACATTTGCCAACGTCCATCGTGACCGAACCGAGCAATTTTGACGAAATCATGATTCGATTTAATATGGGGGGTGAGATTGATGAATAGTATGTTTGCTTTTGTAATACTTGACTTGTTATCATTGAAACAATATCGGAAAGTGTTTTTCTTCATGCCATTATTAGCCGTACTCATGAGTTGGTACATGAAAGCTGATTCCATTGCTGCCATTCTATGTCTACTTTGTTCTATGATCGCATGCACATATCTCTTTTCAATTCAAGAGAAAAACTTGCTCGACACACTTTATTGCACACTATCATTAAAGCGCAGTAACATCGTCATCGCACGATATCTTTCAGTCTTCTGTATTGAAATGATAGCATATATTGTCGGGCTTTTATTAATTACAATCTTACATGCGTTTTCAATCGGCATTGATTCTTTCAGAGGCGATTTCATTGCGCTAAATGTTGGATTGTTTGCAATTTCGTTTTTCGTATCCTTTCAAATTCCATTTTTCTTTAGGCTTGGATATCAAAAGGCAGCATTGATTGCATATATTCCATTTTTTCTACCAATGTTACTTATAAGTGCCACATTAACTTTGCCATTTGACATATTTGAGTTTGTGAGAGGAATTACAAATGGATTCATCCTCTATGGATTGCCTGTAATTGCTGGAATTGGATGCCTCGGACTTTCATGTATGATATCATGCAGATTATATAGACAGAAGAACTTGTAAATGAGAAATCACAAGATACCATTTACGAAAAAGCACTATATATGGCGCGAGATGTAGGATTTGTAACATAAATCAACCAAAAGACGTTAAATATGTTACAAATCCCACATCTCGCGCCATATACTGATGATTTTCGTCAAGGAAATCATCAATGCAATGTCTTTCATGAATTTGCTATAGCCATCATAAGAATCCAATACAAATAATAGCAATAAAACATACGAGATGTAAGTCTGGTATCACTTTATGGCTCAAATAAGCCGAAAGCTGATACAAACCTTACATCTCACACGAGTTAAGCTGCTTTTTCGTATAAACGTGACGCACCAATTCCCCAGACAGCCACATTTCCTCCTGAAGTAACTGGTGGATTTCCAATGTTCTCTCCACCATTAGCAAGAGCGGCTTCAGGATAAAATGTGGCAGGGGCTTTTCACTGATACTATGCTGAGATTTTATCGAACTGCGACTGATACAGATCCGCGTAGAATCCGCCCTTCGCAATCAGCTCATCATGCGAGCC
This sequence comes from Eubacteriales Family XIII. Incertae Sedis bacterium, assembly GCA_031261525.1. Taxonomy (GTDB): domain Bacteria; phylum Bacillota; class Clostridia; order Peptostreptococcales; family Anaerovoracaceae; genus JAISJM01. The sequence continues at coordinate 4,895 of JAISJM010000086.1, forward strand.
TTGCTCGATAATATCGCCATCTTTCATGACAACGATGATATCCGCATCGCGAATGGTCGAAAGTCTATGTGCGATGACAAAGCTCGTCTTGCCCTTCTTCAGATTATTCATCGCTTTCTGGATGATCTCTTCTGTACGTGTATCAACGCTTGACGTCGCTTCGTCGAGAATCAAAATAGGTCTGTCCGCAAGAATTGCGCGTGCAATCGTAAGTAGCTGTTTCTGACCTTGCGAGATGTTATCGGCATCCTCAGACAATTCCATATTATAGCCACCAGGTAGCGTCGCAATGAAATGATCGACATGCGCAGCTTTTGCAGCGTCATAAACTTCTTGATCTGTTGCGTCTGGACGACCATAACGGATATTTTCCATAATCGTGCCTTTGAAAAGCCAAGTATCTTGCAATACCATACCAAAGTTCTCGCGTAGAGAATTTCGTTTAATATTACGAAGATCAACGCCATCAACCAAGATACTTCCAGAATTGACATCGTAGAAACGCATCAAAAGCTTTACGAGCGTTGTCTTGCCAGCACCTGTGGGTCCAACGATTGCGACCATCTTACCTTCATCGACTTCCTCTGAGAAATCATTGATGATAATCTTATCTTCATCGTATCCGAAGTGGACATGCTCAAAGTCAACCTTTCCATGAAGCTCTCCAATTTCAACAGATTCGTCTGTATCTTGAATTTCATCTTCCATTTCTAGAAGCTCAAAGACACGCTCTGCACCAGCAGCCATGGACTGCACCTGATTCATAACTTGCGCAAGTTGCATAATTGGATTTGTAAACTGTCGTGAATACTGTATAAACGACTGAATGTCTCCAACGGAGATACTACCCCTAAATGCAAGTACCGCACCAAAGATAGCGACGCATACATAACCAAAATTTCCAATAAAAGAAATAATTGGCTGCATTAATCCAGATAAGAACTGACTCTTCCATGCAGAACCAAATAGTTCATCATTTGTAACCTTAAACTTCTCTTTTGCTTCTTCCTCATAATTAAAAAGCTTGACAACATTGTGTCCACTGATACACTCTTCAACTTGACCATTAACTTCACCGAGAAATTTCTGTTGATTTTTAAAATGCTTCTGCGACTTTGACATAATCAGCCCGATGAATCCCAATGATAAAGGGAGCATGAGGAAGACCACCAACGTTAAGAGCGGGCTAATCGTAAGCATTACAATCGTAATACCAACGACCATGCAAGTTGAAGTCACAATACTTCCGAGCGCTTGGTTCAGCGACTGTACAAGCGTATCAATATCATTGGTAATTCTGGAAAGGATGTCACCAACAGGCGTACTCTCAAAATATTTCATTGGCAAGCGTGAGATCTTCTGGCTTACGTCTTTACGAAGACGATAGCCCGTACGTTGCGATATCGTACTCATGATAAAACCTTGAATCATACCAAATAGACTTGCGACCACATATAGTATGACCAATGTCAATAAAATCTGACCAATCTTATCAAAGTTGATACTGCCACCCTCTGTGTATTTGCTCATGAGCCCTGTAAATAATTCCGTAATCGCCTTACCGAGAATCTTTGGTCCCATGACGTTGAATACAGTACTAGCGGCTGCAAATAATATAACAACGAGCAAAGCCCATTTGTAATTGCTCATATACTTAAATAGTTTTATAATCGTTCCTTTTAAATCCTTTGCCTTTTCTGTAGGCATCGCACCTGGACCTCGTCCACCCATACGTGAACGTCGAGATGTCTTTGTATTTTCTGCCATATATCCTCCAAATACATTGTATTATTTCTCTCAACTGGGATAACCTGTTACGCGGACAGTTCTTCTTCTGATAACTGCGAGCAAGCAATCTCGTTATAAATTTCACAAGTCTTCAGCAATTCTTTATGTGTACCGATGCCAACAATCTTGCCCTCATCGAGCACAATAATCTTGTCCGCACGAAGTATCGTAGAAATACGCTGTGCAACGATGATGACTGTCGTATAGCCAAGATTCTTTGCAAGTGCTGATCGAAGTCTAGAATCCGTCTTATAGTCAAGCGCACTAAAACTATCATCGAAGATAAATATGGTCGGATCTTTTGTAATGGCGCGTGCAATGGAAAGACGCTGTTTCTGACCACCAGATACATTTGTACCGCCCTGAGAAATCGCCGCATCGAGACCGCCCTCTTTCTCTTCAATAAACTCTTCAGCCTGAGCAATTCTTGCAACCTCTAAAAGCTCACTATCAGGCTTACCGCTCGATGTACCAAAAGTCAGATTTGAGCGTATATCGCCGCTGAATAAAATCCCCTTTTGTGGCACAACACCCAGAAGTGAACGCAGTCTGTGCTGTGACATATCGCGGATATCAATACCGTCAATGGTGATGGAGCCTGATGTCACATCAAACAATCTTGGAATCAAATTAATCAATGTCGACTTACCGCTACCAGTAGAACCGATGATTGCCGTTGTCTCACCTGGATGCGCAGAGAAACTGATATTGCTGAGCACATCAGCATCGGCATCTGGGAAACGGAAACATACATCGTTGAAATTAATCAATCCTTTGAAATTAGGCTTGTCAATTTGTTCATTTTCTGGTTTATCGTGGATACTTGATTCTGTGATGATGACTTCGTGCACACGCTCTGCTGCGACATTTGCACGAGGAAGCATGATTGCAACCATCGAAAGCATCATGAAACTCATGACAATCTGCATTGCATATGAGATGAACGCGAGCATACCACCAACCTGCATGTCGCCCGCATCGATACCCTTTGCGCCGAACCAGACGATGCTGATGGAGATGACGTTCATAATGAGCATAATAATCGGCATCATCATCGCCATCGATCTCGATGTAAAGAGTTGCGTTCCCATGAGAATCTTGCTCTTCTTGTCAAAACGTTCCTCTTCGTAGCGATCGCGACAGAATGCTCTAATTACTGGAAGCCCCGTGAGCATTTCCCGCGCAACGAGGTTGACATTGTCGATTAATGTCTGCATTTTCTTGAATTTCGGCATGGTGACGCTCATGAGAATGCTGACAACGGCAAGCAATACAACGACTGCAACCGCGATAATCCATGTCAGTCCAGTGTCCGTGGATAGAACCATGATGATGCCTCCAATCGCGAGGATTGGCGCATAGATAACCATTCGCAGAAACATCATCGACCCCATCTGAATCTGCGTGATATCATTTGTCGCTCTTGTAATTAATGAGGAGGCTGAGAATTTGTCCATCTCCGCATTGGAATAATCGAGGACTCTATTGAAAGAACGCTCTCGCAGGATTCGCGCAACCGTTGAACCCGTAATACTTGCCAGCAACGTGACCAAAATCGAAGCGCAGACAGATATGAGCGTAAATGCCAACATATGCAATCCCGTCTTCACCATATAGCTAAATTGAATGGCTTCCGTGTCAATTTTATGGCTTTCGTATTCGCCTGAGATATATTGAATTGCAACGGTATTTACCGTCGTTTCGCCCATTTTCCCAGCAGCCTTTTCCGCTTCTTTTACCATATCTGTCAATTGTTCTTTTGGAATCATACCAGCGGCAACACCTTGCTTGAGTTCATCAAGCGTCGGCATTTTCTCGGGCAAATCGGCACCTGCAAATAAATTTGTCGCAGCAGATTTATCCTTCTCTTCTTCGAGTTTCTCACCCGCAGCACCAGCAGCCTGCGCGCCAGACGCCGCACCACCATCAAGCACATAGTTCATGAGCATCGGCCCCTTGAAGATATCCGCCAATTCCGTCCGCGCCTCTTCATCTTTCTCGTAGCTACTCTTCAGCTTCAGCATGTCCTCAGCTTTCGCATCTTTATCCTCTGCAAATGCCGCAGATACAGTCTTCGCATCGGCATCGCTCATAAACAAAGTCAAGTTGTCTAAACTATCCTTACTGATAAATTCAGGCACAGCATCTTCGATACCACCTTGCGTAATGCCTACATCGACAATCTTCGATGTAATTTTTGGTAAATTCAAATCACAAAAAGCCTGCGTCACAAGCAGCAAGAAGATGATCACGACTGCAAATCTCGTCTTTTTGTTGATTAATATAAATTGAATAACTCTCAAATTTCGTTCCTCCGTACTTGTCATTCCCCATCGCCAAACGGGAATCTCCTAGATTACTCTATATATCGCCGTCGCATTTATCCGAACACATGCTATTGATAAATAATGGAAATAGCCGAATAAGCTCCGTAGCATCTTCCTCACCCATGGATTCGAGTGCATTTGCAATATGTGTAACCATCTTGTTGAACTTTGCCCCAACAAATTGCTTGCCATTTTCTTGAAGTTCAATAATAATACGCCTTCGGTCCACAGTATCTGTCACACGAATGATATATCCCTTTTCTTCCATTGCAGAAAAAAGTACCGTCGCCCTTGCGGAACTGATATGCATGAAGTCCATAATTTCCTTCGCTTTCACCGTCCCTCCATGCGCATGCAAATAGGAAAGAACAAACATCTCACCTTTGCTCATGCGGTTGATATCATCCCACGAATTGCCATCCATCCGATGACTATTCATCATCGTCTTCATCAACTTTCTTGCCGCTTCTCTATAGTCCACAATACCCTCCCTTCGTATCTACGAAAATGTAATGCAAATGTAAATAATTCAAGGCTATTATATAATACATGTTTTCGAATTATATAATGCTAATATATATTATAACTACGTTAGCTAATTTGTCAAGAAAAAGTTCGAAATGGCACCCGGGCACTTCCAATGGAGCCGCTCGCTAATGGTGGAGGAAAATTCGGAATTCCACCAGTTACTCCATCGGAAGCACCTGAATGCCATTCCGAACATTTTTCTTGTGGGTGGCTGGTGAAATATTAGAACCAGATGTTTGAAAATAGAGTCATCGCTGCTGTGATTAGTGGTGTTATTATTTTTGTTGTGATACCAAACATCATGAGAATCATCAGAATGATGAATCCATTTTGATAGATTGTCTGGTAGAGTGAGGTATGTCTGATGTTGAAAATCTCTGTGATGACACCGAATCCATCGAGTGGCGGCACAGGTATGAGGTTAAAGATACAGAGAACGAGATTCATGAAGATAGCATAATAGATGATGTTGGTAATTGCGGAGACAATGGCTGGATGTGCTAATTGCATCGATACAGGCATTGAAGTTGCGACCCATTTATACAAACCAACCAATAGAAATGCCAACACAAAATTTGTCACAACACCGGCTAAATCGACAATTAAGTTGTCACGTCGTGGTTTTTTAAATGCGTAGGGATTGACCTGCACAGGTTTACCCCATCCAAAATGAATGAAAATTAAAGCAACAAATCCAATTGGATCAATATGCCTTGCAGGATTCAGAGATAAACGCCCCTGAATCTTCGGCGTATTGTCACCCAGTTTATACGCCGCAAAGGCATGCGCAAATTCATGCACGGTGATACCAATAATGATACCTGGTAGCACATATACAAAACTCAATAAATACTGGATTGGATGAAAGATCTCACCGCTTATAACGGCTTGACCTAGATTGAAAATGACAAAAATGATGAACATAATGCCTGCAGGACCTTTGAAAAAACGTCTAATTGTATCCATATACATATCCTTAATTACATATCGTTAATTTATCGTATAAAGCACTAGCACCTCACCCGAGATATCTCTGCGGTCGCTATCACTTAGTGGTGGAGAGAAAGACGGAAATTCACCAGTGTCCTCAGAGAAATCTCGGGGAAGGTGCTAGTATAATATCGTGATTCATTTTAATTCCATGCCTGTATAATAGCGAACGGAGACATATCACAGTGACATGTCTCCGTTATTATAACGACTTATTCTAAAATAAGACATAAAGCTATCTGAAAATTCCATACACATTGGACTCTGAAAGACGAACAACAACGGTATGGTCGAAACTGCATAGACACCTTTTAATAACTGCTGAATCCTGGTGATTTTGCATACAGTGGATGCGCCTTAACCAATTCTGCGACAATTGCTTTCGCCTCGTCAGCTTTTGCTGCATCGCCTGGATTGTTCAAAATCAATGCAATTGCCTCTACGGTCTTTCTGACATCAGCCTCTTTGAAACCTCTTGTTGTCATCGCTGGTGTACCGAGACGAACACCTGATGTAATCATTGGACCATGAGGATCGTTCAAGACTGCATTCTTATTTGTTGTGATATTGGCATCATCGAGGTATTTTTCGGCATCTTTTCCTGTCAAATCACGACCAACTAAGTTAAGCAATACCAAATGATTATCTGTACCGCCACTGACAAGATTGAAACCGTGCCCAATCAATTCTTCGGCGAGTACTTTGGCATTTGCGCGCACTTGCTTCTGATATACTTTAAATTCCGGCTTCATTGCTTCCTTGAAGCATACGGCTTTACCCGCGATTACGTGCTCTAGTGGACCACCCTGAATACCAGGAAAGATTGCTTTGTTGAGCTTTGGACCAAATTCTGCTTGAGCAAAAATCACGCCACCTCTTGGTCCTCGAAGTGTTTTATGTGTCGTTGATGTAACGATATGCGCGTGTTCACATGGATTTGGATGTTCACCTGCCGCAACCAAACCAGCAAAATGTGCCATATCTACCATCAAAATAGCACCGACTTCATCGGCAATCTCTCTGAATTTATCAGCTTCGATAATTCTTGGATAAGCGCTCGCACCCGCAACAATCATCTTTGGCTTGTGTTCAATTGCGAGCTTTCGAACCTCATCATAATCAATGAGTTCTGTCTCAGGATTGACCCCATAGGAAATAAAGTTGAAATATTTTCCAGATAGGTTTACCTTCGAGCCATGAGTCAGATGTCCACCGTTGTTCAAATCCATACCAAGAACGGTATCACCAGGCTCTAGCAATGCAAAATACACACCAATATTGGCTGAGGATCCAGAATGTGGCTGTACGTTGACATATTCGCAACCAAATAATTCTTTTGCTCGTTCAATAGCGATAGATTCGACTTCGTCGACATGCTCGCAACCACCATAGTAACGTTTGCCAGGATAGCCTTCTGCGTATTTGTTGGTCAGCGCACTGCCAACTGCTTCCATAACTGCCGGAGTTGTAAAATTCTCCGATGCAATCATCTCGATTTTGTTCTCCTGACGTGACATCTCACGTCGAATCATATCCGCGACTTCCCTGTCTGCTTGATCAAGGTATTCAAAGTACATCCATTCACTCCTTCTAAAATAAAATCACGTCTCACATTGAGACAACCATACCTATTCATTCCGATGCAAATGTCAACGCATTACGCCTCCAAAAGCTTCAATCCCCTTGCGAACTTACTTGAGAGCTCCGGTTCAAGTCCATATTTCTTAGCTACCACGCCCCCGATTTGAAGTAATCCTTCTTGTCCACCTGTGTAAAGCTCTATCTCTAGCTCACAAATTTGCTCACATCTACCACCTGCTAAAATCTGTCCATCATCTAGACTAATCTCACAGATTGTATTGCCATCATCCACACGCACTTTGCGTCTACAAAATGACATCTCAAGCACACAGGAAAGCGGTTCATCACCAATAATCTCAAGCAAATCTCGTCCCTCTTCACTCTCTTTAAATACGAGTGGATCTGGACTAATCATATAATTTTCATCACAAATCGGAACATTTACCTCTTGTCTTACATATAGCCCAGCAATGGTATCATCTTCGTCGCGCCATTTTAGGGTGCCCACCATCTTTGCACCCTCTTTTCGAATGCGAAAAGCAATATTGTTGCTAGAAAGAATTCGGTCTTCCGTATCAAAATAGGATGCGCGCATCTCAAGTTCCTCACGGGAATCAGGCTCCGCAATCTCGCCAAGATAATTATCGTTCCAGATCGAGTCGAGCATTGCAGCATTTGCAATTTTGTATTTTAGTTCAATCTCCATCTTTCCCCCATTTCGTCAAAAGAAATATGCACAGTAAAAACAAACGCTACAGTGCATACATACCATACAATTTTATCACATTCTAATACTAGACGCAAATGTTAGAAAAATCCAAAATCCAGAGTGAAACTAAGTAAAAATATGATATTTTATGCATATCACCCAACTCATAATAAGAATCCAGCTTAAAAGTATTGTAAAACGATGTAAATTCGAGTTCTATACAAAATATAGCGTTAATTCAAGTGAGATGTAAGGTTTGTATCAGTTTTAGGCTTAAAAAGGCGGTGGTACAGATAACTGGACACATTAATTGCTATGCCTCTGCCAATAATGTTAACTTTTTTCTATATATTTCAGGACTTGTTTTGAGATTGGATTGTATCCGTCTCTCGTTATACCACGCGAAATATTTTTCCAAACTAGAAACGATTGCATCATAATCCATATTGCAAAAATCACCATGATTAAACCACTCTGGCGGTATCATCAATGATTGTTTTGAGATTTGCAGTCACAAATGGGTATAAGGCAAAATCCGCTCTTGAGATTGCCGAAGACATCAACAATTTTATGCAAAATGTTGACTTGGTGACACTAAATAAGCTTAAAACAGCCGAATAACCATGAACTTTGTCACGAAGTCAACATCTCGCGCTATATATTGAGTTTTTTCGTAATTGCTTTATATGAATCGTCAGAATGCTTAGCATCCTGTACATCTCGCGTCATATATTGTGTTTTTTCGTAATTGCCTTACATGAATCGTCAGAATGCGTAGCATTCTGTATATCTCGCGCTTAATATTGTGTTTTTTCTGAAAAGCATCACGCCAAGCACAGCAAATCCTATATTGTAGTTCATAAGTAAAGTCTGATACTTTTTATAACTCACAGATTGCGCCATTTCAAAAATTCTCTTCCTAACTCGATTTTGGACACAAAAAGGCTGCTTTATCTGTCCAAAATCGAGTTAGGAAGAGAATTTCGGTCGAGTAAGTATTGTTTGTTATCTTACACGTACGTATACCGCGTATACGAAAAAGACTGCCATTCCCACTTCACAGAAGATAGGAATGGCAGTCTTTTCTTACTTACATATGTCGATCCTAATTACATGCATTTCATATCCATCTCAATATGGACACAAACTCACATAACTCCCACAATCGAACCTTATTATTGATCAGCAGGAAGTGGCTGAACCTTAGGCAATCTAGCTTTAATCGTATTGAACAAGTTGTCTGTGATTGGCAATGCGTCAACCAATGCTGCGTCGCCAACAACGACAAGTTTCGCCACTGTTGGAGCAAGCACGCCGCCGAGAATCTCATCGATATCGCTGTATCTATAAAGCGGCAATACATCTTCCATCTCCTCCGAGATATCGGAAGTACCGGCCCAAGCAAAGTCGATTTCGTAGATTGCAGCGATTTCTTGTGCAATCTGGAAGTTGTTATATGGGACATCTTCAGATACTGCTTCCTGAACAAGTCTCAATCTTCTCTCCGTGTTGGTAAAGGTACCATCGGTGGAAGCAAATCCAGTTCCTGGCAATACGACATTGGCAGCCGCCGCAGTCTTCGTCAGATGCGTATCACTGACCATGATGAAGTCTGCATCGAGATCATAACCTGCACCGATTGGATCTTCGCCAAAGATGAGCAATGCCTTCTTACCGATAGCCGCCTCTGCTCCAGCAGTAATTCCCAAATCTACCAATCCTTGTGAATTATTCTTACTCTTAATCTGTAAGATTCCATCACGAGGTGCACCAAGGTGACCGCTTACGAGTGCAATGTCAGCGAGCAAGGTTGCAGCTTCTACACTTACAACATTCTGCGCATAGACAACCATCGCTTTCTTCGCAGAGACATAAGCATCGGCAATTGCTTTCGCTTCGTCACTTACGGTTACACCAGCTAGAGATGCTGTAAATTCTTCAAGACCATCAATTGACTTTGCACCAGCGTCAACGACAGCCTTTGCAATTTCCTTGATAAATGTTAAATCATTGCCAGCGAGATAATGCTTCTCAGCCCAAGCCATGTTAATCTGGCTGTATTCCGCTGGATTGATCAGGATTACGCGAGCGCCAGCTTCCGCAGCTTGCTTGAGTTTGAGTCTGATAACTGGATTGTATGCAGCATCAAATCCAACCGCTAAGATTACATTTGTAGAAAGTAGCTCATCAATCGTGTTTGGTGAGGCATTGAGTCCTGTAACAGCCTCAAGTCCACTTGCACGGTTGTTGAATGAGAATACATCTGCACCAATCTCATCGGCGAGAGCTTTAAACGCATAAGCCTCTTCGTTGGTGTAACGATCAGAGATTGCCACGCCGACAGCATTCTTACCATATCTGGCAGCAATACTTTGAGCTTTCTTCGCAACCATGACAAATGCATCATAGTAATCTGCTTCCACTAATTCTTTATCTGTATTTCTCAAAGCAGGAGCAATGAGCTTTCCATCAAGATTCGCTGCGTCAAATCCCCATTTACCGCATCCGCAGAGAAGTCCAGCATTTACCGCACCATCTTTATCTGGAACGGACTTGATGAGTAAGTCACCACGTGTCTCAAGTGTAATCGAGCAACCAACAGAACAGAAGCTACAAGTTGTATCCGTCTCAAAAGTCTCAACTGGCACAGATTTTGGAATGGATAGTCTTTCTTGCAATGCACCCGTTGGACATACTGCGACACACTGACCACAAGAGATACAGCCAGACTCTGCGAGTGGCTTCTCAAGGGTAGGTCTTACAATGGTATCGAATCCTCTATCCACAAGTCCAAGTGCACCAACACCCATGACTTCATCGCAGGCTCTTACGCAGAGTCCGCAAAGGATACATTTGTTGGAATCGCGGATGATAAATGGATGCCCATCATCATATTCACCAGGATCGATTGGATCGCCATCTTCGTCTTCAAGGGAATAATCGCCAGCAAATCGGTCAGGCTCTACGTTGTATTCGCGAGCAAAATCAATCAGCTTACACTCGAAGTAATCGCCACAACCACACTCTAAGCAACGGTTTGCATCTTCTACAGCTTGCTCTTCATCATATCCGAAGACGACTTCTGTAAAGTTGTCTTTTCTCTCATCTGGCTTTAATTGATCCATTGTTGGACGGCAAAGTCTCTCTCTGTCTTCGAAAGTAAACTCATCGACGTCGTCTCTCTTTACGACATAATTTGGCGCATATGCAAGCTCTTCACCAGCAAGGTAAGCATCGATTGTCTCTGTTGCTTTCTTTGCATCGCCAATTGCTTCAACAGCAATTGAAATCTTGTCATTACCGCAGTCGCCACCAGCAAATACGCCAGGGATACTCGTCATAAATGTCGTAGGATCATAAGAAATCGCATTGCGCTTTGTCTTCTCAACGGAATCAAGACCGTCTGGATTGACCGCTTGACCAATTGCAAGAATTACGTTGTCAACTTGGATTGTCTCCGTCTTGCCTTCTACTGCAAATGGTTTACGGCGACCGCTTTCATCAGGCTCACCGAGTTCCATAACTTGAAGAATCATCTCTTTGACGTGACCATTTTCATCCTTAACGATTTCCAGTGGATTTGTCAGATTCTTGAAGATTACGCCTTCTTCTTCCGCCTCTTCGATTTCAATCAAGTCTGCAGGCATCTCGTCCTTTGTACGACGATAGACATTGTAGACATTTTCAGCCCCGAGTCTTACTGCTGTACGGCAAGCGTCCATTGCAGTGTTACCACCGCCGACAATTGCGACATTTGCACCGAGTTTGATTTCTTCGTTACGGACAACTTTACGTAGTAAGTCGATACCGCCGATAACGCCTTCTGCGTCTTCGCCCTTTGCGCCAACGCCTGTGGACACCCATGCGCCAATACCGAGGACGACTGCATCATAATCGTTGCGCAGGGTCTCGAAGTCAACATCAACGCCAACCTTTGTATCGGTGACGATTTCGATACCCATCTCTTCCAAGATTGCAATCTCATCATCGATGACGCCACCTGGAAGACGATACTCTGGGATACCATAGCGAAGCATACCACCAGCTTTAGGCATTGCTTCCAAAATTGTAATATTGTGACCGCGCTGACGAAGCCAGAATGCGAGCGATAGACCGAATGGACCACCACCGACAATGACAACGGATTTCTCTGTATCATCTGCAATTTCTGGGATATATGGATGGTCGGAATCCATATCCATCTCAGCGACAAAACGCTTCTGCCAAGCAATCGCGATTGGATCATCAACCAAACCGCGGCGACATTCGTCTTCACAAGGATGTGGACAGACTCTACCGATACAACCTGGTAGTGGAATGCTTTCTTTTACGACTTTAATCGCCTCTTCATACTCACCATTTGCAATGAGTCCAACATAACCTTGACAATCGGAGCCTGCTGGGCAAGCGAGGTGACAAGGTGGACGGCAATCGCCGACGTGATTGGATAGAAGCAATTCTAGGTTTGTCTTTCTGGAATCACGGACTCTTTCTGTATCTGTCAAGATGACCATGCCAGGCGATACGACTGTCGCACAAGCCTTCATCATCTTTGGCATACCCTCGATTTCGACCATACACAGTCCGCAAGAACCGTATATTTCAGTCCGCTCATCGAAGCAAAGCGTCGGAATAAAGATGTCATTTTCCTTTGCAACATCAAGGATGGTCTGGCCAGCGAGCGCCTTTACTTCCTTGCCGTCAATATTTAATCTCAATGTATTCATTGTATTAACTCCCCCCACTACTAATCGCGAATTACTGCACTGAATTTGCAAGCTTCTTCGCACTTACCGCACTTGATACATTTGTCATGATCAACTACGTGCTGTCCCTTCACCTCGCCTGTAATCGCGCCAACTGGGCACTGTCGAGCACAAGCGGTACAACCGATGCACTTGTCATTGATTGTAAATGTGATGAGAGCCTTGCAATAGTGAGCTGTACAATGTTTGTTGTAGATATGATCCTCATACTCGTGACGGAAATACTTAATCGTCGTAAGTACAGGATTTGGTGCAGTCTGTCCAAGTCCACACATCGAACCATCTCGAATCTTCAGTGCAAGCTCTTCCAAAAGTTCGATGTCGCCATCTTTGCCTTTGCCTTGTGTGATTCGCTCAAGAATCTCAAGCATTCTCTTTGTACCAACACGGCAGTAATTACACTTACCACAACTTTCCTTTCTTGTAAAATCAAGGAAATATCGTGCCATGTCAACCATGCAAGTATCTTCGTCCATGACAATCATACCGCCAGAACCAACGATAGCACCCGTTTTATTGATATTTTCATAATCAACTGGTGTATCGATGAGTGCTGCTGGAATACATCCGCCAGATGGTCCACCCATCTGAACTGCCTTAAATGCCTTATCATTTTTGACGCCATCGCCGATGCCATAGATGACATCCTTTAGAGGAAGTCCCATTGGAACCTCAACGAGTCCGCCTTTTTTAATCTTGCCAGCAAGTGCAAATACCTTCGTACCCTTTGACTTATCCGTACCCATTGCACCGAATGCAGCGCCGCCCTCTGTGATAATCCAAGGAACATTGGCAAATGTCTCAACATTGTTGATATTGGTTGGTTTCTGCCAGAAACCTTTCTGAGCTGGGAATGGTGGTTTGAGTCTAGGCATGCCACGCTCCCCTTCAAGGGATGCAATCAGAGCCGTCTCTTCACCGCAGACAAATGCGCCAGCACCAGCCTTGATTCGGATATCATACGAATAGTTGCTACCTAAGATATTTTCACCTAAGAAGCCTTTTTCTCTTGCCTGTCCAAGTGCGATATTCAGACGCTTGATTGCGAGTGGATACTCCGCTCTTACGTAGATAACGCCTTCACTCGCGCCCATTGCATAACCACCGATGGTCATACCTTCGATGAGTGAATGTGGATCTCCTTCCAATACGGAACGATCCATGAATGCTCCAGGATCGCCCTCATCGGCGTTACAGCACATATATTTCTCAGTACCTGGGCTCTGTTTTGCAGCGTTCCACTTGAACCAAGTTGGGAATCCTGCGCCACCACGACCTCTAAGTCCAGAGACTTTGATTTCTTCAATTACATCGTCCTGTGACATTGTTGTGAGAACTTTTTTAATGCCCTCATAGCCACCTATTGCAATGTATTCATTGATATCCTCAGGATCGATGATACCAGCATTTCGAAGTACGATACGCTTTTGATTGGACAAAAATGCTTCGTCTTTTTCGCTGATTAATTTTTCATTCAATACCTTGCCATTTTTGACATGGGACTCAACGATTGCGGGTACGTCTGCAGGTTGAACCTGTACGTATCGCGCGGTAAGTTCTTTATCATTGTCGTAAATGTCAACAATTGGTTCTAGGTAACAATTTCCGACACAGCCTGCAAGTTCAACACGTGCATCCAGACCTTCGGTGCTGATTAAATTTTCAAGCGCATCGCTTGTTTTCTTTGCTCCGGACGCGACTCCGCAGCTGCCCTGTCCTACTACTATCTTCATCGTAACACCCCTTTATCTACTCTGAATCTGCTTAATTGCTTCAACGACCTTCGTCTTTGTCAGATTTCCAAATGTCTCGTCACCATCTTTGCTCTTAATCATCATGACTGGCGCAAGCGAACAACAACCTAGGCACGCTACGTTGTTGAGAGTAAACTTATTGTCAGGTGTAGTTTCATTGTCTTGAATTCCAAGATATTCTGTAATTGCCTCTTCAATAAGAGCAGCGCCATTGACATGACAAGCTGTTCCTTGACAAAGCATAATCAGATACTCGCCGATTGGCTCGAGTCTAAACTGTGCGTAGAAAGTTGCAACACCATAAATTTTAGCTGGAGTGATGCCTGTCTTCTTCGAAATGTAGTCAATAGCTTCCTTTGATAGATATCCATGGATATCTTGCGTCTGTTGAAGTATGGAGATCAAGCTTCCCTTAATCTTGCCGTACTTTTCCAGAATTGGATCCAATTCCTTGAGATCCAAATCTGTAGCTTGAGGCTCCGCGCCACAATTTTCACACATAATTATCTCCTCCACTTTTACTTACATGAAGACTGCAACCGCGGGCTTGCGATAACATCCTTCACCCCTATTTATATATATGCTGAATAAAATCCGAAAAAAGATTCATTTCAGCAACACATAACGAATCTATTTTATCACATATAGCAACGAAAGTGTGATAAATTTTTCACAAAGTTTGACTAAAGACGATTGAAAATGACATAATTTGATAATTTTCTTAAAATTCTTGCGATTTACAATATATAAAGTCCATCTCGGTGATATGGCTGATTATATCAGATATTTATATATTTATGCTATAATATAAAGCATGGCTTATAAAAATGACAAAAAAACGAATAAACCGTTAGGTTTTGAACTGATTCGCGATGCAATGAGTAGCAATACTGTTGATAATTTTGGTGTAATCTTGCTTTTCGGACGAGAACAATTACTCGTCAAAATGTATCAAGACAGAATCATCAATCGATATGTGAATCCAGCGGTACGCGACTTTGACCTCGAAATCATCGAGGAACCTTCATCTGCGGATACAATTTTAAATGCGCTTGAGATGCTTCCTATGATGTCGCCCAAGCGTGTCGTTGTTGTGGATCATTTCAAAGGATTTGATGCTGCAAAAGACACGGTTGCGTCGTTGACAGACTACATCTCAAAATCAATGAATCCATCGACCGTATTGATTTTCGTTCAAGATGAAGTAAAGAAGACGAGTGCACTGTACAAAGCGATTCAGAAACTGGGGAGCGCTTTTGAGATGGAAAGTCTGCCGCGCCCTGCACTTCAAAACTGGATATCTGGAAAGCTTGAAGAAACGATTCGTAAGTATGTGGCTGATGATTCAAGGCAAATGGACCAATCCGTCATCAATGCAATCATTGAGCGCAGCGGCTACCTCAGCGATGCAGGTAGCGATTTGTACGAAATTGACAACATCATCGATATTATCTGTGCCTATGCTGGGCAAGGAAAAATGCCAACCGTATCCGATGTTGAAGCATGCACAGATACAATTACTGAGGTTATCATCTGGGATTTATTAGACGCTGTAAGTATCGGCAACAAAGAACGTGGCTTATACATGCTCGAGACGATGCTTCTCCAAGGTGAAAGTATCTTTGGACTTCTTGCTTTATTAATCGGGCAGTTTGAAATCATGATGGGCGTCAAAGAGATGCAGGCACTTCGGTACACAGACCAGCAAATGTTGAAAGCACTGAATCAAAAAAGTATGTTTCGCGTCAATAAACTGGCTGGCTATGCTAGAAAATACGATTTAAAGCAGCTCATGGATCTCGTGAGCATGCTATACACAGTTGACAAACACATCAAGACAGGCGTGTATCCAGAGACGCTGGCACTTACGATGTGTATTGCAAGTATGTAAATAGAGCCTCGCTTAGCCAAAATCATACAACAATTAATTATAAGTTAGGAATAAGAATATGCCTTTTGATACCTATGTCGCGCAAGCAGTTGCGTACGAACTCGACAGCCAACTTGCCACGGGCCGCATTGAAAAAATATTGCAACCACAACGAGATGAAATCATTCTCAATATCAGCGTCTTTCGCAGTGACGATCATTTGGAGGCTGTAACAACTGATACTGCGACCACAGCAGCGTCAGCAACTACGACAACTGTAGCGACTGCAGCAGTTACAACCCCTGCAACGCCCCTCCCCAAACGCGCAAAATACAATCTGCTTCTCAGCGCAAGTAGCGCACATCCGAGAATCTTCATCAGCAAAGAAAAGCATGATAGCGGCGAATCTGCATATAATTTCTTAATGGTATTAAGAAAGCATATCGCAGGTGGTAGAATTGTCAAAATTACCAGTGTTGCTAAAGAACGTATCGTCAGAGTATATATCAAGAAACACACCGAGCTCGGACTCGTACGCAATTTATGCCTAATTTGTGAAATCATGGGCAAACACAGCAATATCACATTAACGGATACAGGAATTGATCCAGATGAGACAAACGCTGACATTCTCTTTCAAGACAGCTACGAGGATGAGCGAATCATCGACGCGATCAAGCGCGTCAGCTTTGATGTGAGCCGCACAAGGCAGACACTTCCCAAGATGAAATATCATCTTCCCGATGCTGCAAGAGGCATCAGCCCAATTATGGTAGAAGAAGCAAATACCAGAGGTGGTCTAGACGCTGGCGGTCTCGATTATATCAACGCACTAGCCTCCGAACATCAATACACCCCTACAATCTACATGAAGGATGCAGAAAATGCCTTAGATTTTCATGTATTTGATTTGATTTCCTATATAGATGCAGGCAAATTGCATTTCGACACCGTAAGTAGCATGCTCGAAAAATATTTCGATATGAAAGCGCACGGCAACCGTATGAATCAGAAGCGCGGCGACCTCACGCGCCTCATTGATCACGCGCAAAGCAAGCACGAAAAGAAGCTTCAGAAATTGAAATACGACATGCAGGATGCGAGAAAGCTTGAAGAATACAAACTCTACGGCGATCTTATCACAGCAAATATGTACATGATTTCCCAAGGAGATGAACTCGTCAATCTTCCGAATTATTATGCGCAAATGTCGCAAGAGCAAGACATCTCACAAGAGATCGTTCAAGTACGCCTAGACAAACAACTCTCTCCCGCAGCAAATGCCCAAGCATACTATAAAAAATACAATAAATCAAAACGCGCGATAGAAGTAAAAACGGAGCAGATAAAAATCACTGAAGACAACATCGATTATCTAGAGGGATACAGAATCTACATTGATAACGCAGATAGCATCCAAGAACTCGATAAACTAAATGATGAAATATCTGAAGTCACCGGCAAAAAATCCACTAAAAATGGGCAACAAAACAATTCCAATAAAGGTAAAGCCGGTAAGCATGGCAAATCAACCAATGCACAAAAGACAGGCACAAAATCCAACAAAAAGATTAAAAATCGCGACTTACTGACATACACCTCAAGTGATGGGCATCGAATTTGGGTCGGTCGTAACAATCAGGAAAATGATTACCTTAGTCTAAAATTTGCAAAAGACACGGATATCTGGCTACACACAAAGGACATCCCCGGTTCTCATGTCATCCTAGAAACAGATGACGATGTCCTCAGCCTTGACGACATCGAAGAGACAAGCCTAAAAGAAGCCGCCGCCATTGCAGCCTATTACAGTAAAGGTAAATTAAGCGAAGGCGTCGGCGTCGATTATGTACGTGTAAAATACATCAAAAAACCCACTGGCGCCAAACTAGGCAAGGTTATCTTCAAAAATAATCGAACCGTCTATGTGACGCCAACCATTCCAGCAGAATAAATATATTATCAAGAAAGCCGCTCCTGCAAATGTCGCAAGAACGGCTTTTAATCTTATTACCATTTATGATAGATTCACAGATTACGTTGTCTTCATAGATTGCTTTTTCTTCCACTGTGCATATAAGGTTGTATTCGACAGTTTAATAAATAGTTTTTTATAAATAGAGAGATATCCGAAAGGTGACGGTTGGAAACACACCTGCATAATGCTCTACGCCACCCCCGCACTATATTCGATAATCCACCAAATGATCCAATACCTCCTGAAACTCGGCAGGTAGTGGTGCGAAAAATTCCATATATTCCGCTGTCACAGGATGCACAAATCCAAGCGATCGAGCGTGGAGCATCTGCCCGGTTGTAAAACCCGAATCAGGCTTTCGCTGATAGACGCTGTCTCCAACCAATGGATGCCCAATATGTGCCATGTGGACGCGTATCTGATGTGTGCGACCAGTCTCAAGTTGTAACTCAACGAGTGTGTACACCCCGCGGAGGAATGGACGCTTCATGGAAATACCTAAGCCTCTCGACAAAGCAAAATCTCGTCCCAAATCTGAGTGGGTATCAGATGGAATTGGCGTGATAGATGACATCACAGCCGTTGAACTTACATTTGTCGATGCGGCAGGCTTTGCCGCTAGGACTGGCACGGGTCTGTCATCCGTATCATATCGTTCAAGAATCTTATAATGCGTGATTGCACGCCTTGCAAGATTTACATCATCTTTGACTACAGCTTGGCGTTTTCGCTCTTTCGGATCGCGCCCAAGATACGTATCGATTGTTCCCGCCTCATCATTGAAACCACCTTTCACCAAAGCGACGTATTCGCGCCGCATCGAATGATCCGCGAGCTGTTTGCTGAGACACTGATGTGCCACATCAGATTTCGCAATGACAAGCAATCCCGAAGTATCCTTATCAATTCGGTGGACAATTCCTGGTCTGATGACGCCATTGATGGATGATAACTTGCCGCCATTGCTTTCGATATGGTAGATCAACGCATTGACCAATGTCCCCGTCTCGTTGCCATGTGCAGGATGTACGACCATATCTTTCGGCTTATTAATCACAATCAAATCATCGTCCTCATAGACAATGTCTAAAGCGATATCCTCACCAGTCACATCAAGCGGCACATCTTCAGGTGCATAGACCACAACGCGAGTTCCAAGAGGTAATTTTTCTTTTTTACTCGTAGCTAAAACAAAGTCGTCATCTCCGCGCATATACAATCGCACCAAACCATCCTCAATCAAGGATTGCGCCCGCGTGCGAGTAATGCCGTCCACATACAAAGAAATGAGCTTGTCAAGGCGCTCCGAAGTGTCTTTCTCAGACCCCGCTCCAACGACAAACTCACCTGCTATTTTAAGATTCCCTTTTATTGTAAGCATTTATTTACGCACCATTTTATATTCCTTCCGAAATTCTGCGAGACAGTAAAGTATAATGAGTCCTGCCCCAGTGCATACGCAGATATCAGCAAAATTAAAAATCGGAAAGCGATCGCCAACACTGATATAATCCACGACCATACCAAGCCAGATACGATCAATCAGATTCCCGATGCCGCCAGCAACAATCAAAGACAACCCATAATCGATTAATTTTGAATGTGTCTGTTCCCGCATATATACTTGAACACCAATCAACGCGAGCAAAGCAATCGATGTAAACACAATCAAGAAAGTCGTCTTTCCCTCTAAAAGACTGAAAGCAACCCCTTCGTTGTAAAGCAATCTAAATGACAAAAACGGAAGCAATATATGATCCGTACCAATTTCAAAATGGGATGTAATCAAAAATTTTGTTCCTTGGTCAATTGCAATGAGTGCAATCATAATAAAATATGGCATAAAGCCTCCTAGTAATAAAAAAGTGTGACATAACATCACACTAAAAATGTAAATCTATGAATGATTATTATCTCATTTTCTAATAGTCTTGTCAAAAATTTGAGTATTTGACGCGTTTGACGAATTCGATGTAGGTATCTTTGATGGCGATAAAGTATCAAAACTTGTGCTCGCACTCGATGCTTGATCGTTATAGGTCTTAAACAAATCAAGTGGATCTCCATGAAGACCATCAATATCCAAGATATCCTTTTCCTGAATAAATTCCTCTCCAATCGCCTCAAAACGTTCAATCTCATCAAGGAGCATTCTCTTATATCGTTGCTTAAAGGACGCCCACTGCATATTCATGGTGCGAGCATCTTCCGTGATACGCGTCACTGAATTTTTTGCTTCCATAATGATGGATTCTGCCTCAATTTGAGCATTCTTAATAATGAGCTCGGCATGTTTATCCGCACTTTTGGAAATCTCCTCAATCAGTTGCTTGGCTGTATCCACAGACTTATAGACCGATTGCTCAGAACCACGGAATTGCTGAACATCATTTGTCAGGGAACGGACTTTCTGCTTCAGTAAGACGTTTTCACGTATGAGCTCGTCCATATCCTCTGTCAATATATCAAGAAATTCATCGACCTCTTCTTCGGCATATCCCTTTTTAGATATCGTGAACTCTTTCGATTGTATATCGCTTGGCTTAATCATATACCACCATCATCCTTTTTTAAAAAAATGTAAATATAGCGATCAGTAATCTGATGATGACATTTCGCAAGAAAGAAATTGCAACAACGCATACGATAAGTGATAAATCAAACATACCAGTATTAAATCTACTCAAAAGATTTCGTACTGGGCGTATAAATGGTTCTGTAAACCACAACACAATTCCGTTAATTTTAAAGAGAATTGGTGGCGTCGACCTACCAGAAAACGGTCCAACGAACCAACTCAATATTGCTCGCGCAACCAAAGCAGCAACGAGCACATCACAAAAAATAGATATGGCATTTACCAATAAACCTAATAAAGTCATATGAATTAATTACCTCTTCCATGACATGTCAGAATTTGCTGCAAAGTTGATGCCATCCCCTTCGTTATCAGAAGCTACTTCAACATTGTCAGGTGTGTACATGAAGATTAATGAAGAAAGTTTCTCTACACGGCAACCAAGCGCATACACTGCGCCGCTGAGGAAATCATAAATCTTGCGCTGTACTTCAACATCCAGCCCTTCCAAATTGACGATGACAGGTCTCTTTGCTCTCAAGCTATCGACAATCTTTGCACTTTCCTCAAAGCAAGTCGGTCGATTCACAACAATTTTATATTGTCTTGTAATCGCACTGATGCTTCTATCCTTCATTGGGATTAAATTTTCTCTATCGTTATCTTTTTCCATCGTATAACTTGACCTCTGTGATCTTGTACCAAATGTACCTGTTGCAGTACTATAACTTGTAGGTACACCATAACCATAATTTTCAGCACCAACAGCTTTTTTTACGTGAGCAGCTGGGGCATTTGCACGCTCAGACTTTGTAACTGTAATGATTTCATCGGCGCGCGCAGTAGATTCTTCTTCTACATACTCCTCTTCATAATCATCCAATGTGACCAATTTTTTGACCCTATCAAATATACCTGCCATCATTTTCTCCTTCCAAATATCGCTGTACCAATTCTTACAATCGTAGAGCCTTCTTCAATCGCAACTTCGAAATCCCCACTCATACCCATAGACAAGATATCCATGTCCGCCCCAATACTTGGGAGATTGTCTTTAATCTGCTCCAATAACTGCCGCGTTTTTCTGAAATAACCTCTCGCATCTTCAGGGTCGTCTACCGCCATTGCAATTGTCATAAGCCCTCTCACCCGCAAATGCCCACAATGAGCAGTAATCTCACGGACAAGCTGGATTGCATCTCCCGCCGCCACACCTGATTTACTATCTTCCTCCGAGACGTTTACCTGAATGAGGATATCCACTGGCGTCGGTAGCTCTAGGGCTGCAGCACGTTTGTCGATTTCTTCCGCCAAAGCCAAAGAATCAACACCATGAATAAGCGAAACTTTACCAATAATCTGACGTACTTTATTCCTCTGAAGATGACCAATCATGTGCCATTTGACACTTGGTGCATCGTTCAATGCAGATGCTCTTTCGTTGATTTCATCGTATTTTGCAGTAATCTCTTGAACTTTATTTTCACCGAGCTCATGGAGCCCGAGTTCAATTGCTGGCATAATTTCTGAAGCAGTTCTCGTCTTGGATACTGCAAGCAAAAGAATATCATTTGGATCGCGACCTGACCTTGCGCATGCAGACTCTATTCTAGAGCGAATCTCTTTTATACTAGTATCCATATTGGATTTATATGTATCATTGACATTTTCCTCGTCCATGCACTTACCAAATCCTTTCAATTATGTCAAATATTAATACCCCTCTGCGATGGGATCGTATAATATCTCTTCGTAGTAACTTACTGTAGGAACAGAATTCCCATCAGCATCAATATAAGTCCCAGAACTGATGATGGATTTTGCACCTGTCTGTCTGATGATATTGACAGGAATCCATTGATAACGTCCATTTTCCTGCCTTGCCCAGACGCCATAACGGTCATCTTTTTTGTACAAACTTTTTTGATCAACAATCAAACCGCTATATTCCGCGGAGACAACATCCATCGTCATCTTACGAAACTGTGCCATACGCTCATAATACATATCACTTTGGAGAACAACCATAAAATCATCACCCTTTTGTGTGATTGACTTCGTCGTTGCGCGCACCTGTTTGCCACCAAGATTGACGTTCACTGTCGTATCTTGTATAAAGTGTGCATTTTGACCTGTCTGCGCATCTACAAAGAATACCATATACCAAATATTGTTATCAGTCAACTTATAAATTGGCTGACCGGTCTGTATTGATGTATTTTCGAGCTCTGTAAGGTCACTTTCAGTATTTTCTAAATCTTCTTTCGTGATTTCTGAAATCTTGTCTGGCGCGTATTTCTTCTCGTAACCATCCACATAATAGCTTACGATTCCTGTAAATGGTGCTGTAAAATTCTCTGTAACCTCTGCACTTCCAGAAGCTCTAGCAAGAATATCTGCATATTCGTTGTCAGATCCACTCCCACTTGTTACATCTAAGATGGGTACGCCATTTCGGACTTTCGTACCTTCCTTCAAGGGATTCTCAATCTTGCCGCTTCGGCTTGATAGAAAAAGTGTCTCATCTCTTACAATCAGCACATCTGCCTTGTCAACGACAGGAAGTTCACCGTACTCAATGATAACGGTCTTCTCCATCGCACCTTTTAAGGAAGGCAATGCATAGACAACAACAATCAATGCCGCAATAATGAGCAGATACAAGACAATAATCAAATTGCGCTTTAATTTACTTTTGGGTTTTCGAGTACCTTCATCTTTCGCTACCATACAATATTACCTTATCTTTCCATATTCATAAAGCCTAATACGTCTTTTGTCACGAAAATGTCAATATATATTTTTTCAATAATTCAAGTTTTTTCTTCCCAAGTCCGACTTTATCATCTTTGTGCATACGTACATATTTTGACCATAAATCAGGACGTCTACTCTTTGTGAGAATCAGACTCTGTTCATACCGCCAAAGTTCAATCAGCTGATGATTACCACTCAATAGTACTTCTGGGACATCCATATCCGCATAAGTTGCGGGTCTTGTGTATTGTGGATATTCAAGTAATCCAGAGTAAATGGACTCTTCGTCATGTGAATCTTCGTTGCCAAGCACGCCAGGAATAAATCTTGCCATCGAGTCGATTAATACCATCGAAGCAAGTTCGCCTCCTGTGAGAACATAATCACCAATGGAGACTTCCTCAAAATCGTAATAATCCAAAACACGCTGGTCGACACCTTCGTAATGCCCACACAAAATGACAATCTCTTTCTCTCGGCTCAATTCCAAACTGAGTTCATAATCTAAGACTCTACCGCGTGGTGACATATAGAGGTAACGTGGTGATATCTTCGAGGAGATTCCCTCCTGCGTAGAAATAGCGGATATTTCAGTACGATCCTCAAGAATGTCGTTATTCCCTTGGATCACAGTCTCCACACCAATCGTGTCAACCGTGTCGATTGCGTCAATTGCGTCAAAAAGTGGCTGTGGCATCAATAACATGCCAGCACCACCTCCATAGGGTGAATCATCGGCATTGTTATGTTTATTTTCCGCATAATCTCTAAAATTAATCAAATCGACATTCAAGATTTCTGAAGAAATCGCTCGCCCCAAGATACTAGATTGGAGCATCGAGTCATACATCTCTGGGAATAATGTCAATATATGTATATTCAATGGCTTATCCTTCATAGAGATACATCAATCCAAGATGATTATTTCCTTCGAGTGCTTCGAGCGCAAGTTGAAGCTCGGTCTTTGCTTTTGCCTGCACAAGCTGCTTGTAGATAGGAGAATCGGCACTCATAAACATATCAATCAATCTCGTTTCGCCATCCTGCTTGAGTTCGAAAATCTGGATATTGTTATCCTCGACTTCAGCTCTGATTGCATCAATCAGCTCGCGTTCTGTGCCGACTTCATCAATGAGTCCATTTGCCTGTGCTTGTCTTGATGAATAAATGCGGCCATCGGCAAGCACTTTGACATCTTCGACATCCATACCGCGACCCTCTGCAACGATATTGACAAAATCCGCATAGCTTTCATCTACGAGTGACTGAATGATTGCCTTCTGTTCCTCTGTCATATGTTCTGTCGAAGATCCCATGCCTTTATTTGCACCCGATGTGATGTCAACGGCATCAACGCCAAGCTTATCCAGCAAATCTTTCATGTCATAAAATGTCCCATAAATGACTCCGATAGAGCCTGTCAAAGTATTTTTGTTGGCATAAATTTTATCCGCTGGTGCTGAGATGTAATAGCCACCAGAAGCGGCAGTATGCCCCATGTATACGTATACTGGACGCGCTGTGGCTTCCTTGTAATCCTTAATCGCAGAATATAATTCTTCGGATTCATAAACTGCGCCACCAGGCGAATCGACATAAATAATCAAGCCTTTATTGTGCTCGTCATCCCGAATCTGGGCAATTTTATCGATTGAGAATTGATGATGATAAGCCGTTGTCGTAGATGTATAAGAATCATTTGTATCGCCAATGGTGCCGACCACGTAAAGCTTTGCAATATAGTCATTCGTTGGAAGTGATAATTCTGTCGTCGCACTGTTCCCAAACCATCGCATCGCACCGATGATAAGACTAAGCGCGCAAATGGCGACAATGATGATAATCGCAATGACGACCCCGCGATTCTTTTTCTTGTACGGTCTACCATAAGGCTGCCCATATTGCGGCGAAGATTGCGCATAGGGACCAGCGCCTTGCTGCGGATTCGTGTATTGCGACTGAGTGTATTGAGCTTGCGTGTATTGGGCTTGCGTATATTGTGGACCATATTGAGATTGCGCAGCCTGCGATTGCGTGTATTGTGAACCATGTTGCGATTGCGCAGCCTGCGATTGCGTGTATTGTGAACCTTGTTGCGATTGCGTAAATTGAGCTTGCGCATCCGATTGCATATCTGCTTGAGCATGCTGAGCTTGCGCAGCTTGAGATTGTGTATCGGCTTTTGTGTATTGAACTTGCGCAGTCTGCCCAGCACCAAAATTCGTCGATTGCGCAGCATGTTGCTGTCCATCTTGTGGCTGCGATGTCTGCTGTTGCTGACTGTTTTGTAGCTGAGACACTCCTTGTGTGGAAGCAGTCGCATAGGATTGTGGCTGATGCGGTACATCCGATTGCGGTACATCCGATTTCTGTACAGCTTGAGATTGCTGAGCATCCGATTGCGGCACCGCTTGAGATTGTCGCCCATCCAATTTCTGCGCATCATCCTCCGGCACATTTTGAGCCTCTAAATTTGTCTGTTCAAATTCATTTCGATTATCGTCCATACTGATTCTCCGTCAAATTATTATTAAAAGTACTTATGGCAACCGCCGAAAACCTCAGCACATATGACGTACGCCATACGCACGGAGACTTTTCGGAGGCTACCACTGTAACATTTGCCTCCAGTGCCTCACACAACGGTGCACCGTTCTATTTTGGCCTTGTATCTGTCTATATAGCCTTGATTCGAATCTCTTCTTGTAATTTCAAAATCAAATCATCCACGTGCATCTCGCCAAGTTCACCAGCCTTTGAGGAACGTACTGGTACAACATTGCTTTCTTTTTCTTTATCGCCAATGACGACAATATAGCTGTACCTCGCATTACGCGCTTCACGAATCTTATAGCCAATCTTCTCATTACGGATATCGAGTTTTACTCTGAGTCCTGCATTTGAGAACTTGCGGCTAAGTTCTTCTGCATAGTCGTTGACATTTTCATTGACTGTCAAAAATGCGACCTGAACGGGTGCAAGCCATAGTGGGAATTTGCCTGCAAAATGCTCTGTCAAAATGCCAATAAACCGCTCTACGCTACCAAATACAACGCGGTGAATCATATATGGGATATGCTTCTCGCCGTCGTTTCCAATATAGGTTAAGTTAAAACGCTGTGGCATCTGGGAATCAAGTTGAATCGTACCGCACTGCCACGTACGACCGATTGAATCTTCCAGATGGAAGTCAATTTTCGGACCATAAAACGCCCCATCGCCTTCGTTGATTACATATGGAATCTTCATCTGCTCAACCGCGTTAATCAAAGCATTGGTTGTCAATTCCCAATCCGCGTCTGAACCGATTGCCTTTTCAGGCTTCGTTGAGATCTCAATATGGTATTTGAATCCAAAGATGTCATATACGTAGTCTATAAATTCGACGACATTTTTAATCTCCGAAGTCACCTGATCTGGAAGCATGAAAATATGCGCATCATCTTGCGTAAACGTACGCACACGCATAAGTCCATGAAGTGCGCCCGACAATTCGTGCCTGTGTACCTGCCCCATCTCCGCCATGCGAATTGGGAAATCACGATAAGAATGAAGCTTAATATCATAAGAAAGCATCGCGCCAGGACAATTCATCGGTTTGATTGCATAATCCTCGTCATCAATCTTCGTGAAATACATATTTTCTTTGTAATTATCCCAATGACCCGACTTATGCCAAAGTTCTTCATTGAGAATCAGCGGCGTCCGAATCTCATCATAGCCACGCTTTGTGTGCTCTTCTCGCCAGAAACGTTCAAGCTCGTTACG
The DNA here is from genome assembly GCA_031261525.1 of Eubacteriales Family XIII. Incertae Sedis bacterium. Lineage (GTDB taxonomy): Bacteria > Bacillota > Clostridia > Peptostreptococcales > Anaerovoracaceae > JAISJM01. Next base: position 32,289 of record JAISJM010000086.1, read on the forward strand.
AATAATCATACCGTTTGGCATGAAAAATGGGAAACCTGGACCTTCTTCCAAAATAGTAAATAATTCCATTTCTTTACCAATTTTACGATGGTCCCGCTTCTTCGCTTCTTCAAGTTTTGTCAGATAAGCCTGAAGCTCGTCCTGGGATGGAAATGCTGTTCCATAGATTCTCTGCAGCATCTTGCGCTTCACATCGCCGCGCCAATAAGCACCAGCCACGCTCATAAGCTTAATGGCTTTTACTTGACCCGTCGACTGCAAATGCGGTCCCTTACACAAATCAACATATTCACCCATCTTATAGAACGATAATGTCGCCTCATCAGGAAGATCATCAATCAATTCCTTCTTATATGGCTCGTCATTATCAAGTGCCCAAGCAAGCGCCTCCTCACGAGGCAATTCATATTGTTCCAAAGGATAGTTGGCACCTTGGATTTTCTTGATTTCTTTCTGAATCTTCTTCAAATCTTCGTCTGTAAATTTATGTTCTAAATCGAAATCATAATAAAACCCGTCATCAATTGCGGGTCCAATTGCAAGCTTCGCCTCGGGCCATATGCGCTTTACAGCTTGTGCGAGTATATGGGATGCGGTGTGGCGATATGCTTCACGCACTTCAGGATTTTCAAAATCAATTTTAGCTTTAGCCATTTTATGTCCTCCTCATTATATATTAAAAAGAATCATAGTATGAAAAACATCTGATGCAAATGTCGCAAACGCATCAAATTTCCATATCATGATAAATCATATTATCTATCGTTATCGTCTTTATTATGCATTCTCGGGATTGAGCAACCCCTCTGGTAATTCAACAAGAATCTTACGAGCTTCAATATCTATACCCAAGATAAATGCGTCAACCATTGGGACTAAAACCGTCTTGCAAATGTCGTCGCATGTGGAATAACCACGATCAAGCCGTACTTCAAGTAAGTCATGCGCTGGATTGTCAATCACGTCAATAACCGTGCCTAATAAGATATGAGCATTTTGCGAGGCTCCCCCCCGCAAGGTAGTGGCGGTTTCGAAGACTTCAAGTCCAATTAAATCGCGCACATAGAAATTGCCTTCTTCCAGTTCTGCCAAATTATCTTCTTTGATATAGGCGTCAACCTTCATCAGCGCTTCCGCTGCATTGCGGTCATCGATGCCTACCAATTTGAGCATCGGCACATTCTTATGAATGCGAATTTTTTCAATTTCAAACCGTTGTAAATTGTCTTTTTTATTATTTTGGATATTCAAAAAAAGCTCTTTCAATCCCTCTAGGCTATTTGCCTGCCTCGAGAAATGATAGAGCTTAATCTCTCCACGAATACCGTGGACACCGCCGACTTTACCAATGTGGATATAGCCTGCGGCGTTTACGTCTTTTGGTCCTTTTTCGGGTTGATTACCCGATGATTTCGACATTGACACGTTTGTCTTCATTAATTGCCATTGCCTTTACTACTGTTCTGATTGCCTTAGCAATGCGTCCTTGCTTCCCGATCACCTTGCCCATATCAGCATCGGCAACCCTAAGCTCGATGATGACTTCCCCGCCTTCTGTTCTAGAAGTAACGTTGACCTCATCAGGAGCGTCGACAAGCGACTTCGCTATGGTAAGTACTAATTCTTCCATATTGTTGCTCCTTTGCGCTGTTGGATATGACTAAGTTGCTTCTTATTTCTTGATTACATCAATCTTCTTAAGAAGAGCCTTTACTGTATCGGTAGGCTGAGCGCCATTTCCGAGCCATTCTGCAGCGCGATCTGCTTTGATATTGATCTCAGCTGGATCCTTTAGTGGATCATAGTAGCCGATCTCCTCGATGAATCTTCCATCTCTTGGGCTTCTGCTATCTGCGACGACCACTCTGTAGAAAGGTTTCTTCTTAGCTCCCATTCTCTTTAGTCTGATTTTTACTGACATTTTTTCCTCCTGAATTATTTTACTTAATTGGACTTTACTGACACCTAAATTAACTTACATAAACTTTCCAAGACTCTTACGTCCGCCTTTGCCCATCATCTGTTTCATCATCTTTCTGGACTCACCGTAACGTTTTACAAGGCTGTTTATCATAGAAACAGGCTGACCTGAGCCTGCAGCTATCCTTTTACGTCTGCTCGCATTGAGGATATTTGGATCCTTCCGTTCTGCTTTCGTCATCGACTGCATGATTGCTTCCATCTGTCTGAATTCAACCTCACCACGATCGATGTCATCTGAGCTGACCTTGCCACCCATACCTGGCAGCATCTCGATGATCTTACCGAGACCACCCATTTTTTTAATCTGACCCATCTGGTCTAAAAAATCTTCAAGCGTAAATTCGTTCTTACGCATCTTACGTTCTAATTCAGCAGCCTTCTCATCGTCATAATCCTCTTGTGCTTTCTCAATCAATGTGAGAATGTCGCCCATGCCGAGAATTCGAGATGCCATACGGTCAGGGTGAAATGGCTCAAGTGCGTCCATCTTCTCGCCAACACCGATGAATTTAATTGGCTTGCCTGTCACGGATTTTGTTGAAAGTGCCGCACCACCTCTTGTATCGCCATCAAGCTTTGTCATGACGATGCCATCGACGCCAAGTGCATCGTTGAAGCCTTTTGCGGCATTTACCGCATCTTGTCCCATAAGAGCATCGACAACAAGAAGTATCTCATGTGGTCTGATGCTAGACTTTACATTGCGTAATTCGTCCATGAGCGCTTCGTCAATCTGAAGTCGTCCCGCAGTATCGACGATCAAGACGTTGCAACCTTTTTGCTTTGCAACGGGAATTGCGTCATTTGCAATCAGAACGGCGTCCTGTGTGTCACGTCTGATATAAGATGGCACACCCGCATGTTCTGCAACAATCTCAAGCTGGTCAATTGCAGCAGGTCTATATACATCGGCTGCAACGAGCATCGGCTGTTTGCCTTGTTTTTTTAAGTACATCGCGAGCTTTCCCGCGGTCGTCGTCTTACCTGTACCCTGCAGTCCAACCATCATGATGATTGTAAAGCCACTTGGTGCAAATGTCAGATTACTCGCCGAATTGCCCATCAAATTCACAAGTTCATCTCGTACAATCTTGATGACCTGTTCACCAGGATTCAGGCTCGCATGAATGTCCGTACCAAGCGCTTTTTCCTGAACCGTCGCAACAAATTGCTTTACAACTTTGAAGTTGACATCCGCTTCAAGCAATGCAAGCTTGACTTCGCGCATCGCTCGCTCAATGTCCGCATCAGAAAGCACGCCCTTACCTGTCAGCTGCTTAAATGCACCCTGTAATTTATCTTGTAGTCCTTCAAATGCCATGAATTTTCCTTATTTATGTAAATATGTAAAATTGTAATAATCTTAGGTTCTTCTTCTGGTGACGACCGATCTGATTCATGCTATTATATATTATCTGTGATTATCTCAAAAACCCAATAATCCATCTGATGCATTAAATAAGTATTAGATGTTGTGATCCACAGCAATCAAATGCCTGTATATAACATATTGTATCCATCATACATACAGTGTAGACGATGGCAAAAGTTACGACATGTATGACATATTATATATCCAATTCCTCGATGATTTTCTTGATTTCGGTCAGTCTTTGTAGATTCTGATTTTCGATTTTGCCATCGCTATTGCCATCTGCAATGCATGCATCGATCTTCATCTCAATAATCTTCACGGTCTCTTCATACTGTCTATGTTTCTGAAGCAATTCGAGTTTCTCATCATAGCTGAGCAGGCTGGCTTGCGCTTTTTTCAATGCCTCATGTACACCCTGTCGACTGATACCTAAATCCTCAGCAATCTCCGCAAGACTAAGGTTGTCCTCATAGTAAAGATTGAATACATCGCGCTGCCGCTCCCCAAGGAGACCACCATAATAATCATAAAGCAAACTCATCTGAGCATTGTTAAGTGTATCCGCCATGTACCACACCTTTCTGTTGATACATCTATAATATCAAGAAAGACCAAGCCTGTCAAGCATTTTAATTGACAGACTTACCCCAATCGTTTCAAGATTGGATGGTAAGTCGTCCTCGAGGATTCCGCAGCTTCAGCTGCAATGGAATCTACCGGACAGACTTACCATAACCTATTCACAGCTTATGGTATCTTTACATATTATTTTATATAGAACTTGAATACATCATAAAATTCTGTACTTGTCCAATAACGAATTTATAGTTTTTCAATCTCCTCAATAGAGAGTCCCGTATATTTCTGAATAAGTGTTATATCCATTTCATCTGCTTTCATTGCTCGAGCATCCTCTGACTTACCCTTAGCTTCGCCCTC
>JAISJM010000014.1 GCA_031261525.1 Eubacteriales Family XIII. Incertae Sedis bacterium
AATTGCAGTGACTGTTGATCAGACGTGTGCTCTTCCTTTCTTCCCACCGCTGCCCCTCTTCACGAAGTTACGTCTTTGTAAAAAATTTCAGACCTCACTCAGTGTTTTATGAGGGTACTTGTGGATTTCCACTCTTCTCTCCACAACTAAGCAAGAGCGACCTCATAAAACCCTGAGTGAGGTCTGGAATTTTCCTATAACCTAAAGTAACGAACCATTTCTTCTAACTCCCCAACCATCTGCGACAACTCCACACTGAGTGATGCCGTCTCTTCGCTCATCGCGGTATCATTTTGAATCGCACCATTAATCATTGCAATATTATCATAAATTTGAATTGCCAACTCCGATTGCTTTGTAAATGCAGTTTCTATTGTAGAGACAATGCCTGAAACAGCCTCAACCACAGTCTGCATATCTTTCAGACCATTTGCAGTCATCTCGGCACTTTTAATCCCATCCTTTACAGCCTCAAAAGTACTGCTAATCAAATCTTCCGTCTGTTTTGCAGAGTTGGCACTCATGGTCGCTAGATTTCTTACTTCGTCAGCGACGACACCAAATCCCAATCCATTTTCACCTGCTCTCGCAGCCTCAACTGCAGCATTGAGCGCAAGGATATTGGTCTGAAATGCAATACCATCTATTGTCTTAATAATTTCTTGAACAGAGGATGCCGCCAAAGTAATTTTGTCCATGCTCGCAAGCATATTTCTCATATCCGCATTGCAAGTATCGAGCTCATCCAGCGTCAATGATGTCTTACTATATGCATCACGAACCCGCCCAGATGTCCCTTCAATTGTAGACTTAATATTGTTGAAGATATAGTCAATCTCACTAATCGAAGTTGCCTGCTCGATAGCATTGCTCGCAAGTTCTTCCGAGGCAGCTGCCATGCCTTGTGATTTTTGGTCAATATGGCCGGTGAGGCTTGCAATACCAGTCATCGTACGCCGAAGTGACTCAACAATATTGCTCAAACTTTCATCAATCTCAACATAATCGCCAATATATTCTGCATCACTTTGGATTGTCAAATCGCCTGCAGCAATCGCACTAAGACGCTTACTTATATCACCAATATATTCCTGATTATGATGAATTGCCAATGCCAAAGAGTCATGAAGATCGCCAATCTCATTGTGGGTGCTGACGGATGGCAACGCAGAATTGATATCGCCTTTGGCAAATGTCTGAAGTCTCCTTGTCATCTTAACAATCGGTACCGATATGCGCTTACTAATCACAGACATGATTGCAATCGCAATCAAGATACATACCAAAGTAATAATAATAGAAAGTTTTAAATCTGTATAGAATGCACTCAAAAATTCATCAGGCTTTATGGCACCAATATATTTCCATCCTGTTGTCGTTAAGGTAGACGAGTATAGAATCGTATCTTCATGATTATAATTTAAAATTTTAGAGATACCACCACTTTTCGTCAATGCGTCATCAAGATATGATTGAACTTCTTCATTGCCCGCTGCCAAATCGTCAATCGTTATGCCATCCAGTACAAACTGCTCCTCAGGATGCGCAAGAACTCGACCTTTATCACCAAGTAAGAAACTATATCCCGTATTGCCAAGATTACTCCTTGAGATGATATCTTTGACAACATCATAACGGATATCCATGCAAAGGAGACCAGAGAATCCAGACATATCATCAAGCCGATAGGAAACCGTCATCGTCACATCATCATACCAATCATCATAATATGGTTTATCAACATAAGGACCTTGACTCTTCATACCGTTTATAAAAAAGTCCTCTTCCGAGTAATCTTCCCCGATATCATCAGGTGCTGAATCATTGACAGAGATTCCATCGGCACCTACCGTATATATGGTAGCAAGATTATCCAAACCGCTCGCTACTTGTTCGATATTTGCCTGTCGTTCTTTTTGTGTAAGCGCTTTAGACGTCAGTGCCCCTGAGTTGGCGAGCGCTGTCACAGTCTCCATCTCTTGACGCAGATAGTCATCCAATGCAATCGTATAAGCGTTGCTATTAATCTCAAGTTCAGTTGAGATTGAGTCAATTGCCGTATCATAATTGGACTTTGCAGCGTAGGCTGTAAGTGCAACAGATACGAGGAGGACAACCAGCATACAGGAACATAAAATCGTAAGCTGAAGTGACCTGAGACCATATTTTGTTTTAGTTTGATTTTGTTTCATTGATGACCCCTGCAATATCGATGGTGTCTTTTTCAAGACTTGTTACAAGTCCTTCCAATTTTGCCACATGTTCTTCATTCTTATCCGTCCCCAAATTCAGATAAGCCTTATAGAGAACTTCCTCAATCTGAGTATGAATGGTGGATAGTTTCGATCTTAATTTCTCGATATCTTCACTATCAGCAAGACCTTTCCATGGATTCTCCGATACACCAAGTTGTCCACGCTCAAGATCATATTCACTGATTTCTGTAACAACAATTGGCGCGGCTCCTCGTTCCTGTTCTATGCTGTATGCCAATGCGTTTTTTGCTGATGCCTCCCCATGTACTAAGAATATCTGTGATGGCAATTTCTCAAAATGTCGCACAAAGTCCATCAATCCTTCTTTATCCGCATGCGCAGAAAATCCCTCAAGGTTATGAATCTCTGCATTGACAGATATCACTTCGCCAAATAGTACCACATTTTCCTCACCCTCAAGGAGTCTGCGTCCGAGTGTGCCAACGCCCTGATATCCGACAAATACGATACTATTTTCAGGCTTCCATAGGTTGTGCTTCAGATGATGCCTAATGCGCCCAGCTTCACACATACCAGATGCGGAAATGATTACCTTTGGCTGCGTATCTTCATTGATGGCCTTAGACTCTTCCGTGGTTTGTGTAAATACTAAATTCACAAGATCAAACGGATTATCACCATGCAAGATAATATCCTTGGCAGCATCATCAAAGTCCTGTGCATTGTCTGCAAATACCTCCGTAGCAGCAATTGCCATTGGTGAATCCACATAAAAATTAACATCCTTCAGTGCGGCGGCGAGCGCTTTATCATCTCGCATTGCCCGTCCAAGATCAAAGATTAATTCTTGTGTACGACCAACTGCAAATGATGGAATAACAACATTTCCACGGCGTGCAATCGTTGTCTGTATGATATCAGTGAGCTTGCGAATGCTCATCTCGCCTTCTTCATGAAGTCTGTCACCATAAGTGCTCTCCATGACGAGATAATCCGCTTTTTTGATGTACGTTGGATTCCTCAAAATAGGTCGACCTGCAACACCAAGATCTCCTGTAAATACAAGCTTCGAATATGATTTTGATGCATCGACGTCCTCTTCAACAAATACTTCAATAATCGCCGATCCTAAGATATGCCCTGCATCGTTAAAGACAATGCGTACGCCAGGAACTGGCTCAAGGAGCTGGTCGTAGAGCACGGCATTGATATCCCGAAGAGAACGTTCTGCATCCTTAATTGTAAACAAAGGCTCTACAAAGGGATTGCCACTTCGTGCAGCTTTTCGATTCTTCCATTCTGCCTCTTTTTCATGAATATGTGCCGAATCAAGCAGCATGACAGGCAACAAATCAGATGTCGCTTCCGTACAATAAATAGGACCTTCAAAACCGCGCTTTACAAGTAACGGTATCCGTCCACAATGATCAATATGTGCATGAGAGAGCACTAGAAAATCAACCTCACTAGGATCAAATGGGAAATGATCAAAATTTTGACGATCCTCTGCACTGGAACCCTGAAATTGCCCACAATCTAAAAGGAATTTATACTTGTCCGTTGTAATGAGGTGGCAGGAGCCTGTCACTGATGTCGCAGCACCACAAAATTTGATTTTCATCGGTCTCACCCTATCCCATTCCTAAATAAAGCTAAATATAATTATAGTTAATGCTATCATCAATTCAGGAAGATTACAATAATAGGAGTATTACAATAAAAAAGCGAGCACATTGCGCCCGCTTTTTATAACAAATATGATTCTAGTTTAGATGCCCTTACCAACAGTGTGAATTCTAACTGTGTTGGTCTTTCCGCCAACACCTAGTGGAAGTCCAACCGTAAGGATTACGTTGTCACCCTCTTCAAGTTCACCATGCTGTACAGCAATGTCAATGACCTGACTAAAGAATGCTTCTGTGTTGTCCATATACTGACAATAGAAAGGCTTTACGCCCCAATTAAGGACAAGCTTTCTTACCACGCTATCACTTGTTGCGAAACCAAGGACAGGTGCAGATGGTCTGAATGAACTCATGATTGCAGCAGTATGACCTGATGTCGTAGGTGCAATGATTGCTCTCGCATTCAAGGACTCTGCACAACGACATGCGGACAAACCAATTGCATTGGTTGTTGAATTTTCAAGCTCTGAACGTCTTCTCTGTACATGCTTGTCATAGTCAATATCACTCTCTGTTACCTGACAAATCTTGCTCATCATTGTAACAGCTTCAAGTGGATAGTCACCATTTGCAGTCTCACCTGAAAGCATTACACAGTCTGTACCATCATAAATCGCATTGGCAACGTCACCAACTTCAGCTCTTGTTGGGCGAGGATTTCTCATCATGGAATCGAGCATCTGAGTTGCAGTAACAACGAACTTACCAGCCTTGTTGCACTTCGCAATGATTTCTTTCTGTACATTTGGTACAAGCTCTGGCGCAATCTCTACGCCGAGATCGCCACGAGCAACCATGACACCATCAGACAAAGAAATAATCTCGTCGATATTCTCAACGCCTTCAATATTTTCTACCTTGGAGATGATTCTTACTTCTCTACCGCCATTGCCATCAAGGAATGCTCTAAGTCTTGCAACATCTTCACCACTTCTTGTAAAAGATGCAGCAACAAAGTCGATATCCTGCTTGATACCAAATGCGATATCATTCTTATCCTTTTCTGTAAGAGAAGGTAGATTGATATGAGTACCAGGTAGGTTGATTGACTTATTGTTCTTAACTTCACCACCATTGTCGATATTTGTGATAATCTTGCCATCTCTTACAGCTGTAACTGTAAGACCGATGAGTCCATCATCAATCAGAATCTTATCCCCAATCTTAACATCATTGACAAGATCAGGATAGGTTGCGCTACATCCAGTCGCGTCACCTTCAGAACCATCAAATGAAATAACAAACTCTGAATCCTTAATCAATTCTGCTTTACCATTTTTGAACTTCTCAGTTCTGATTTCTGGTCCTTTTGTGTCAAGCACGATTGCTACTGGCACGCCAAGCTCTGTTCTAATTTCTTTTACTGTATCAAATTTACCCTTTTGCTCTTCATGATCTCCGTGTGAGAAGTTCATACGTGCTGCATTCATTCCTGCTTCGACGAGTGCAATCAATGTCTCTTTATCAGATGATGCAGGACCGATTGTACAGATAATCTTCGTCTTCTTGTTAACAATACTCATAATACTTATTACTCTCCTTAATTAATACTCTACTTTACCCTCTGTTCTTTAACTTCTGCGATATGTGCTACCCTTCTGCACACTATCCTCTAAATTGTAACACAATTTCTCAGTCATTTCAAATCACAGACAGTCATAATCTGTAAAATAACACAATGAACTAAAAAATTTTACAAAACGACCTCATTCATTTCTTAAATGAAAAGAAGTTAATCTACCAATGATATATTTGCACCGATTCCTCGTAGTTTGCCAATGATATCATCATATCCTCGCTCTACATGGTAGATGTCCGAGATATAGGTCTCTCCTTCTGCAACAACGCCCGCAATGATAAGCGCGGCACCGGCTCTTAAATCGGTTGCCCTTACCTCTGCACCGTGTAGCGTCTCGACACCAGTTACAACAGCTTTGCGATCGGTATCGATGATATTTGCACCGAGTTTATTGAGCTCTGCCACATGCATATAACGATTTTCAAATACAGTCTCAAGAAAATGGCTCTGTCCATCGATTGTCGAAAGATATGCCATAAACTGCGGCTGTGCATCTGTTGGAAATCCTGGATATGGCATCGTCCTGATTTCGGTTGTCTTGCGCTGATTGCAATCACCCTCTTCGATATAGACTCTTACGGAATCATCAAATTCGTCAACTTTGACACCCGTCTCACGAATCTTAGCTGTAATTGCCTTCACATGAGATGGCTCCATATTGGTTATCGTCACATCACCACAAGATACTGCAGAAATCAACATATAAGTCGCAGCCTCAATTCGATCTGGAATGACCTCATGGCTGGCACCATGCAATTGTTCAACGCCATCAATTCGGATGGTATCGTCACCAGCATTTCTAATCTTGGCACCCATCATGTTGAGAAAACGCGCAAGATCGATGATTTCAGGCTCTTGTGCAGCATTTTCAATATAAGTTGTACCTTTTGCGAGTGCTGCCGCCATCATGATATTCTCTGTCGCGCCGACACTTGGCGAATCTAAATAGATTGTCGCACCAATTAATTCTTCCGCTTCCGCGAGTACATAACCAGCATCATTATCGATGACGACATGTGCACCGAGCGCTGTAAACCCTTTGAGATGCAAATCAATTGGACGTTCACCAATATTACAACCACCTGGTAGTGGAAACATTGCCTTACCTGTACGTGCAAGAATCGGTCCCATCGTGACAATAGATGCTCTCATCTTCGCAACCAATGTGGAATCTGGCTCAACAGAAGTGATACGCTCCGCTTTCACAGTCAATGTTCCTGCAGGAATATCAAAATGCGATGCTGCACCAAAGCTTGCAATTAAATCGCTCATCACACGTGTATCTCTTAGATTTGGGACCTGTCCAATGACACATTCTTCTTCCGTCAGCAGCGTCGCAGCCATCAAAGGCAACACCGCATTCTTAGAACCGCTTACTTTGATTTCGCCTTTTAATGGTGCTGATTTCTTAACGAGTATTCTTGACATTGTATATTTATCTCCTTAATAATTGGATCATTTTTTATATAATTAATTGGGGCATGTGAAAATGCACACAACTTATATTATAGATGATTTATCGCGATGTTTATGCTCAATGCTAAAGACCTACAATAAATATTAGTTTGCAAGATTATATTATAGCCGATTTCATAGCACTCTTGCAATAGATGTAAGAATGTGAAATTGCTATGTGAAGATGCAGTCTATTTAACAAACACTAGAAACATACTAAATTAAAGGAATTAGTAACATAATAGTAACAATATTAAACCGTTATATTTTATAAAAAAAAATTAAAAAAATATCGTAAATAGTATTGACATCTATACGCCAATAGCGTATGATAATATCATAAGTTAAAACAACGCACAAGAGGAGGTGAAAAGTGAATTGGTTTAAGGATGCACGGCAAAAAACAGGACTCTCGCAGGGAGCTATGAGTGATGCCATAGGCATCCCCGTAAGAACTATCCAAGAGTGGGAGCAAGGAAGGAAAGATTGCCCTGATTGGACGAAGAAGTTAATTCTAGCTGAAGTAGAAAGGATAAAACATAGAATGAATACATGGAGAGATGTAGGGATCACAGCTACAAGTAAACATAACGAAGTCGAGGGAGTAACAACCTTCGAGGACGAGAACGGGAACTGGTTTCAATTTTACTACAACGAAGATGATGCAGTAAAATCGGCTCGTGTCTGCTACGCAGGCACGAGCGATGGATATGACTACGACGGCTGCGGCTTCGTAGTAGATGAGTACCGCAACTTGCGGATTCATTTAATGATTGATTGTTAAAAATGCAAGAACGGCTTCGCGTTGAGGTCGTTCTTTTTTTACTCGTAAAAAAAAAGATAGATAAAAATAAAACTTTTTTTACATTTTATATTGACAAAAATAAAACTTTTGTATATAATAGTATCATAAGGTTAAGGAAATCGAGTAGTGGCCGCTTGTGCGGTCTATTAAAAAGGAGAATGAAAATGTATACTTTATATCTATATTATGACACCGATACCAGTAGTGTTTACAGCATATTCCGCGCAAAGAATAAAGGCGCGGCGTATAGGAAAGCATATGCTTTCATTAGGCGCAACAATATTAAGAGTTATAACTTTTAATATTGTCGCATTGTCGCATATTATAAAAGTGACCGCGGATGCCGCCGAAGTAGTGGCGGCATCCGCATCGATGTCCTCGATGCAGAAGAGGACAACGACGTCATATCATGCCACGTAATCGAAGGAGATTACGATGGAAAGTTTGACGTC
>JAISJM010000035.1 GCA_031261525.1 Eubacteriales Family XIII. Incertae Sedis bacterium
AACAAAAATTATGAAGCGATCAGAAATCAATAAGACAATTCGAAAAATGGAGAAGCTCATAGCTGAAAATCATTTTGCATTACCACCATTTACCGATTGGACGCCAGAAAGCTGGCAGAAAAAAGGTCAAGAATGTCGCGAAATCAAGGACAATATGCTCGGTTGGGATGTGACAGATTACGGTGAAGGGCATTTCGATACGTTGGGACTCGCGCTCATTACAATAAGAAATGGCAATGCGGGCAATCCACGTTATGCAAAATCCTATGCTGAAAAATTGATTATGAGTGATGAAAATCAGATCTCGCCCATGCATTTTCATTTTAAGAAGATGGAAGATATCATCAATCGAGGTGGTGGTAATATGCAGATGCGACTTTACAATTCCAATGAAGATGGCAGTTTTGCAGATACAGATGTGAAAGTGCAATCTGACGGTGTCTGGTATACGGTTCCAGCTGGCAGCGTCTTGACTTTTGAACCGGGGCAAAGCATCACACTTTCGCCTGGGCTCTATCATGAATTCTGGGCGGAGGAAGGCAAAGGTCCTGTGCTGATCGGTGAAGTCTCCGAGACAAATGATGACAATACAGATAATCGTTTCTACGAGCCACTTGCACGTTTTGCAGAAATCGAAGAAGACGAAGCGCCGTACCGATTGCTTTGCAATGAATATCCAGAACTGTAAAATACAATGGAGATTTTTGTATGACACAACTTGTACAGCTTGGTCGTTAAGGCTACCATATCTCAAGATACTTTATAATTCTCTTCCTAACTCGATTTTGGACACAAAATTAGGCATTATCACGTCCAAAATCGAGTTAGGAAGAGAATTTTTTTGAATTTCTGATCGTTCGCTTGTTATTATTAATTAAACATATATGAATTATATGCTATAATGTTAGTAGTAATAAATTACAGATTAGGAGAATATATAAATGAGTATCAAAAATCCAGCAACAAATCTAATCCAAATTGGAGATGGGCAGTTTCAGAAGAAAATATTATCAGAATATGCAGTCCCTGAGACGCTTCCGATCTATCTGACATCAGCCTACGCACTAGACGATATCGAGGCGCTCGATGCGCTCGAAGCAGATGAACATTCCGAATACGGATATTCGTATTCGCGTGCAGCAACCCCAAATGCCGATGCGACAAGCGAATTGCTCGCAGTAATTGATGGCATGGAGAGCGGACTTCTCTTTTCATCAGGAATGGCTGCGATTGCAACGTCTCTATTGGCTTTCCTAAGTGCGGGCGACCATATCATCGCATCGTCTGTCATCTATGGCGCGACGTACACATTACTGTCGAGCACTTTTGCAAGATTTGGCATTGAAACAGATTTTGTTGATTTGAGTGATGGCGACATTTCCGCTTTTATAAAACCAAATACAAAACTCGTCTACGTCGAGACCATCAGCAATCCGTTGATGGGTGTGCCTGACATTGACGAATTGTCAAAACAAGCGCATGCACATGACGTGCTTGTCTTTATCGACAATACATTTGCGTCCCCTATTGTCGCAAAACCAGGTGCTCACGGCGCTGATGTCGTTCTTTATAGCGCAACAAAATACCTCGGCGGCCATGCAGACATCATTGCAGGTGCCGTTACCTCCAGTGCTGCAAATGTCGCCAAAATCAAAGGTTCACAAATTCTATTTGGTACATTATTAAGTGTGAGCGCAAGTTGGTTATTGGCTCGAAGTCTGCGCACACTGGATTTGAGAATGCGCACACATTCGAAAAATGCACAAGCGGTAGCTCAATTCCTTGAATCACACCCCACATTTGAACGTGTCCATTATCCGGGACTCGCCTCTTCAGAATCGTATGAACGCGCAACGCGTCAATTTGAAAATGGCTTATATGGCGGCATGTTGAGCGCAGATCTCGCAGGTGGCGAAGACGCGGCATTGGCGTTGATACGCAATCTGCAGTCGATTCATTTTGTTCCAAGTCTAGCGGGACCAGCAACCACCGTCTCCTATCCAGTCAAAACCTCCCATCGTTTTTATGAGAAAGAAACCTTAGATGCACTCGGCATCACCGCTGGTCAGATTCGTCTCTCCATTGGTTTGGAACATGTCGATGACATTATTGAGGAACTTTCCCGAGCTTTAAAATCTTTCTAAAATAAGGAATAAAAATGATGAATAACGCTGATTTAAAGAAAAAATTAATAGAAGAATCTGATAGACTCGGTCTAGACTTGATTAAATTTGGAGATGTCGAGCGATATCGCGAAGATGCTATGATTCCCGAAGAATTTTATCCGCAATCCATTTGGCCTTGGGCAAAGACAGTCATCTCCGTCGGCATACAGATTCTATTTCCAATTTTGGCAACGACACCATCTGTCCTATATAAGGACCACTACGATACTGTCAACCGCGTCATGGATGATTCATCCTATCGAATTGCAGGCTTACTCGGTCGGCTCGGTTATCGTGCATGTTCGATCTCACGCGATGGTTATCTGGATATCCATATCTTAGAAAAACTACCAGAAGCGTCATTTTCACATGTCGTTGCTGGGAAATATACTGGACTTGGAACAATCGGCATGAATCATACCCTGCTCACACCAGAATATGGTCCACGTGTCCGCCTCTGTACGATTATTACAGATGCAGAAATTCCATCAGATCCACTCATTGAAAAGGATCTGTGTATTGGTTGCCACCTCTGTGAGAAAAAGTGTCCCGCAAATGCGTTCACAGCGCGTATGGATACACTTATTGCAGATTATGACAAATACAAATGCACAACAAATCCAGAAACCGAAGGTGTCGGGCCTTGCGGCATTTGCACCCTTGTCTGTCCCGTGGGTGCGGATTTCGAGCTGTATGGAAAAGGGGAAACGGCTGTCACTCCAGTAGGAAAAACGCATGTCCAAAATTTCGGCACGTATCGCTCCTTAAAAAATAGAGGTCTGTAAGCAGACAAGTTTATTCCATAGATGAATAGGAACTTGCGAATATTTTCCCAAAATAGAATGTTATTCTTCCCAAACGCTGACATTTCATATATAATGAATTTAATATCGTACTCACACCAAAGATTACTCTGAGGTGCAAGGCTTTATACAATTTCAGCGGAATCAAAAGTAACGACACATTGCAATCCTGAAGCCATCACGGTCAAGGTACAATGCGAAAGTTGTTGTTTATAAATTTGATGCCTGAATAAATCTGGGTATACGCCCCGATATCGTATTTTGTCATGAGTACACAAGCATGGCAGAAATGGTATTGGGGCTTTGTTTTGCCTAATTTAATTTGAATAAATAGAAATAGTAAAGGAGTCATTTTATGGAACAATATCGAATCGCACTTGTTGGCATTGTCGTTGAAGATCCTGAGTCCGCAGACAAAATTAACTCAACACTACACCATTACGCGCAATACATCGTCGGGCGCATGGGCGTGCCGTACAAATCCAGAGGTGTGTCCGTCATCAGCATTGTAATCGATGCGCCAGGCAATGTCATCAGCGCCCTATCTGGAAAACTTGGCATGATTCAAGGCTGCAATGCAAAGACCGTCTACTCCAATGTAACGTTTGATGAGGAGGTAAAATGTCAGTAGTCGCATTGATCAACAAGCTCGAAGCCACACAAATCCTATCAAAAGATGAATTTATTTACATTATTGACAACTATACAGATGAAGATTTAACCTATCTGCAAGAGAAAGCTGTGGTTGTCAGAAAATGGTATTATGACAACCATATCTATATCCGAGGCTTGATTGAATTTACAAATTACTGTGTCAACGATTGTTACTATTGTGGCATCAGACGCAGCAATACCAACGCTTCCAGATACAGACTCACGAAAGATGAGATTCTAGAATGTAGTGATATTGGTTACGAACTCGGCTTTCGGACCTATGTCCTTCAAGGCGGAGAAGACCCCTATTACACCGATGACTTACTGGAAGATATCGTAAAGTCCGTGAAAGAGGCGCACCCAGACTGTGCTATTACATTATCCATCGGGGAGCGCAGTTTTGAAAGCTACAAACGACTTTTTGATGCGGGCGCAGACAGATATCTGTTAAGACACGAGACTGCAAATGACGCACATTACCGCAAGCTCCATCCAGATTCCATGTCGCTGACCAACCGAAAACAGTGCTTACAGAATCTGAAAGACATCGGCTACCAAGTAGGCTCTGGCTTCATGGTCGGCTCGCCCTATCAGACATCAGCAGACTTAGCCGAAGACCTCATCTATCTAAAGTCATTGCAACCAGATATGGTAGGCATCGGCCCCTTTATTTCTCACGCTGACACGCCATACAAAGATGAGGTAAGCGGGATGATGAATCTCACATTACTCATGATTGGCTTATTGCGTTTGATGCTACGAACCGCCTTACTTCCATCGACCACGGCGCTCGGAACGATTGATCCACAGGGCCGTGAACAAGGCATCTTGTCTGGGGCAAATGTCGTCATGCCAAATCTATCGCCACAAGGCGTAAGGGACAAGTATCTGCTATATGACAACAAAATCTGCACGGGTGACGAGGCTGCAGAATGTCGATTCTGCATGCAAGGCCGCATGGAATCAATCGGCTATCAAATTGTTGAAACGCGTGGGGATGCCATTTCGACAATAGAAAGTGCTTAATACATTATTATTTAGGAAACCATATATCACCATGTATCATATATAAGTTTTGCTCTGAAAACTGTTTTCGTTCCCAGAATCATATATGCTGATGTGTTTGGAGAATGAAATTGTTTTTGTTTTATGAAGTCTGATATACGAATTATGGTTATACGAATACAATTCTCTTCCTAACTCGATTTTGGACGTAATAATCCACGATTTTGTGTCCAAAATCGAGTTAGGAAGAGAATTCAATCAAAAAAAAACGAGGTGGAAAATGATATACAATCCAAAATCACAAAAAGCAGAAGAATTCATCAATCATGATGAGATTCTTGAGACATTGGAATACAGCGAAAGTCACAAGTCCGATGCAAAGTTAATCAATGAGATTATCACAAAAGCAAAACTCAAAAAAGGACTCACACACCGAGAAGCCTTAGTTCTTCTCGATTGCGACATCGAA
>JAISJM010000054.1 GCA_031261525.1 Eubacteriales Family XIII. Incertae Sedis bacterium
TGTATTCTGAATGACAATCATAATGAACTCATAAGATGTGATGACTTGATGATAAATCTCTTCCTAACTCGATTTTCGACACAAAAACAGCCATTATTGTGTCGGAAATCGAGTTAGGAAGAGAATTTCGCAAATCACGTCATTTGCATTATACATTTGCACCATTCAGGAGTTGGTAGAATGAAGTTCGTATTATATGGTAATGTTGCTTATGTATAAATGGGCGCAGCGCTTGTTACATGCCGAAATATGGCGCGCACGTAAAACAAGCAAGGATGCAATTTTTGCAATTCTGATACGTCATGGGGTACGAATTAACTTTGAAATGATATCATTGATGATGTTATAGCGTTTATTCAACAGTTTATCTCATATCGTACGACGTAACGTTGAAATGATGTCATTGCGGATTTATATAATCATCAAAATGAAAGATTGGCATGGAGTAGCAATATGTCTAAAATAAAAATTGGCGTTGTTGGCGTTGGAAATATTGGGAAATTATATGCACGGGAGCTTTTCGATGGAAAAGTCGCTGGCGCAGAATTAGTGGCGCTATGTGTGAGAGATGCACGCAAGATTGCAAGTCTACAAGATGAGTTTAGGCGCCACATAGATGATGACGCAGATGGGGATTCTTGTGATCAGATTGTATGCAAGACGACGGCTGTGAGTAAAAACAGTACTGGAAATGGGACCAAAAATAGAAATACGGCTGTGATAAAGAATGGGACTGGAGATACGGACCATACTAAGGATAATTTTGACAATAAAATTGAGAATGTAGCTGGAGATACGAGCAAGACTAAGGATAAGCCTGATAATAAGATTGAGAATGTGGCTTGTGATACATCTAGTGATATTCAAAACACAAAGATTTTATATTATTCGGACTATGATTGCTTTATCGAAGACTCTTCTATTGATGCAGTTTTAATCACCTCGCCAAATCGATTTCATATTGAGATGGCTGAAAAGGCACTGCACCATGGCAAGCATGTTTTGGTCGAAAAGCCTGTCGGCACGGATATTGGCAAAGTGCGGGAATTGATTGCATTTGCAGAATCAAAGAATCTTCAGTATGCGGTTATGTACCAAAATCGTGCCAACCCACTAATCCAAAAATTGAAAAAATTGCTAGATTACAAAGAAATTGGCGAGCTGCATCGAATCGACTGGCAAGTTTTAGAATATTATCGTCCGCAAGCCTATTATAGCGGCACATCATGGGATGGCACGTTTGCGCATGATGGCGGTGGTATCTTGCTAAATCAGGCGATTCACCAGCTGGATCTGCTGTATTATTTGTTTGGCATGCCGAACAGGCTTGTCGCAAGATGTAAGTTTGGCGCCTATCGCGATGTAGAAGTCGAAACCGAGGCTAGTTTGCTTTTTGATTATGACACGGATTCTGACGTTGATTCGACTGATGATTTAGCGATTGCTAATGCCGATTCTGATAGGGATACGGGCGTTTGTGCAGGTGATGGTTCTGTTACGGCACAAAATCTTGGAACCGATTCAGCGATTGCCGATGTTAACATTGACATGGATACTAGCTTTTGTTTAGCAGATGGTTATGTTGATGGCAAAAAATTTGGCGATATCGATAGTGCGACAGTTACCTCACATTTAGATATTGATAATGTCGTGAATACAGATATGGATAATCTTGCAGACGCAGATGTAGACGCAGACGCAGACGTAGACGTAGACGCAAATGTAGATTTGGCTTCGGACAGTGGTTACACCGCACGATTCTTCGCATCAGTAGATGAGCCATTTGGAAAAAATCAACTGCGCATCGTCGGCAAATATGGTCAGATTATCTGGCAAGATGATGAGCTTATCGTGGATACAAAGAAACCAATCACTGAGACGTACCAGACTCCTTTGACAGATTTGTCAAATTCTACAGATTGCGATACAAATTTAGAAAATTTGGCATCTACAAACCAGTCAAAGGTTCCAGAATCTACAAATCCAAATCCATGGGAATTTCGGCAAAACTCCGCGGACCGTGTCTCCCATCATGTATACAAATTCGAATTTGCAGAAAATCAGTGGGATATCGACCGCGACGCAATTGTAGCGGATTTTTGTGAAGTCATTCTCGACTGCGGTAGTTCAGAACGCTGTAGCACCGAATTCAATAACCGCGAATCTGGTCGTACAAAGCTTGATAATCACGGAGTTTGCGAAACGTCTACGCTTTTATCATCTGCAACAGATGGGCTGAAAAGTATTGAGTTTGTTCAAGCCGCGTATCGCTCCGAGCGAACAAAATCGTGGGTGCAATTCCCGTTAGATGACTTCTGAACAATGGGAAATCTGTGAAAGATGACGAAGATGATTTTATATGAATCCATAATGAATAATGTAATTTTTTATAGTGTATGTCATCTCACAGTTGCAAGCATGGTGAGTCTTGTCACATGCATGGTCATAGCAGAAATTCCATAAATTACAATTTTCTATGAAATTTTTGATAAGGATTACTCGGGAGTGACAGCCAATTAGTATGAATGTTTTTAATTGCAGATTCGCATTCGTTAGAACATGTAGACAAAGAATGTCTTCAGATGACGCTGCGTTAAATTAATAATACATGTAAATTAATAGTACATATAGAGCGTTGTGTAGACCTAAGCCGCAAATGTAAAACGAGCAGTAAATACAAAATATGTAGCAAATTACAGAGGTCTCTGCATTTGCGACATGGACGTTCTATGGAGCTAGCACGAAATATAAAATAAGGGGTAGATTTTCGTACCAAAAGTCAATTTATGCTTGATTTAGCATAATAAGCACACCGCATAATATAATTTTTACTAATTTCTTCCAATTGATTGATATCGAGTTATAAACGAAAACAGCGGGAATTGTAATTGTCGAAAATATAAATAATTTCAAGTGAGATGTCGACTTCGTGACATTAAATAGCCTCAAAATCGCTTAATCGCCATGAATTTTGTCACCAAGTCGACATCTCAATCAATAATATACTATTTTTTAGATTGCGATACAAAGGCATATAAGTTTGCGATATGAACTTGTCGTAAAGAATTCAAAAGACGTAGCGATTTTATTGCGATACGAAGGCATATAAACTTGCGATATGAATTTGGCTCAAACAATTTAAAAGATATAGGAATATCATATATGAAGACATACAAACTTGCAGCCTGAATTTGTCGCAAAGAATTCAAAAGACATAGATATATAGATATATCATTATGTGAGCGAATACACAAACTTGCGATATGAACTTGACCTAAATAACAATCAGAATGTGAAACATTCTGCACCTCTTGTCTCTTGAGCTGATTTTCGAACTATAAAAGCATAATTTGTGGGTGGCGAACATTGATTGCATATATTAGTTATATCGAAGTCGAAAAGAGCGTTTTTAAGAGCTACTGCACAATTAGTGAGCACATTTATGTCGCATAAAACGCGCATTTTGACAAAAATATCAACTAATTCGCGTGAAATGTAAGGATGGTAGCACTTTTTGCCTTCAAAATACGTAAAAAGGATACCATCCTTACATCTCATACAAGTTAAGCTATTATTTTGTACAAACATATAGAAATGGAGAAACAAATGAAAATCGACAGCGCACTATTGCAACACAAAGATGAATTGCAAGCTAAGAACTATCTTCTGCCGACGTACGATGTTGAGGCGGTAAAAGCTGCGACATTTGCGCGCCCGAAATGGGTGCATATGGGTGCTGGAAATATATTCCGAGCATTTCCTGCGGCATGCCAACAGCATTTGCTCAACAATGGACACGCGGAGACGGGGATTGTGGTTGCGGAAGGATACGATACGGAAATCGTGGATTTTCTTAGAAATCATGGCGGCTATACGATTAATGCAACGCTAAAAAGTGACGGCGCGTTTCAGAAAGAAATCATTGCGAGTCTGGCGGAATTCATCAAAGCGGACAAAAATTCCCCAGAGGATTATGCACGACTTGTAGATATTTTCAAGTCGGAGAGCTTGCAAATGGTCAGCATGACGATTACCGAAAAAGGATATAGCCTCGTCGATAGTCGCGGCGCACAGCTGAAACTCGTCAACGAAGAAATCGCGGGCGGACCAACATCCGCGCAGAGTTATATCGGCAGACTTGCATCACTCTTGTTTGAGCGATTCAACGCAGGTGCTTATCCAATTGCAATGGTAAGCATGGACAATATGTCTAGTAATGGTAAAATACTGCGAGATTCCGTACTCAAAATTGCAAATGGCTGGCTCGCGGCAGACCACGTTGGCGCAGATTTTGTTTCATATATCTCTGACGAAGCGCAAGTATCTTTTCCGTGGAGTATGATTGATAAAATCACGCCAAGACCCGCGACGAAGATCGAAGAGGCGCTAATTGCAGACGGTCTTGAAGATATTGCGCCGATTATGACAAGCAAAAATACCTTCATTGCACCATTTGTCAATGCGGAAGAAACGCAGTACCTCGTCATCGAGAACAATTTTCCAAATGGCAGACCTGCGCTTGAGCACGCGGGCGTTATCTTCACAGACCGCGATACAGTCAACAAAGTCGAGACGATGAAAGTTACGACTTGCCTGAATCCACTACACACGGCACTCGCAATTTACGGCTGCCTGCTTGATTATACGCTGATTTCAGCGGAGATGACAAATCCAAATTTAGTAAATCTTGTAAAGACGCTCGGCTATAAAGAAGGACTTCCCGTCGTTGTAAATCCGGGAATCCTAGATCCGAAAGAATTCCTAGACGTCGTGCTCGAAAAGCGTTTTCCAAATCCGTATATTCCTGACAGTCCACAGCGTATCGCCTCGGATACCTCTCAGAAACTGAGTGTCAGATTTGGCGAAACTGTGAAATCTTACCAAAAATCAGATACCTTGCGTGTCGACGAACTCGAAGCGATTCCATTTGTATTTGCGGGCTGGCTTAGGTATCTCATGGCGGTTGACGATTTGGGTAATGCGTTTGAACTCAGCCCCGATCCATTGCTCGCAGAGTTGACGCCAATTTTTAAGGATATCAGCCTCTGGCCAGACCGCGAGAATACGAAAGACTACAGCGAATTATTGAAATCCATTCTGTCAAATGCCAAAATTTTCGGTGTGAATTTGTATGACGCTGGTCTTGCCGACAAAGTCATCTCTATTTTGGGTGAGTTGACTGCAGGGTTTGGTGCTGTGCAGAACACGTTAGCAAAGTATTTTTCGTAGATATGATATGTGCTGATGATTATATGCTGAAAATGTTGGATTCAGAAATCTAGTTCTATCGTCAGATAATAAATGAGGTAAAAAATTATGGATCAATCAAAACTAAGTAAAATCGAAGCCGTACTGGAGCAAGCTATAGACGATGGCATTTTCGCAGGCGCAAACGCCCTTGTATATAAAGATGGCGAGGAGCAATATTATGCGCAGGCGGGGTATGCGGATATCGAAAATGGTGTGCCGATCGCGCGAGATACAATTTTTCGCTTATACTCCATGACGAAACCAATCACCGCGGTGGCGGCTATGATTCTCATGCAAGAAGGGGTGTTAAATCTGAATGAGCCTGTCTCAAAATACCTTCCAGGCTTTAAAAATCAACAGGTCGCGGCGCTAGATGGGCGGGAGCCTGTACATGCAGAAGTGCGCATTGTTGATTTATTGCGCATGACATCGGGTCTGATTTATGAACGTGAAGAATTTGACGTTGGACGCCAAGTGGGTGCGGTGTTTTCAGAACTCGAGGCGCGAAGACACACGGACAAGGCAATGAACACACAAGATGTCGCGAATCGGCTTGGTCAATGTGATTTGATGTTTCAGCCCGGATCACACTGGCGATATGGCACATCAGCCGACGTCATGGCTGCGGTAATTGAGATTGCATCAGGGCAGAAATATAGTGAATTTTTAAGTGATACGATACTGAAACCGCTTGGCATGAATGACACCGGATTCTATGTCCCAAAAGAAAAGCAATCGAGGCTCGCGAAGACCTATCGTGAGACAGGAAATGGTTTGATATTAGATACGAATCCATTTCTTGGCATCAGTATTGGTATGGAGAATCCACCCGCATTTGAGTCTGGCGGGGCAGGGCTTGTCTCCACTATTGACGATTACATGAGGTTTGCAAGAATGCTAAATGATAGTGGCAAATGTGGTAGCGGAAACGGACATCGTGGTCGTAGCAATGACCACAAGATGTGTAACGACCATCGTGGCCGTAATGGCAACGACAATAATATCTGCAACGACAGTAATATTTACAATGGCGGCAATGAAAATAATGACTACCATAGCAACGACTACAACGACAGCACCATTTACAATGGTGGCAACAAAAATAATGACTCTCGCGGCAACGACTACCATCGCAGCAATCGCAGCAACGGCTACAACGACCACCATCACAAGAAACGCAACAACCACGATGACCGCGGCTCGCTCGATGGTGTACGAATATTGTCACAAAAAGCGGTTGACTATCTCACCACACCGCAAGTGGACGAGGCGCGTGCGCAAGAAATGATCGATTCTTGGAATGGTTCACTCGATGGCTTTAGTTATGGCAATTTCATGCGCATTCTTGTGAATCCAGGCAAAGCGACGTTTATGGGATCGAAAGGCGAATATGGCTGGGATGGCGCACTCGGTTGTTATTTTCTCAATTCACCAGAGGACAATCTCAGCTTCGTACTGAACATTCAGCGTAAAGATTCTGGTACAATTGACACAACCATGCGCATTCGCAATATTATTTTTTCAGCGATATGATGGATTCAAAATTCCTAACTATTGAAGTATAATAAATAGAGAATATTGAAAAATTAGAAAATCAATCGTAATTAGAGGGACAGGCGAACAAAATGGAAACGACGAGCTTACAGGAGCAAGCATACAAAATTATACGAAAAAAGATAATTTACTCAGACTTGGCACCTGGGCAAAGAATTTTAAGAACTGAACTTGAGGAGTCGCTCGGCATTGGCCGCACGCCAATTAGAGAGGCGCTTGTCCAATTGCGGAAGCAAGAACTCATCTATGCTGTACCACAAAGCGGGACGTATATCTCAAAAATCAACCTAGAATCGGCTGAAAATGCCCGTTTTGCGCGAGAACAATTGGAGCGCAAAATTTTCGCAGAATGTCTAACGAGAATTGACGAGACGGGTGAAAAAATGCTACAAGGCATCATCGAGAAGCAAGAGAAAGCCGTCGAAACGAAAAATGCGCGTGACTTCTTCTACTACGATAATGTATTTCACGAAACCTGTTATACGATTGCGAATCGCAAAGAAATCTGGGGTTGGCTCAGCGCCAATAGCATTCATTTGGATCGTTTCCGCTGGCTTCGAGTTGCGACAAAAGAGATGCGATGGGAAAAAGTCATCGGTCAGCATGAGACCATTATGAACGCGATTTACAATAAAGATATCGATGAACTCGATTTTGTCATGACGATACATTTGCATATGATGCTCGACGAAAAAGAATTCGTCATTTCAAGGTATCCAGATTATTTTGTCGAGTGATGCTGATGCGATGGAGGACATTCTGCTGTGATATGGCGGATTAGCATGTGCGATATGTGAAGCAACGTTGCGATTTGGTAATTGATTGACAATTAAGTCGTAAGGCACTAGCCCGCAATTGTGCGAAGCGAATGTACTGGGCGATGTTTCTAGTTGCGGATTCGCATGTAAAGTATTGTTAGATATATAGAATATGTAG
Source organism: Eubacteriales Family XIII. Incertae Sedis bacterium (assembly GCA_031261525.1). GTDB lineage: Bacteria > Bacillota > Clostridia > Peptostreptococcales > Anaerovoracaceae > JAISJM01. The sequence goes on from JAISJM010000054.1 coordinate 7,741, forward strand.
TATGTTTGATTTGCATTAGCCTGAATATTGCGACAGTGATGCACTCCTGCCAATGATAATCAGGTGGATAGAATTCCGATATGTTAAAAAGAGGCAAAATATTATGATACGTTTCGGGTTATACGGAAGCGGCTGGCGCGCAGAATTCTTCGCGAGGTGTGCCGCAATTCTCCCAGAGAGATTTGAATTAGCAGGCGTAGTCACACGCAACCCAGAAAAGGCGAGTTTTTACAAAGAAAAATTTGGTGCAAATGTCTACAACACAATTGAAGAATTGCTAAACATGGAAGCACCAGATTTCATCGTCCTCAGCATCGCTGCAGATGTTGTTACAGATGAAGCTGTGAAGCTTGCAACGCGTGGAATCCCAATCCTAATGGAGACACCCGCCCCCGTAGAACTCTACGAGAAACTCCCTCCGAAAGCAATGGTGCAAGTAGCTGAGCAGTATTTTTTAAGACCTGTCCAACAAGCGCATCTTGCATATATTCGCAGCGGCAAAATCGGCACACCCACCGAAGCAAGAGTCTCACTCACCAATGACTATCACGCTGTGAGCTTGATTCGAAAGTATCTAGATGTTGGTTTCGAAAATGTCCGCGTAAGAGCCTTCTCCGCAAATGTCACAGGCATGCCTGGTTATGGCAGAGAATCGCGTGCCACAAAAGAAGAAATCGTGACGAGCACGCATACGATTGCTTGTCTCGAATTTGAAAGCGGCAAGGTTGGAATTTTCGACTTTGAAGACAATCAACATAGAAGTTTTATCCGAACCCACACAATCCAAATCAAAGGTGAAAAAGGCGAGATATACAACAAGCACATCAAGCGCATGCTATCCTACGATACGGCAATAGAATCAGATTTTGTAAGAAAAAACCTCGGCGAAGACGAAAATGTCGAAGGTTTTGGTCTATACGGAATCTATGCTGATGGCGATTGGGTCTACAAGAATCCATATGCCAATAGCAGACTGACCGACGACGAAATTGCTGTGGCGCGCACACTCGAGCTTATGGCAGAGGCGATATCTTTTGAGCAGACGCCACAAGCAACATTAAATTTAGACAAAATATCCTCGGAACATACGCCACAAGCAACATCAAATTTAGACAAAATATCCTCGGAGCATACGCCACAAGCAGCATCAAATTTAGACAAAATATCCTCTGAACATACGCCACAAGCAGCATCACCAACACTAAATTCAGATAAAATTTTAGATACAGACTCACCGACAGCGCTATTATCAATATCCGAAAATCACGGTTTTTACCCATTTGCAGAGGCTGCACAAGATCACTACATTGCGCAGCTTATTCGGCAAGCGGCTGTAAGTGGCGAAACGCTACAATCCACCACACACGTTTGGGCAAGATAAAATAATCTTTCGTTACAGGTTCGTCTAAGCTCATATATATCAAAAAAGGCTGCCTCAATCCCCAATCGAGACAGCCTTTTTTGCGTCCTATATCTCTCGGGTAAATCTAAATTCAAATGCGGGCAAGAAATATCATGACGTTGACATTTACTAAACAGATAACGTAATGATTAGCAGGAGGACATGATGTCGTTTGGATTAGAAAGACTTCCCAGAGGAAGAACGCGCCGAGCCGTAAAACGGATACTTATTTTTATCATTTGCCTATTATTTCTAGTTGAAATCGGAGTCGCATTATTTCTGATTCATAAGAATTCTACCAATCAATCACAATTCTCAGATCTCGAAACGGTACGCATCGAATCGCAGCAGATTCCACTTTCTGCGGGTGCATTCAAGGAAAATGGAATAATCAAACCAACGACAGATTCGATTGTCACAGACAAAGATATCTCCTTGGATTTATCGAATCTAGATAGAGGATACATCTTGATTCGTTATGATGGCCCCCGTAGTCAACTAGTGTTGGACGTAACAAGCATTGACCATAATGGAAATGTCCATAATAACAATATGAATTCTAAAGAACCTTTGCATCCTTACTACGTCTATCCTGTTGGCACAGGCTGGCAAGGTTATGCGCTCCCTTATGGGTCTGGGACATACCGTATCAAATGTCTTCCATATGAGAAGGAGAACTTGAAAAGCCTGAAGACAGAGACTCCAGGATTTGAATTCGTTGCAAATTTTGACGAAGTTTCACCCTATAGATATAGCAATGTTTATTCCAGTTATGACAAAAATAGTACAGCTGTATCCGTCGGTCGATATCTTATATCACAAGAGGAAAAGGCGCAAGGGTGCTTACTGACAGATAAAAAAAAGACCGAATTGATTTCTGGTTATATTAGACGAAATATCCGTGAAGATGCGGAACTTTTGAAACAATCAAGCGTAGGAAAGGACAGCAGCAGCACATATCGATTCCCCGATATCGAAGCCGCGATGAACACAGGCATTGGCAATTGCAATGAACGAAGTGCGATTACTGCAATCATCTTAAAAAGTCAAAATATCCCAGTTCAAATTGTGCACGGATACATCCTACGCAATGAAGGCGTTTGGAAGGAACCGTTGAAGATCTATCATGCATGGCTCAACGTCTATATAGAAGGTCGATGGGCGATGTATGACCCCACGTTTTCTGATACAGAAATCACTGATCCCGTAAAAAATGGTGATTGCGAATACCTTTTAGATACAGCGCTTATTCGGTAATGAAAGGATACGGAGCATTGAAAAATAAAGAAATTCTATTAAAGAGCAGTACGACCGTTTCCATTGCTGAAACGTTGCGTTCAGGAATCAATAAAATGTTGCCAGACACGAAGGTGAATCGCTTTACAGCACGTTGCCATAAGAGCATGACAAGTGGTCTAGCAATCAATCAATTCAAAAAGAATGTTCTTTCTAGCGCAGAGATTTCCTGTATCATCACACTTTGCGCGCTCACCGTTACTGCCACCAGTTTTGTGGCATACAATATCATCGATTTACATACGTCAATAGCCGCGCCAGTTGAGACACCATCCGTTGCTGTGACTGCCATGCAGAAACCGTTCTATGAACCAGACGTTCAGATATTGGGTGCAAATGGCGAAGAGGCTGCTTTTCAAAATCCTGACGAACTGCACATCCAAATCAATGACAATATTGGGTATGTCATTCAATGCAGTATCAAGGAACAATTAGGCTCGGACGTATATCATACGACAGGAGACATCCTTTCTGCAAGCACATTGACCGCGCTTCCGGCAGGTGAATACGAAGCAATTTGGGTCGTTTCAACAGAGGATCAACGCGCAGCGGCTGTTCGGTGGAAGTTTATAGTAGATGAAAACATCTGATAAACTCAAAAAACTTAAAGAATTAATAGGAAGACCATCGTGGAGACGAATATCTCATTTCGATGGTCTTTATTTTAGGCTTTATTTTCGTTTAGGATGATAAGGTTGATTTTGATTAGATAGAGTTGTACAATGAAATCTTACAGATACCTACATATTTTTTTCAAAGTTTTTTTCAAAGTTTTTAAATAAATCAGACAAGAAATCCAGAAGAGGAGACATTTAATGGATAGCGACAAAGTAAATAATTCAGTAGCAATTACTGCGCGGCAAAAAGAAATATTTGCTTTGGTTGATCAAGCGATTGCTGGAGATAGTGAGGCTTTTGATAAGCTCTATCATCTGAAAGCGCGCGAAATTCTTTTTCACACGGCGCAGCTTTTAAATAGCCAAGCCGATGTGGAGGATGTCGCTCAAGATGTCGTCCTATTGATGTATCAAAATATCGGCAAGCTAAAAAGTTCATTTGCCTTTAATTCATGGATGTATCAAATTATTAGAAATGTGAGCTTTAACCATAATCGCAAGCATCGTCATGCAACAAAGAATGAACATGAAGAGGCATTTGATGTGATTGAAGAGACGAATCGGGATTATTTACCCGAGACATCTGTTGCACATAAGGATCGTAACAACCTCATTTTTAAAGCAATTATGAATTTGCCCCTCAAGCAACGTGAGTCCATCGTCATGTACTATTATGACGAATTGTCCTACAAAGAAATCGCGGCAGCGATGAAAATCAGTATTAATACCGTTTCGACTAATATACTGAAGGGGAAAAAAACATTGAAAAAAATTCTGGAGAAATACTCCGACACCGAAAATTACACAGGCAAGAATGAAGATTTCTTGTTGGGTATTGCCGCTGCACCAGCAATTTCTGAAGCCCTAGATTCAGGGATTCACAAGATGGTGTCTGACGAGATGGTAAATCATTTTACAAAAGGTTGCAGTAAGAAATTAACCAGCGGTACGCTCTCCAATATACCAGGTAAGCACCTTGCCTCCACAGTTGTATCGACCAAGCTTGTCATGATTTCCGTTGTTCTTGTTGCAATCATCGGTGGTGGAATCACATACTTCAACCTGATGGATTTAAATAGCTCAACGGTTGTACCACAAGAGACGCCAACGGCGACAAGTGAGGATTCGAAACCTCTATATGAGCCAGAAGTCCAGATTTTAGGTTCAAATGGTAAAGAGGCGACTTATAAAAATCCTGATATGTTAAAAGTCAAAATCATCGATGATATTGGACATATCGTGAAAAGCAGTCTCTATGATGAATCTGGTGCAGAGATTTACAGTGTAACTGTAATGGCAGGGGCAAATGGTGACATTTCCAAACATACAATAAAGAACCTTTCACCTGGCGACTATGAGGCAGTCTGGATTGCTTCAACTGATGACAATCGCACAGCTAAAATTAGGTGTAAGTTTGTGATTCAGTAAAATCAGTAATTTATAATAAATATCGAAAAAATCCCACGATAGCGACAATTTGTTCGCAATCGTGGGATTTTTTAACACTTTTAGATTTTCTGTCACCGCTGGACTCTCTGTCACCTCTGGATTCTCTGTCACCTCTGGACTCTCTGTCACCTCTGGATTCTCTGTCACCTCTGGACTCCCTGCCACCTCTAGATTTTCTGTCACTTCTGGATTTCCAAACACAACATATATCGTGATGCTGTAAAAATGTTTAACCGCGAAAAAGTCGACATTTTCACTGATTTAGCTCCTAATATATGTGATTAATGCCAGTTTTTCGCGCTAAGATGCGATACTGCTACACATTTATAGTGATTGGATGCCTATTAAATGCATATCATCGCATCGAAAGGTCAACTTGCAACAAAGCCACCTTAATTTATATGAGTTACACAAAATTTGTCATTTTGATGCGGTGTCGTGCGATATTCCATAGAAGCAGAAACTAGCAGATGACGATAATATCGCATCTGGAAGTCAAATCATCTTTCAAAAATAAAGTTTGTCGAAAATCGGCACCTTTTCGCTCCAGATGTATGGTTAGTATCATTTTTAATGATATTTTCGGCATATTTATGATACGAACCATACATTTCGAGGAAAAATGTGCATCTTGCTAGATATTTGAACCTATCTGCACGTCCAATCTTCTGCTCGATATCTGTACCTTGTCTCATACTAACCGTAGTCTGTATTGGCATATGCATGGAACGTGTTTTTTTAAGAATAAAGCAAGAAAAATGAAAAGTCTAACATTTACTTATCAGTGTGCATATTAATAAGTGACGATAAGCATTGATTGGGAGGATGTGAAAATGGGTAAGCTGTATGAAAAAGAATGATGTCGCTGTAAATACAGATACGAAATTATATTCATTGGTTGAGAAAGCGATTCATGGTGATGTGCAAGCCTTCGAAGATCTTTTATGTATGCAAACAGAATACATATTGATACAAACAAAATCCCTGATTACCCATCCAGATGATGTGCAAGATGCGGTTCAAGATATTGCAATTTCAATGATGACCAATATCAACAAATTAAGAGACCCGATGACATTTTATGTTTGGCAGCAAAATCGCATTGTATACGTATGCAATAAATATATCAAATCACATAAAAAAAGGTGTAAGCTCCATATCCCACTGGATATCTCGCAACTTTCGAATCAATATAAAGACAAACGAAGACATGCAAATCCGCATCGTATACTTGAAGAAAAGGATTTTCGTAAGAAGATTGCGTGCATGATTGAGAGCTTGCCAATCATTCAACGTACCTGCGTGCGATTATTTTACTTTGATGAGTTGTACTATAAGGAGATTGCTGCACTGCTTGGTTGTACGATAAGCACGGTTTCAACAAATCTTTGGAGTGGTAGAAGGAATATAAAAAAAATGTTGGAGACAAATGATATTGAGTAATAAATATCATAATTTTTTTTAATTTCGATTTTTTTTAATTTATTTTTTTATTTGAAGACAAGAAAACAATTTGATTATTGTCTTAATTTATATAACACGGAATAAAAAGCGCCTAAATGTTGCTGAATTATTATATTTTAATTACAATATGAAATTTTTGACAGCAATTTGTACTATTAAATCTTATAAAAGCGTGTTGTATTGGTTCAGTATTTTCTGTAAACTTGATACACACAATTTTAACAAATTATTAAATATTTCAAATAATATCAACAATATATGTAATTATGTGATATTTGACAAAAATAGTCCGATAAATGTTTAGCATAGTATCGTTCATGGTATATATATCTATTGACATCTAAATTTATTAGTCATTATAAATAAGTTTATTTGTATTACAAAGGAGTGAATTGTGAAAATTCATAACAAATTTCAGCGGATGAAGAGTGGCATCGCATTTTTAATGGTTCTGTTGATGCTAATACCTCAGACTGCGTATGCTGCGGGCAGTGCCGTCGGGGAATATGACACGACGACAAGTGCTGTAAGCCAAGAGGCCTATGACGAGGATGCAGATTCTGATGCAACAACAGACGGTGAAGAATCGACATCAGCAGAGGATCAGAATGAAGAAAATTCCGATGCAGATGCTGACGCTGATACCAATGCCGATTCTGATTCTGACGCAAAAGCGGCTGATGACACAAAGGCAAAAGCAGATGCGGAAGAAAAAGAAGATGCAAAAGCCAAAGATACTGCTTCAAAATCGGAGGATGGCAAGAAAGCTTCAAAAGCTGTGAAAGCTCCTGCTAGTGATACTGGTGATAAGGCTAAGACTGTGGGCGTGAATCCTTTGAGCATCGTGAGTCCTGGCGTGCAGCTTGGTCATGAGGATGGTGTCGAAGTCTCTACTTGGGAAGATTTACGGAATGCTTTGGCAGATACATCAATCAGTAAAATTTATTTTACTGCTGATATTACACGTACCGGTAGTATCACGGCAGCCAATGATTTACCGAAAGTTACAAGGAATATTGAAATTAATGGTGAGAATTATACTCTAAATTTCACCAATGTCAATCGTCGTGGTTTTGAACTTGGCGATGCAACTTCAGCAGCAAAGACGTTCAAAATTTCGAATTTAAAAGTAATGAGAGCTACGACAACAGGATATTTTGTTCAGACGACATCAATAAAAACAAATGAAACTCAGGCTCCATCAGGTACAGGTGGATGGAATATATCTGTTACTAATGTATCTGCGAATGGAACAGCGAATGGTGGATTTGTTTATGCTGGAGACAGTGAAATTCATTTTTATGGGAAGATCGACTGGGTCGCTTCAGGGGCAATTACACTTATCATGGCAAGAGGTACTACTTTTGAAGCAGGCTCAGATATTCACTTAGATACAGGTAATCGTAGTGTTCTTTTTGTAGACTCATCAGCAACAGATAATACAACTGCTGCAAACACGCTGCTTTATGTAGATGCAAAAGGTGGTGCTAAAGTTGATTTACAATCTGCAGGTCCCCAAGTTGTAAACGTGAACTATGAGAATGGTTCGATTAGTCCAATACGTTTTGCAATGTCGGGGGCAGGCACAGTAGTTCACGCGATTGGACGTACTACCGCTGCAGATGACTACACGGCGGTATTTCGTGCCGTTGGACTCAGTGGCGGATTTGAAGTCACAGATGGTGCAAAAGTAACACTTGAAAGTTTGCATGATCAACGTGCTATGATACAAAAAATTAACGTCGGTACCTTTAACATATCCGGCGAGGGCACTGAGTTGAACTTGAAATCTGCTGGGGGTGATGATAATGATGCAACGCTTCATTTCTATCTAGTCGGAAATCAGATATTCAATGTTAGCGATCATGGAAAACTATCTGTTATAAAAACACAGAGTAGTGGCGATAATGCAGCCGCAGTCCGCATGTATGGTAATAATAACCAATTTAACGTATCATCAGGTGGACAAGTTTATATTGAAAACCAAGGAAATGGTACACCAACAAATCCAACCGATGGTAATGGACAAAACAAAGGTATTGAGTTCACAAATGGTGACAATCAATCCTTTAATATTTCTGGAGCAAAATCTACGGTTCAGATTATTGCAAAAAATGGTGCGGCAGTATATGGACGGGATAATTTTGACTTTACGATAGGCGAGGGTTCGATTTTCCTAGCAGAAGGTAGAACTGCTTCAAATAGTGATAATTATGGCGCAATTGACGGTAGAAATAACTTCAACTTCACAATGAATAAGCCGCTCTACTATGATATCCGAAATACACGCCAAGATGGAGGTCGTATCGTCGCAACAAATGATGGTACTGGTGTCTTTACATCGATTGGCTCAGATCTTGCCGTATGGACACATGGAAAGAATTTGGAAGGGGATCCATTTAAGAGTTGGAGTCTCTTTGACTATTCACTTACTGGCACATCATACAAAACAATATCCAGCACGACTATACCAGCTGAATTTGATACAACTTCATTTGGTACGGTTGGTATCAGTGCTTATTCAAGAATGTCTGGTAACAATGCAACCGCAAATATTACAGATATCTTACCTGCAACAAACGCAGACAAATATGTTCGCGCAATTGGTTCCATTCCAGAGGGATTGAACAATGCGGGACGTCCAATCTGGACGGATGAAATCTACGGTGTGTTTGAGATTACGCATACGGACAATAGCGTGACAACACATCCTGCCGTTTCTATTCAAGATGAAAATGTCTATGGCACAGCGAAACTCGGTGTACTCCGCTTTGCCGCACCTGACTTCTTGAAACCAGGTGAGAAGATCAAACTTCTCTCTGCATGGAGAGGTGGCGTAGATCCAACATCTTCAAGAGTTCATGTATCAACTCCAGATCAAATCACCAACGAAGTTGTTACAGTCACTGATGCAACACCAGCATCGCCAGTTGCCATTACAACGGCAAAGCTCTACTCCAATTCAACTGAAATTAGGGGTACGGCAACAACGAATCCTACTTTGACACCATACAACAAAGATAAAGGCGTCAGAGTTTATGCAGTAGTTACAAGAAAAGGTACATCAACACCAATCATTATCACGGATACAGCACTTGCTGGCAATACGCCATTTTATGCAACCGTAAATCCTGATGGAACATGGGTATATGAAATTCCTGACAATATGAAGGCGTTGCTCGGAAAACCTGGCGATGATGTCGTTCAGATTGTACTCGAAGATGCTGAAAAAGCTGACAATGAGAGTCCAAGAACATATCTTGGTAACCCACTCGCGAATACACCTTATCACGATGCAACGTTTAAGCAGGCAACAAAAATTACGACATCATCATTCCGTTTTGCGATTAAGGCAGATGATAAAGTTGTGAGTAGAACCAGTGCAGCTGCATTGATTGCAAGTATGAGCACGACAGATGCTGGAATCATCAGCACCCTCAATGCAAGAATCACAGAGACTGCAAATGCTGAGGATGAAGGACTGTACGGAGTCAAACTCATTACAGATGGTGGATTTAAAGCAGCAAATGGTGTCGATGGCAGCTATGAGATGACATTTGCGGTTGTAAGTAATATACCAAGTGATACAGACTATTATCAAGCAACAGCAACGCTACGAGTACTTGACAACGATAATGTTTCTGACAAAGAAGATTCTGTAATCGCAGCCAACAATATCACGATTACAGCGATGAATATGCAGAAAATTTTGCTGAAATCCGCTGCAGATGAAGAAGCCGCGCTGATTGCACTCGCCAATGCGCGTGGATTCTTAAAACCAGAGGGTCCAGCACCAAAGCATACATTGAGTGCAGACAATGTTAATGTCGATACGCACAATGCAGAAGCAGTCGCGGGCACTTATAATTTGAAATTTGGTGAAAACGACGATCCAAGTAATAAGCTGACAGTAAAGATTCATGTCGTAGAAGGATCCTACCCTGTATTTAATATCAATTCACCACTAGAATTGCAAATTGGCGATTCCTATACACTCGGTCAGAACAATGCTGCTGGTACCGCGCGTGTTACGGCAAAGGAAAACACAACAGATGACACCGATATCTCAGCGAGCATCATCTCATCTGGCGCAGTCAATACAGCGAAAAAGGGAATCTACACGGTAGAATATAAGGCTACAAATAGTGATGGCAATACAAAGACTGAAAAGCAAGTTGTTGTTGTCAATGATGGTAGCTATATCGTTACATCTGATGGCGGTCTTGGATACATTCTTCAAGCACAGAGTTATGTGAAGAATGCGCCTGTATCTGCTACAGACGTCTTAAATTCAACCATTCTTCTCGATTCAACATCACATGCATGGTATACCGATGAAGATGGAACACATGTAACTGCAGCAAGCGTGAAAACTGTTGATTCAGAATACACTGCTGGCAAGGGCACGGGCATCTATGAGCACGTGATACAGATTGAGAATCATAAATCAACAACGAAGACAGTACAAGCTGTTGTCGTTGGTGAAGGTGTCATTGTTCCAGGTAAAGATGAACATGAGACAGATTATGCATTAAATGCACATGCTGCAAGCGTATCTCTTTATGAAGCAAGATTCCTCGTATCAAGCGCAGCAATGAGCACAACATCTCTTGCCGCGATTACGGATGCAAAAGGATTCCGACTTACAGGCTCCGCAGTAGGTGTTGCTCTAGAGATCGAGAATAATGGTGTGAAAGAGGCAACGGGTACATGGCCTGTAACATTTAGAATTGCAAGTGCACCTAGTATCAAGATTACCGTTAATATCACGGTAGGCGATAGCACGCCGCCAATTCTAACGGTGCAATCTCCAAGAGAATTTATCGTAACCGAGGGAACGGCTGGTACGCTTTCTGCCGAGCAGATTCTTGCAAGTGCAAGCGCGGTGGATATTGAAGATGGCGTAGCGATTGAAGATAAGATTACAATTGCAGCCATTAATGGTTCTCCTTATGGTCCCGCAAATACAATCAACGTGAGTCCCGATGCGATTGGCATCTATACAGTAACTTACAAAGTAACAGATAGTCATGGAAAGTCCGCGACAGCAATTGGAATCATCGTAGTCAATGATGGCAGGTATGTCATCGATAAGGATATTCTTGAAGCACATCCATTTGTGATAAAGGTTACGGATGTAATTACACCTGCAGGAACAGGTGCTGCAAGAGTCAAAGTTCTTGATAAATCAGAAGCTACGGTATATAACGGCACAACGGGTCAGCCTCGTACCGAAGCAAAATATACGACAGTTGCTGGTACAGATATTGGCGACTATAAAGCAGTTGTCAGTTCCGATGGCGAATACAAGATTACGGTATCTGGTCTTACCTTGGATCCAGAAGCATACACGCTAAAGAAACCGATTACAGGTAAAGTCATCGCTGGTGACGTGCTCGAAGGTGGCGAAGATGAAAATGGTCTTCAATACCATATATGGGCAAATCATGTAATCCTCAGTCAGGCTTCTGCGACAGCGATTTATGATGGCACCTACGAAGGAATGACTTCTCATGCAGCGCTCATCTCTATCGCCAAAGCACAAGCTGTAAAAGAATTCGGTGCGGATTTAGCGTCCACCGATGTAAAAGTAGTAAGCACCGAACTTACAAAGACGGGTAGTGAAGTTGCTGCAGGTCGCTATCTTGTGACATTTGCCGCAAAAGATGCCCCAAATACTACTGCTACAATTGCACTCAAGGTTGGCCGCTCCATTCCGCCATATCCACCACAATTAAAAGTGGCAACGCCAATTGAGGTTGCTTATGATAAAGACGCAACAAATGCAATTAATGTATTAAACTATACATCCACGGTCAGCGCTCTAGGTGTCATTGGCACGAGAGCAGGTATCGCTGGTCAAGATTATAACGAGAGTGATGGCACCATCATTCTTGAAGATTCACCAAGAGAAAATGGTGGAATCATTAAGAATGGTCAATATGATATTGTTGTCGATGGACTAGATAGTTATATCGTCTACTCCTATGGTGCAATCACAACAATTGCTGCAGGCAATGCTGCACCAATGACGATTTCATACAAAATATATAAAGATGGCACACCTGTTAATGCGGTTTACGCAAGTCAGCCAGGTGTCTATAAGGTCGACTATGTTGTCACCGATAACAACGATCGTACCGATGAACAGTCGCGAGTCATTGTCATCAATGATGGCACCTATACGGTTGATGAAGACGTCATCATCGGAGCAAAGAGTTTTATCATATCAAAGGGTACTGTAAATACGGCGGCATTAAATTCGCAGATTTTAAATCGATCCGAAGCGACTGCCTATGACAATCATGGCAATGAGATTCTACGTGAAGATCAAGGAGCAACTTCTGGACTTTATGTCGGCGCTCTAGGTGGCTATACAGACAATGTCGGATTATATCACCCGATTATTAAAGTACGTGGTATCGATAAATCAAGAACGATTTCAGCGCGCGTGTTTGACGAAGACCCAGACGACGAAACAAAGACATCCGATAGTGCAATTACAACAGGCACTGCAGTCAACGGTGCACAGTATTCACTCCTTGCATACACGCATCGATTGAATACCGTCCAAGCGAAAGCTCTTCTTACGAAAGCAAAAGCACAGACAACACCTCCGATTGCCAATAGCATAACGGGTGCATACACGACAAATGTAATCAGAAATGCTGCTGCAAAGGCGTATATCAGAAATGAGAATCTGACGGAAGATGGAACAATCACACTTGTATCAGATGGTGGATTCAGTTTGATTTCAGACACGGATATTGCCGAAGGACTTCATTTCCCTGTAACATTTAAAGTAAGCGAAGAGACACCAGATAATCCTGCTAAATATGTAACAGTCACCATGTACATCGACAATCTCGATGCACCAGTGCTTACGATTCCTGCAATCAGAACAGTCTCCGTTGGCGACACGCTCGGAGCAAAGCAGATTGTAGAATTAGAGGATGAAGCAGGTAGCGCACCAGAAGCACACGATGTACAAGATGGAAACCTCACCTCAAAGATTACAATTGAAGCGATTGACGGTAATCCATTTGCCGCTGACAATAAATCAATTTCCACAGCAAAAGCGGGTCTACATACAGTATCTTATTCTGTTATAGACAGCGACTACAACACCGTATCCAAAGCTGGTTTCATCTTAGTCAATGATGGTACCTATATCGTCGACCCACCAGGTGGCGATGGCGATCCAGATACAGCGACCTATTTAGTAAGAGCTGAAAATTTTGTAAAGACACTTGAAGAAGTCAAATCTGATTTCGGCGCGTTGGCTTCATCGCCTGCAGCAGTTCAGAAATATGCTTCTGTAGAAGCGTGGAAGATTACGGCAAATGCAGCCCAGACAGTTATCACAACACAAGCGGTTGCACCTGCGGATGTAACATTCAACGATGCTGGATTTACAAAAGCTGATGGCGTCTATACACCAATTACGGCTCAGATTAAAAATCATACCGACAAATATAGAGAAGTCACAGGTATCGTCCTCGGTCTTGAAGATGAAGACGAGTTAAAAGTAAGAACTGACGACAACGTCAAAGAGAAAAATGTCAACACCGGTGAATTTGCTCCTGATAATTCTCCTGTGGATGGCGATGGTAGTATTGGCGCGACAACAGATGGTGGCGTTACATTGGATCCAGATACATACACCAATGCAACAACCTACCACATTGCAGCAAGAGATCTTGTAGTACGTACATCAGAAGCCAAAGCTGCTACAACAACGCAGACGAATTTCAATAATTTTATCCTTGCACAAGCACAAGCAGAGGCTGTAAAGCTTCTACCTGCAAGCGTATCACGCAATTTGAAAATCAATATCGTGACAGATGGCGGATTCTATGCAGAACAGCGCGCGGCAGATGGCGGTATCCCTGGAACCTATAAGATTCTACTATCTGTAGATGCTGCGCCAGATGTTGCAATTGTCATTACAGGTTATGCAACAAAAGGTGCCGCTCCAACGATTACAGCAAATGGCGTTCTTGAGTTTACTTCAACAACAAGTACGGCACTATTGACAGAATCGTATCTAAAGACTGCTGTTACTGCATCTGATACAGAAGACGGAAATATAACATCAAAGATAAAAGTAGACAGTATCAAAGATGAAAATGGTAACGATTTAGATAAAAAAGTTCGTGAGAATCAAGTTGGTGTCTATCAAGTGACCTATAGTGTCACAGATAATGACGGCAACCATGTTGATACAACGAGAGCACTTGTTGTCAATGATGGACGATTCATCGTTGGTCCTGAAGATCCAGACACAGATGATGAGGATAAGATTATCCTCTCCGCTAAAAGTTTTGTCATTAATCACACAGACGTAACAGGTACAGATGCGGAGATTAAGGCGCAATCTATTGCGGATGCATGGGATTATGAAGGCAAGAGAGTTCCAGAAATCACGCTTGTCAGCCCAATTGCAAGAGGCAATGATAGCAATGGACTCAAGTACGGCGAACTAGATGGCACAGCAACGGCAGCGGGAATCTTCCCAATTACAGTTGCTGCGGTAAAGACTGTTGATGGCAGTGTTGTCAGCCGTGTAGAAAAAGCAATCACGGCACGCATTGTCAGTAAGACAATCGTCTCAACACCAGGTGCATTGAGCAAATATCAAGTCGGTGCAAATGACTTCTCTGTTACACTTACCGATGCACAAAGAATCGTAGGCGGCACCTATACAACGGGTGGCGCTAGCCCAGTGCTGACAAGCAAGGCTGCACTCATTGCACTTGCCGAAGCTGAAGCATGGCAGGTTCTTCCAGATTATAACAATACAAATGTTATCGTAGACACGACGACATTTAAAGCGGAACTTACAGATGACGATGATTACTATACGGTGACATTTGCCTCTGAAGGAGATCCAAACGAAAAAGTTACAATCAAAGTAAGAGTTACACTTGGCAATGTGCCAGTGATTACAGCTGGTGGCATTGTTGTCGTTAGTACGACAGCGCTTGGCACACCAATTGGCGATGGCACGCTTCGAACTGGCTTATCTGCGTGGGATATTGAAGATCACGATCTGACATCTGTGATTACCTATAAGGCATTTGACTTAGAAGGCAATGCAATCGCGGCAATCCCAACAAGTGTTGCAGGCATCTATAAGGTTGTCTATACTGTTTCCGATGAGGATGGCAATAGCGTGGCCGCAACAAGAGCTGCCGTTGTAAATGACGGACGTTATGTTGTTGATCAGGATGGATTCATCCTCGGTGCAAAAGATTACATCATTCAGTTATCAGAAGTGACTGGTAGCGACAACGAAGTTCT
>JAISJM010000091.1 GCA_031261525.1 Eubacteriales Family XIII. Incertae Sedis bacterium
CGCAACCTTGCTATCCCAATCAAATTTAAACTGCGAGCCAAACAACACTTGGAGTTGTTTCAATCCCGTCATCGGTGGTGGTGTCAACGTACTCAGTTCATACAATTCTTTCAGAAGTCTACGTTCGATATTGCGCCTACGAATCGCATCATGCAACTGCTCATCCGTAATCGTCACACCAAAATCATGCTCGACACGTTCTTTTAAGCGTACAATCTCTGCACGCCAAAGTGCCTTGGCTTCTGGTGTATCCTGCTTATGTGGCAATTCTAGGACATGTACATTTTTGTCCTTACCGAGCAGTTCATACATCTTTACCTTGCCGTCACACGTTGTCTCGCCAACAACAAGATCGGAAAAATACATGTAGGGACATTTATCCGTAATCGCAAAACCATAGCTTGATTTAATCAATGGACACAGATTACTTGGTAAAACTTTCTCTGCCGCTGAGATCGTTTCATCACTCGTAGCGCACAATCCTACATATGCAAGATCTGCAGCCATAAATAGTTCTACGGGTGTATAGGTACAAAAGAGACCTACAACACCCTTCCCGCTATCCTTAACCTCTTTCATTGTAAGAAAACCTTGCTGTCTTGCTTCCGCAAAATCGTTGAATACTGCGGGGAGTTCTGTTCTAAGCTCCATCTAACGCCACCTTTCTTGGGAATTTAAATTCTGTCCCACAATGCTTGCGCGCGCGCTCTGGATTCTGCCATAATTTTCTCTTCATCGATACCGACGAGTTCACGATTCTTCATGATAACCTTACCATTACAGATTGTCGTATCTGTATGACGACCGTTGATGCCGAAGAGAATATGACTATTGATTGTATCTGCGTTAATTGGCGTTGTGCCCTCGTAATCAAGGATGATGACGTCCGCATAATTTCCACTTTCGAGACTGCCAACCTTGCCATCGAGGAAACGATTCATAATGGTTTGATTGTTATAGAAGAGCATCTGAGGAGGCTCACCCCAACCAACAGATGGTACTCCTGCAGCATGCTTATGAATCTCATGTGTTGCTCTTAGAGACTGCGTCATATCGGTGCAATAACCATCTGTGCCCATGCCGACTAAGACGCCATTTGCAATCATTTTCAAGACAGGTGACGTACCGACGGCATTGCTCATATTGGACTCTGGATTGTGTACGACTGCGACTTTACTGTCTGCAAGCATTGCAATCTCGTCATCTGTGACATGAATACAGTGGACAGCAATCGACTTATCATTGAGCACACCGCGCGCGTTCAAACGCTCGATGACCCTGAGGTCATACTTTGCAATGGCATCGACAACATCCTCAATGCCCTCTGCACAGTGGATGTGATAACCCGCACCAACCGCTTCGGTCGCACTTACAACTGCGTCCATCGTCTTGTCGGAAATCGTCATCTGAGCGTGCATACCAACGAGACCTTTCAACATGTCATCGCCCCGAGACTGACAATGTTTGACAATATCAATCTTTTCTTTGATACCGTCCATCGCTATGGCATCACCATCTCGGTCAGAAATCTCATAGCATAAATTGCTACGGATTCCAATCTGCTCTGCAGCTTCAGCAATCTTAAACAGACTTCCAGTCACTGCATAAGGTGACGCGTGATGGTCGATTGCAGAAGTCACACCCATGCGTACCTGATCGATCATCGGACCAATCGCACTATAATACACATCATCGAGCGTCAGCATCTTATCGAGTTTCCACCAAAGACCATTTAATACTTCTCCAAATGTCGTAGCAGGACGTCCACCGAAATTAATGCCCCTTGCAAAAGTACTATAATAATGCATATGTGCATTGATGAAACCAGGCATCACAATACGCCCTTTTGCATCGATGATTTCAGCATCCTTGTACTTTGGTTTCAAGACTTCTGTAGCGTCAACTTCTACAATTTTCGTTCCTTCTATTGCAACTGCCCCACCGTCAAGAACCGTTCCTGACGCATCTCGTGTGACGACTTTTCCATTTATTATTAAAATTGCCATATTAAATTCCCTCAATTTATCTGGTGAGATAAGCATAGTCTGTTACAACTTTTGCAATAATCGATTCAATTTCTGCAGGGATCAGATTGCTTCCAAGCTTATAATCTATGATGGACTGTCCATCTAATCGGACTTTGAAATTGTCCTCACCGAGCGGTAAAAATCCTTTATTTTCGCTATCAATCATGTCTTCTTCTGATGCAAACAACGTCAATTTATCTTGATATGGATTGCCCTTTGATGGACAGAAGATACCACAGTTGCCACATTCATTGCACATCGCATCGATATGGATGACCTGATATTGTTGTGATAGATGATGCGCTGCATCTGTAGCGAACTCTTGACCAAGGTCAATCGTGACATTTGCACGATTTGGACATACATCCGTGCAGATCTCGCAGACCTTGCTACAAGACAGACATCTGCTTGCATCGCTCGCTGCGGCTGTAACGGAATCTTCCTTGGCAGTCAGCACGCCCTTCTTTTCTACAAGTTCAGCTCTGCAACCTTCCATTTCATATACTTTGAAATCATTCGATAGACCAAGTTTGACAAGGATATTGTTTGCAATCATCTTGGCATCTGCCATCGCTTTTACAACAGTCTTTGGACCCGCTTTGCAGTCACCAGCAACATAGACATCTGCAATGGAAGTTTCACACGCATAATTTACAACAACATGACCTCTGTCATCGAGCTTGATATTATTTTGTGCAAATGCCGCAGTATCAACTGTCGCACCTACTGCACTAATCACAGTATCGAACTGCAATACAATGGTATCTTCTGTCGCGACGATTCCTCTGCGGCCAGATGCATCATAATTACCAAGTAGCATTTGATTACAGACAAGAGAATCTCCATGAATCGCCTTCGGAGACAAAAGCTCCTTGAAAAGAACGCCATCTTCTTCAGCAAGTTCAATTTCTTCTTGCTGTGCAGGCATAAATTCCTTTGTACGGCGATATACGATTGTAGCCTCTTCAACATTCTTATTGCGCGCAGCGGCTCTCGCACAGTCCATCGCAACATCACCACCACCGATGATGCCAACGCGCGTACCTAACTCAAGAGTAAGATTGGATTTCTTTGATGCTTCAAGGAAGTCCAATGCGTCGATGACTCTCTTGCCATCAACCTGAAGTGAACTTCTGCCTTGCTTCCAAGCACCCGTCGCAATGATGACATAATCGTATTGCTTCTTTAATTCCTTTACATCGTAATCTGCAGATGCGCCATATTCAATCGTAACGCCAACAGCTGCTGCAAGTTTCGCATCCAATTCAACCTCTGCATCGGAGATTCTAAAGGCTGGAATCACATGAGATACAATACCAAGTGCCTTGTTTCTCGTTTCTTTTACTGTGACATCAACGCCATTTCTGCGAAGATAGGTTGCGGCGGCAAGACCTGCTGGACCAGCACCGATAATGACAACTTTCGCGTCTGATTTCAAATCAGAAACCAAAATCTCATCGATATATTTCTTCTGTGCAAGAAGCGATGAGGCTTTCTTTGCATTCCGAATCTGGAGTGGATCTTCATAATCAAGCCTTGTGCATTTATTTTGGCACTGATGATCGCAGATTGTACCTGTAACTGATGGAAGTACGTTGTCATTTGCAATGATTTCAAACGCCTTCGCATAGTTTTTCTGAGATACTTGCTCCAGATATGCTGGAATCTGCTGGTGAATGGGGCATCCACTGTCTTTGCATGGTGCCATTGCACAGTCAGTGAGGTCTAGCGGAATATCAGTCTTACGACCAGATACTGCGCGATAGCCTTTCTTATGTCTTGAGATTGAGTCAATACCCAAAGCAAGCTGCTCAAGATAAGTCACATCAATGATATTGATATTCGTATCAATCTGATGTTCCGCAATCTGCGCGAGTTGCTTCATGCGCTCATAACCACCAGGTTTGAGTATCGTTGTTGCCATGGTAACGGGTCTGATTCCCGTCCGTAGGACATCTGATATGTTGAAACGATCAATACCGCCTGAATAAGAAATCGGAAGGTCACCATCAAATTCTTTACTCAATTGATAAGCGACGTTAACCGAAAGTGGGAAAAGTGACCTTCCAGACATATACATCTCTTCGCCTGGTAGCTCTTCCCGTTTGATGTCAACAGGGAATGTGTTTGTAATCTTCACACCAAAAGCAAGCTTAAGATCTGCAGCAGTTGTGCGAAGGCGCTTAATCATTGCGACTGCATCCACAAATTGCAAATCCTCTAGGAAATGATGGTCATCAAACGACACATAACCATACCCCATCTCGTCCATGATACTTCTTGCTTTTTCATAGCCAAGAAGCGTTGGGTTGCATTTGATATAAGTATGAATCTTTTTCTCGGTCAACAAATAGTCCGCAATTTTTTCGATTTCATCTGCGGGACATCCATGTAACGTAGAAAGTGTAATCGACGTAGATACTTTTGAGGAAATGTCATCAATGTCGGCTATGGTAAAATTGGTAAATCTAGGACTATTTTCCTTTAGCCAAGTCATACATTCCTGCCAAATTGGCGTATTTTTTGCGTCCTTGAGTCCCTCGATATAGTCATCAATCTTTTTAGATTTGATACCATCATAGCTATAACCGACACTCATATTAAAGAGTACGTGATCGCCAAGATTATATTCCTTACCAAGCACATGGAGAATAATCCATGCTTTCACATATTCATCAAAAGCTTGCTGTACGGTCAATTCTGTAGACCATTCCACATTGTAACACTCGTCTTCTGCATTGATACAGGGACGTGGAACACAATTTCGCAGCTCTTCACCGTCCATTGTCTGAACTGTTTTGAGCTCAATAAATCTACTTCCAGCAAGGTAAGCTGCAACTATATTTTGTGTAAGTTGCGAGTTTGGACCAGCAGCAGGTCCAATCGGCGAGTCAATCTCCTCGCCAAATAATCGAATCCTGTTATCTGAAAGATTCCGATAGAATTTTTCTTCTCGTATCCCAAAGATACTTTTTTGTTTGTTATATTCGCCGAGCATTTGCTCCATCAATTGAGCAAATGTCAACGGTCTCATGATCTCACTCATCGGACACCCCTTCTATCTATTTATTATCTAGTTCTGCCACTTCATCGGTATCATTGCCTGATGCTTTGATTGCTTTTTTTGTCATTTCTCCTGCATGGAAGAATAAATTTGCGAGCACCGCAATAATACATACTGCAACCGTCGTATCATCAAAGATAAACGCGAGTGGTTTTGGTAACACATGCACAAGTGTTGCAGTCTTACTTACAGCATAACCAATACCAAAGGTAATCGCAATAATCAGGATATTCTTATCATCTAATCCATCGAGGTAAATGAGCTTCATGCCATTAATCATAATGATACCGAAGACTGTGATGACAGCACCACCGAGTACACTTTGTGGCATGATGGAAAAGATTGTTCCAATTTTAGGGAAGAATCCTGCCAGAAGTAATACGATTGCGCCTGTAGCAACACAGAATTTATTGACAACCTTTGTCATCGCAACGATACCTGCATTCTGACCAAACGCCGTATTTGGCAAAGCATTGAAGACGCCGGCAAAGGCACATCCGATACCATCGGCAAGAATCGCGCCTGAGGTCTCATTTGCAGTTGCACTTCGATTAAAGGCAGCAACGGTGATTCCATTGACATTGCCCATTGTCTCAAGACCAGATATGACATAAATCAATGCAATGGAGATAATAGCGCTGACATTAAATTCAGGCTTGATAAAAAATGGAATCGGTGGAGACACAATTTTAGCGTCCAATAGTGGCGTAAAATCTACCATGCCGAGGCATATAGCAGCGACGTAACCAACGATGATACCAAACAGAATCGCGGATGCTTTAATGAACCCTTTGCAGAATCTCTGTACACAGACAATGGTTGCAAATACAAGAGCTCCAACCAGTAGATTATGCCAATGTCCATAATTTGCAGCTGCAGCTGCTACATCAGCAGGAACTGCTTCCCCAGCGGCAAGCAATGCACTGGCTTTATCTGCTGCACTTTGTGCGGCAGCACCACCTGCCAGATACTGTACACCAACAGGCAATAGATTGAGACCAATCGTCATCAACACGCAACCAATGACAACAGGCGGGAAGAATTTCTTTAGTGGTCTCAAAAAGATACCAAAGAGCATTTCTGCGACACTGCCGATGATAATAGCACCAAATACAGCATTCAGACCATAGTGTGTACCAGCAGCAATCAGTGTTGGTACAAAGACAAATCCTGTTCCCATAACGATAGGAAGTCCGCCACCAATCTGAAGACCTTTGACCTTGATTGGATAAAGTTGCAGTAAGGTAGCGAGTCCCGATACGAACATCGTACACTGTACCATCATAATCTTTTGTATAGGCGTTACGACAGCATCTCCCGTCGATACGCTTACGGATCCTGCCATGATTAATACGGGTGCGAGATTGCCAACAAACATTGTAAGAACATGCTGTAAGCCAAGTGGTAGGGCAATGTGGAGCGATGGTCTACCATCTAATTGATAGATCAACTGTCTATTTTCTTCATTGGTCTTTTTCTTCATCACGATTTCTCCAATAGAATTTTCTATTACAAGACGAGTGTACCCGTCTTCCCCTCAATACCTTCTTTCGCCTTTGAAAGCATCGTAACCAACGCCTTTTTCTCTGTACCAGACTGTACAAATGAAATAGCGGCTTCCACCTTAGGCAACATAGAACCTTTTGCAAATTGTTCTTCCTCTATATATTGATGTGCCTGTGCGATTGTCATCGAACTGAGATCCTCTTGATCGGGTGTACCGAAATTGATTGCAATTTTTTCAACAGCGGTTAAGATGATGAGCATATCCGCATCAATTTGGTTGGCAAGTAGTGCAGCTGATCGATCCTTATCGATAACAGCACAGCATCCTCTGTATTGTCCATCTTGCATCGCTACAGGTATTCCTCCGCCACCAACTGCAATCGGTACTTGACCCGCATTCAGTAGAGCAAGGATGGTATCCTTTTCGACGATATTTTTTGGACTTGGAGATGCGACAACTCTTCGGTAACCTCTACCGCTGTCTTCTTTGACGATGACGCCTTGATTTTGAAGTATCTTAGCTTCTGCCTCCGTCATAAATCCACCAATCGGTTTATTTGGATCTTGAAATGCAGGATCAGCCTCGTCTACTTCCACCTGTGTGATGACCGTGGATACTGATTTATTGATACCACGTGCGTCAAGCTCTGCACGAATTACATTTTGCAAATCGTATCCAATATATCCTTGGCTCAATGCGACACAGACAGACATTGGTAGGACGGGGAAATGTTCATCCGCTTTTGACGCTGTCTCAAATGCAGTCTCAATCATCCCAACTTGTGGACCATTTCCATGTACAATGACGAGTTCATGACCCGCTTCGATCAAATCAACAATTGCAACCGCTGCAATCTTGCCTGCTTTCATTTGCTCGTCAAGATTATCCCCTAGCGCATTACCACCCAAAGCAACAACAATTTTTTGTTTCTTTTCCATAATTTCCACCCTGTTTACTATTTATCAAATCTCTTTGGTGCAGCAGCAAGGAATTCTTCAAACTTCGCCTCAGGATCCTGAATCTTAGATAAGAACATCATCGCTGCAATGATATATGGCTTGTGGCTTGCTTCCTTATAGAGTGGCACTCTGTAACGATCGAAGACAGAACCAGCAACTTCACCTTCTGCGCAACTTACATCTGTGATATCAGCTGGAAGACAGTGCATGTACAATGCTTTACCATCTTTCGTTGTACTCATAAGTTCTTCTGTACATTCCCAATCTTTATGATTTGCATTCTGCGCGAGAAGTTCCTTCTCCAGCTTATTGATTCCATCGAAATCACCATTGCCATAGAGCTCAGTTCTTGTCTCCATCGCTGCAAATGGAGCCCATGACTTTGGATATACGATGTCTGCATCCTTAAATGCTTCTGCCATCGAATTTGTCTTTGTGAAAGATCCACCAGATTCTGTCGCTTGCTTTCGCGCAATTTCTTCAACCTCAGGCATGATTTCATAACCCTCTGGATGTGCGAGTACAACTTCCATACCGAATCTGCTCATGAGTCCGATGATACCTTGTGGCACGGAAAGAGGCTTTCCGTAGGATGGTGAATATGCCCAAGTCATCGCAATCTTCTTCCCTTTTAGGTTCTCAACGCCACCGAACGTATCAATGATATGATTCATATCAGCCATTGCCTGTGTTGGGTGATCGATATCACATTGAAGATTGACAAGCGTTGGTCTCTGCTCGAGATTGCCGTCTTCGTAACCTTCTTTTAATGCCTGAGATACTTCTCTCATGTAAGCATTGCCCTTACCAATATACATGTCATCACGGATACCAATTGCGTCAGCCATGAAAGATACCATGTTTGCAGTCTCTCGAACCGTCTCACCATGTGCAATCTGAGATTTTCCTTCATCAAGATCCTGAACAGCAAGTCCAAGTAAATTACATGCGGACGCAAAGGAGAATCTTGTTCTTGTAGAATTATCTCTAAAGAGTGAGATTCCAAGACCACTATCGAAGATCTTTGTAGAGATATTTTCTTCGCGGAGCGCTCTCAAGATATCAGCAACGGTAAATGTCGCCATAATCTCATCATAAGTTTTCTCCCATGTAAGGAAGAAATCCTCACCATACATATTTTCATGCTTTAGATCTGCGAGCTTATTGATTAATTCTTTAATTCTTTCCTGTGCCATTTT
Source organism: Eubacteriales Family XIII. Incertae Sedis bacterium (assembly GCA_031261525.1). Taxonomy (GTDB): domain Bacteria; phylum Bacillota; class Clostridia; order Peptostreptococcales; family Anaerovoracaceae; genus JAISJM01. The sequence goes on from JAISJM010000091.1 coordinate 8,757, forward strand.
CATCTCCTTTTTATTTTAGGTTATATGTACGATTTATTCTATTTGTCTCTCGTGTAAATTGTTGGAATTGCAGCATACACAGCGGCACACTTCACAAGATCATCTTTCCATGTAATCTCGTTTGGTGAATGTGCTTGATTTTCTTTACCAGGACCAAATCCGACACATGGAATGTTATTTCTGCCCATGATGGATACACCATTCGTTGAGAATGTCCAGCAATCTACAACAGGCTCACCAAACAGATTCTGATGTGCCTCAACTGCAGCTTGGCAAGATGCGCCATCTTCTGGAAGAACCCAAGTTGGGAAGAAGCAATCGATTGGATATACCAATCCGGTATAGCTTGGCTTTGCATATTTGTACATGCTTACCTCTGCACCATATTTCTTTACAGTAGGAAGTTCGCGAAGCTCTTCCAAAGCGGAGATATAAGTCTCACCGTCTGTCAATCTTCTATCGATTGAAATTGCACAACTATCTGCTACCGCACATCTTGAAGGTGATGTAAAGAAAATTTCTGATACTGCGAGGGTTCCCTTTCCAAGGAATTCATCATCTTTGAGTCGATTGTTTAGTTCCTTTACTTCCCCGAGAATTTCGCCCATCTTATAGATTGCGTTGTCGCCTCTCTCTGGTGCAGATCCGTGGCAAGATACGCCCTTTACTTCAACGCGTATCTCCATGCGGCCTCTCTGACCTCGTGTGATTTTGCCATCTGTTGGCTCTGTGATGACAACGAATTCAGGCTTGATACCTTCCTCTTTAACGATGTATTCCCAACATAGACCATCACAATCTTCTTCTTGAACCGTTCCTGTGACAATGACTCTATACTTGTCATTGAATAGTCCAAGATCTTTCATAATCTTTGCACCATATACAGCCGATACGATACCGCCAAGCTGATCTGAAGTACCACGACCACCGATTTCTGTCTCATTTTCGTACCCTTCAAATGGATCAAAGTTCCATAGAGATGGATCGCCAATACCTACCGTATCAATATGTGCATCATAGCCGATGAGGATATCACCTTTACCAATATAGCCGATCGCATTGCCCATCTTATCGATGCCAGCTTCATCAAATCCGAGTTTATTCATCTCCTCAACGATGCGTGCAGCGGTCTCTTTTTCATGAGCACTCTCACCTGGGAGGCGAACCAAATCACGAAGGAATTTTGTCATATCATCCCGATAACCCTCTGCTTGTTTTTTAATCTGTGCATAATCCATTTTCTTTTTTCCTTTCTCTACTGAAACTTTTTTAACTATTTAGCAACTATTTGACGGATGGGCATTCGCCATCCCAGACAATTGACTTATACTTTGCAGGGTCTGTATCCCCTTCACTTGAAAATACCAATACAACGGAATCTTCATTCAATCCAAGTGCCTCTCTGAAATCCTGATATGTATCATCTTCCATCAGGGTAGCAACAAGGCCAGATGTAACGGATCCTGATTCACCGGATACAACCTGTCTGTCGCCTCTGAGCGGTGCAGCAAGCATTCTCATGCCAAATGCGCTCACCCAGTCTGGCGCTGATACGAAAAACTTCGCTTTATTCTTCAAAATATCCCATGAGATGGTACAAGCTTCTCCACATGCGAGACCCGCCATAATCGTCTGCATATCGCCGCCGACAGGAACAAGTTTTCCAGCCTGTGCACTGCGGTAGATACAATCTGCAACATTTGCTTCCACGATTGTTGTAATTGGACAATCTTCTTTGTAAGCATTTGCAAAATAGCCTTGGACCGCACCGGCAAATGACCCAACACCCGCTTGCACAAATACATGCGTTGGCCTTGCAATGCCTGCATCATGAAGCTGCTCATCCGCCTCTGCAGCCATCGTGCTATAACCTTGCATAATCCAGCTTGGAATCTCCTCGTAGCCGTCCCATGCGGTATCCTGCACCATCACACCATTGGGATCTTTTTCTGCAAGCCCATTGACGTAACGCACGGCATCATCGTAATTCATGTCTGTGATTGTCGCCTCTGCACCCTCTGCCTGTATCGCTTTCAGTCTTGTCTGAGAACTACCAACTGGCATTGCAATGACAGACTTTTGACCGAGTTTATTTGCTGCCCACGCAACACCTCTACCATGATTTCCATCTGTCGCTGTGTAGAAAGTAATATCGCCGACTTTTGCTTTCGTCTCAGCTGATATCATCGTCTCATAGCTGATTTCGGAGATATCCTTACCGAGTCTTTGTGCAATAAACTTTCCAACTGCATAAGAGCCACCGAGCACTTTAAATGCGTTTAACCCAAATCGGTACGACTCATCCTTTAAGAAGAAATTCTTGATACCAAGCTTTTTTGCTAATTGATCGAGTCCGACAAGTGGTGTTGGCTCATAGATTGGAAATGATTTGTGAAACCCTCTCACTTTTTTAATCTGATCTTCCGCAAGTAGTGCTAAGCTTGCTTCGTGTGGTGATGGCTCCATTTTGTTTGAAATCCAATTAATTCTTTCTCTCATGATTTCTATTCCTTTCGTAATTGATTAAAAAAATGTAAATTTTGTAATGTTTGTTAAAAATTTCTTAAAAATGATAACAGGAAACCAGTGCCTTGGAAAAGCCAAGGCATAATTAAATTTCTGATTTTCTGAAAATTGATTGCAAATGATTATGATACGACCGCAATGGAGGTAGCAAGAACGCTACGCGGTAATTTTGAAGTAGTTAATCGTAGTTCCTAATTGTAGTTCGAGCTGTATTGATTATATTGTCGCGATGACCTCGATTTCAACGAGCGCACCCTTTGGTAGAGCAGCAACTTCAACGGCACTTCTCGAAGGAAGAACATCCCCAGTGAAGTACTCCGCATAGATGCCATTCATTGCAGCAAAGTTGGCAATATCACTTAAAAATACAGTTGTCTTAAATACTTTATCCAAACTTGTACCAGCTTCTTCTAGAATTGCTTTGACATTTTCAAGAGATTGCTTTGTCTGCACTTCGATGGTATCACCTTTGATCTCACCCGTTGCTGGATCAAGTGGAATCTGTCCTGAAGTAAAGACCAAATCACCAATTTTGTTGGCTTGTGCATAAGGTCCAATCGCTGCTGGAGCCTTATCTGTCGCGATAACTGTTCTGTTCATGTTCTCTCCTTTTCTTTTATACGCTGATGTCTTTTTATACACTGGTGGCATCTTCTGCCTGACCGTCACCTAAATATTTATACAATGTATATTTTGATATGCCAAGATACTCTGATATGCGTTCACTACTTTTCTTAATTAAGAGTGCGCCTTTCTTATCCAAATATCGAATGACTTCCATCTTATCTTCTTTTGTCATTGCAGATACGGGTTTACCAATCTTATTTCTCGCCTCTTCAATCATCGTCTCAAGCAAGACACTTACATCATTGGTAATCAACTCACCTGTATCTTCGGGCTTCTGCCCCTCGATATTCAGGAAATCCGTAATAATTTTGTTGGCAACGGCAAATTCGCTGATGTCATAATTCAAGGATACGACCGCAATGACATCACCCGCTTCATCTCTGACATTGATTGTAGATGACTTCAGCATGCGCCCGTCTTTTGTATGTGTGATATAACCATATCGATCTGCAATATCTTTGTCTTTTAATGCTTCAAGCACCGTCTCGCTTGCACTATCGCCAACTTTGCGACCTGATACATGCCCATTGACGAGCAATTCAATCGTACTATTATAACCCTTCGTCAGATTATGAACCGCAACTTCACAATTGGGTCCAAATTGCTTTGCAATACCGTCAGACATAGACACTAGCAGTGGCTTTAATTTTGTAAATGCTTCTTCTTTATTCATTCGTATCTCCCTTTACGTGTATTATATTTTATTAGAATACAAAATGCAACAATTATTTTGCCAAACTAACAAATTTTTTGCAAGAAAAAACAAGAATTTAATTGTTTTGTGTCGATTTAAAAATTCAATCGATCTGCATTGCGATATTTTATCCAGCGTCTTGGATTTCGATACCCAACAGCCGCAACAATGACAGCCAATAATCCAACAAATGCCATGATGACAAATGTATATTGATAGTTATTTGTGAGTCTATAAATGGATGCCGCAATGACGGGACCAAAAGTGATACCCATTCCATTAAAACTCTGCAGGACACCATTTGCAAATGCCTGCTGTGTGACTTTCAACCCTCTCCCTGCATTTGCCATAAGGACAACATTGAGTGTGCCCATAGAAAAGCCACATAAAATTTGTAGCAATACCATAATAATGGTCGATTGAACGATTGCAATCAACAAACAATAGATGATATACGTCACAAAGGCACCAACAACAATCGCTTTTTCAGGCAACGGCTTCGAACCGATTTTGGAAAATATCGTCGACATCGCAAGTCCTGAAAGCTGACATAAAATCGCAATGAATCCAATCTGTCTCGTACTTGCATTCAACATATCTTGTGCATAGACAGCTACAAAAGATAAATTCGTACCGAAAAGGATAATCTGCATCAGCAAGCCTAAGATGCAGCAGCAGATGAGCTGTGGACTTCTAATGGCGCCTCGCTTCGCACCTTTTTTCGTCTTCGATTTTAAGTACTTTGGATGCATACTTGGGTCATTTGCAATCGTCAAAAAGAGTAAAAAGGCAGCCACTGCGCTTGCAATGCCAATGATGAAGAGTACCTCCATATTGTTTTTGTTATAGATGAGTGTTCCAACAAACTGGGCAATCAAGACACCTGCCGTACTGGCTGTCAGCATCTTCCCCATACGCTTATTGATATCTTTACCACCACCCTCAAGCAAAAAAGCAGAATAACTCACCCAGGTAGCAGAAGCCAACCCCGCAAACGTGCGGCATACTAAGAATCCAATTGCAGATTCGCTAAAAACGGGTGTGATACATGCAATAATAACGGAAATCAGTCCGCCACCAATGATGATTCGATGATCACGCACCTGCGTATCAAAGATACTAATCGGCGTCCTTGTAATCATCTGCAACACACCATAAGATCCAATAATCATACCAATCATCGACACGCCAACACCGATCATCGATAGATAGGCAGATAGAAACGGTGTATAGATATATTGTGCAAACCAGAATAAAATACACACTGTATAGAAAATAGGCATCATGCCTTTTTTAGATTTGTTCGAACTTCCCATGTCTCCCCTTACTTTATTATATTTCGCTTACAAGCACATGATTCTCACGAATACCCAACACTTTCGTCCCCATATCAAGATATCTTTGAATCTCCAGAATCACTTCTTTTGTGAAAATTTCGCTTTGGACAATAATTGGAATCCCCGGTGGATATGGAATAATCATTGCCCCACTTTTGCGGTTCATCGCATACTCGAGTGAAATCCACTCGAAACCAATCGACGCATCATCAATGCTACGATTAACACGGTTATCTAATCTACCACCAACACAACAATGAACATCATCTTCATCGCAGGCTACAATTGCAGAAACAGTAACACCGCCCATCATCGTTTGCGGCATTGCTGATAGATTATTGAGTGAAGACTTTTTCTGATTCTGACATATAATATCAAGAATCGCATCATATAGCTTCACATAATCTTGCTTCACATTGCCAATACCTGTCATGCACATCACATAATCACCAGACACCAACTCTGGAATAATCCCATGCTCTATCAATAACTTTTCAAGCTCTGCCCCACTGATTCCAATGGGTTTCAGGCTTATATTCATCTTTGTGCGATCAAGCATTGGGACGTCAAGAATTTCAAGTCCATCCATATGTTGCGACTGATTATAATGCGACCGATTATAGAACCAGTCGAGATTTTCAGCCCAATCCATAAAAAGTTTTTGTTTATTCTGCTTTATAATCTCCGCACACATCGCAAAGGATGCGAGCATCATATAGGATGGACTCGTCGTCTGAATCATCTGCAAAGCGTCCTCAACTGCATAACGATTCACGCGTGCCGAGCATATATGTAACAATGCAGTAGATGTAAATGTCGCAAGCGTCTTATGCGTACTCATAATGACGATATCTGCACCATTTGCCTCCGCAGCAAGCGGCTCATTCATAAATTTCAGATGCGCACCATGCGCCTCATCGACAATTAGTAAAGTACCGTATTCATGGCAGATATCCGCAATGGCTTTAATATCGGAACAGATTCCATAGTAATTTGGACTGGGGATGACAACCGCTGCGACATGATTAGCAGAAAGTTCCTGCAACAACTCGCGCACAGGCTGCGGAGCAATGCCACCACTCACCCCACTCTCAAGCGTTTCAGGATAAAGATACATTGGCGTAGCGTTACATAGCCGCACTGCATTATAGACAGATTTATGTGAATTACGCGCCATCACAATCATCGGATTATCACGAGGATTATCAAGAATATTCCTCTCTAATTGCGAGACGAAATCACGCTTCATACCATGCGTATCAAGAGAACCGTTGATTGACTGTCTATGTGTATAACTATTCACCGCAGCCATAATCGCAGCAATAATGCCAGCGCTACTACCACCGACCAACAAATAAGTCGCAAGCACATCGTATAACTGCGCATAATCGTCCATCATTTGCTTGATGACGCTCTCAGGTTTATAAAGATTATCAGCACCATCAATTTCAGTGATATCCATATCCACAAGACGATCAAGCACATCACTATATCCGTGCGCCTTAAAAAACCGTGCTCCTTTATGCCCGGGCATATGAAACGAGACCAAGTCTGAATCCACATATTCACTTAGATAATCAAGCAACGTTGACATTTTCACCTTTTTTATCAGAAACTTTTTTGCCGTAAAGCCATATAATATAGCGATGACGCAGATAATACATCGTTAAATTAAATCAAATTAAATCAATCAGATGCATCAACTTATTTTCGCAAAGCAATCTCAGCGATTCATCGTAGATGCCGCTTTAATCGCATCTTCCGCACTCCAATAAATCGAATCATCTCCAAGTCGATCGCGCACTCTACTTCTCTGAAGCATCCGTTCAACATTTGGCTGAAGCCCCGAAAATAGCAGCCTCGAACCTTGCAATTGAAGCTCAAGATATAACTCATCTAAGAATTGCAATCCAGACACATCAATAAGGGACACGCCTCGCATGGAGAGAATCAACACACCATTCTTCTGAAAATCAAATAAATATTCGCGGAGTTTCGCAACGGTCGCAAAATAAACAGGTCCCGTCAGATAAGCAACACGAATATGCGCCGTTTTTCCTTTCACAATCAAGCCTGTCTCATCGGAAAGACGCTCCACATCGACTTCTGCAACATTGATATCCATATCACTCACACGTGCGATAAACAATACCATCGCAAAGAGCACGCCAATTATAATTGCCTGCGTCAAGTCAAGAATAATGGTCGCAAACATCGTAATGAGATATTTTGAAATCCCACTCTTAAACCCACGTCTGAAATAAATCTTAATACGCGTCCATTCGTTCATGCGCCATGCGGTCATCATTAAGATACCAGCAAGCGCGCTCATCGGAACAAGTTTGATGACGTCGCCAAGTAAGAACATGCAAATTAACAATCCTATTGCATGGAATATACTT
>JAISJM010000120.1 GCA_031261525.1 Eubacteriales Family XIII. Incertae Sedis bacterium
AACATGCTGTCTGATGAGATGTCGATACCGACCATTGCAAAAATCTTGGACTTGTCTGTTGAGAAAGTTCAATCATTGATTGCAACATCAGATCCGGTCTACTAACCGACAAAACTCCTTCGATACCAAGCAACAAACTCTTCAAAGCTCCACACATGACAATCCGTCATTAGTGTGGAGCTTTTTTTTATTGTCATAATATTTCAAACAGTTTCTTTATTTTCAAAAAATCAAAAACTCAACACAGCATGTTTATTATTTGCGAATAAGGGTATCAATAAATATTACATTTATAATCTTTATAATATTTTTTAAAAATACGGCAGGAAAACCTTTACCAATTCTATCTAAGACTATGAAGGGCATATATTATAAATGCTCACCAGTATATATTACATTGCTATAACAGAAGCGCATCTATCGCATTACAAATAAGATACATACATTTGCATATAATTAAATTTCTAATGTTAAAGCATTAATTTTGTGTAACTGTGATACAATTTACGAAAATGTAATGAACTGAATATGAATATATTGTTGTGATAAGTTAAAGGAGCCATGATGAACACGAATGAACATCTCCAAACCCACGCACCATCAACATCGAGTAGAAGTGCACGCGCAAATGTCGCAGCATATGTAAGTCAGGTAGGTAGCGTGCGTTCAGCAATTGCATTTTTATTAGCGGTGATTATGGTGTTTTCGTTGATTACACCAAGGTTGTCATGGGCGGATGGTGAGGATTCGACATCTGGACCAGCGGTTGAGACCGATTCCACCAATCCTGCAATCGCTGCACAGGGTGCGCCCATTACAGCGCTAGATGCGTTTGCACCGTGGACTGTGACCGCGAACTTAACACCTCCAAATCCAGGACCCGCCTATAATTCTGGAGAAACGATTAAAGTGGACGTAAACTTTCAGCGCAGTCAAGGCGGCGCTGTTGATTATGATCAAGAATATGTCCTATATATCAATGCGGCAATTACCCAGTTGCCTGTATTTAGTGGCGTTCAATCTATCAATGGGAAACCTGTATTGATTGTAAAGTCTCAGGGAACTGAGAATGTCGGCGGTACGCCTTATATAAAATATGTTTATGCATTCAATCCAGATTTAACAGAAACGGATTTAAGCTCATTATTCAGCACAAAATTCTCAGCAAGTGTCACGCTCAAGACGGTCAGCTCAGAGACAACAATCAACAAACCAATTATCACGAATGATTCCTCGGAAGTGGAAATTGGGCAGATTACGATTAAACCTCCTGCACCACCAGCATCATCGGGTTCTGTCAATTTGCAGAAAAACGTAGCCACAATCTATAATTATGAAAATGGTAGGTATATAGAAGATTCGGGCAATACTGGTTATGTAACGACAGGTTCACTCGTCAAATTCAATGTAACGATTTCAGATAATCTTAAATATTATACAGAAAATGGAATTGCTTATCCCATTTATAAATTGCTTGAGCAAGTGCCCGCTGGTTATACTGGTGTGACAAAAGGGGCGCAACTTCCGATTGGTCCTAGTGGCAATACAGCTGTAAATGCACAATGGACTCATAATCCAATTAATAGTACAAATCCAGAAATGTGGGACTATGATTTATCCTATTATACCGCAACACAGAGCAGTTTAACCGTTGCTTTCTATGCCATCGTTCAGCCAGGCGCTGATACATCCAAACTTATCAATAAAGTTACAGCTCATCCAGACAATGGTGACAAAGATAAAAATGCAACAGCTGGCGTGGCTGTTGGTACAAAGCCAACGCCACCACCTGTGATACCACCAGAACCAGGCGACTATTATGACCTCGCATTGATAACCTATATGGGCGAACATGGACATCGTAATCAAAGTGGTGGCACGCTTACGCATGACAAGGTCTTTACAGAACTGAACCAAAAGCAAGACTTCAAAATTGCAATTTACAATCAAGGCTGGAAGGATGTTGACAATGTCACAATCGCAATCAATCTACCTGAGAATATCCAGATGCTTGATAAAGATGGTAATATCGCAGATCCAGAGGTGGGTGATATCTTGCCGAATGGATGGGTATATCGTGGTTCACCAACCCCAGTTCCTAATGCAAATAACTGGACGCCAGTAAAGCAATATACAAAGCTTATTAGCTCTGGTAGGGATGGTGACGAAGATTATACGAATTATTTGCGTGCAAGACAGCCATATGATCACTATGGATGGTGTTGGGCTGGTATCACATTCAGCGCAATCATCACAGGTGATTATGATTCGGACAATCTCACGGTACCTGAACTTGGCACAAGACTATATTCTGCAGAAATCGTGTCATTTGAAGGATATAATACAACTTATACTACCAAAACTGCTATGGTCAATAACGTCCCTACAGTGGTAAATGACGAGGAAGTGAGCCCTGGAACGGCAGATGGTATCACAAATCATCCAGATGAAGATTCATTTCCAGACTCCAATCCATATAATGATTTGAGTAGACACCCGATTGCTCAAAATGATTATAATACAACGTTCCTTGGATTTGATGCAAATGAAGCTGCAAATGGTGCTATCAATTGGAAATATGAAAATCTAAACCCAATAAACGGTGAACCACTAGCCAAAGAATATGCCGGTAGGTTTAATGAAAAGACAACAGCACCTGGCAACGGAGCATGGCAGGCAGATGAGGATGATTATGATTTTGTTCAAATTCGTGTCCGTGAACCAAAACCAAACATCGACTACACGCTCGACGAGCTGAATAAATCGCGTGTTAGTATAGAAGAGATTAAGAAGGGGACTGCACTCGCATCACAAAATACAGTCATTAATTCATTCACAGGAAACTCATTTACAGGCAATAGCAAGAGTGGCTATAAAATGGGAAACTACACTTATATTGGTGATGACGGCGCTATCACAAATCCCCTCACATTCTTCGTATACAAAGTAACGGTAAATGCAGGCGAGCATGATATGTCCAATGTTACGTTGACAGATACGTTACCAGACGGGCTGAAATATATTACATTAGCGGAGATGGGATTGACATCTGGCACTTATGGTGCGAATGGACCATTCTCTAGCTATAAAAATAATTACGGCTTCTTCTCCGAGTTCTACTGGAAAGCAAGCACGCTCAAAGATGGAAGCAAAGCCGTTGTTCCAAACGACAGTAATATTCATACGTCGACAACATCTTCTGATGCAGATGCAGGGGACTATTATGCCAACATAGGTAGTGCCAATACGATTGGATTCCCAAAGATCCCAGGCTATGGCACACAGCGGGATAACAATAACTACAATTACAATAAATTAACAAGTGGCGAAGGCATCTCATGGGTAAATCCAGATGCACATCCCGTCGATACTGAAAAATACTTCGAAAATTTCAAAGTAGATTTTACAAGCAATCACGAAGTGACCGTTACGGCAAAGAATCTTCATGAGACACTGGTTGACCTCTACTTCTTTGTTGCACTTGATCCGTCAAAACCACTTCAAGAAGGTACGGTATATCAAAATTCTGCGACGATGACACGAGATGGTGCAGATGAGATTATTGTGACGGAAGACACTTACGCATATTGGGACTATGACGGCGCGTCAGCATTTGCAAAGAAATTTATCAATACATCTGCAAAGGGTTCTGCAAAGTGGAAGGGCACAGAGGGTCTAAAGATTGTTGGTGAAGAAGCTACGATTCCGTACCGTATTCAAGTGCGGGCAATCGGTTCCAATGCCAATGGCGGTACATTTACCGCGAATCCGCCTCAGATTCATATTGATGATTACCTCAAGTCGCAGGCAGCAGGCGCGGGTGCTACAATAAATGATGTAAAGGTAAATAACACCTCAATCCTAGATTCAGGCGTCATTCCTGTATCGACCTATACAGGTAGCGCATTTACGACAACGGGATTGGGCAATAAGATTACAAATGAGAGTTCCATGTCAGCAATCTATGCTTCAGAATCTGGTATATTAACAATCTCTAATAATCAGGATATCACGCCAGGTAGTGAAGGACGCATCTATGATGTGGAATTCGCTGTCGACTATGCAGATATTACACCAGGTACCGCGATTAAAAATACGGCGGGCAATACCGTTACTTCCGTGCGCCCTCTATCCTTTGATCTGCACAAGACAAATTTTGCAGGTGGACCACTCGAAGGTGCGGAGTTCAATCTCTATTATGCTGATGCGAAAGGTGTTGTGAACTATAGCGATCCTGTGAAGAATACAGGCTCCACACAGGAAATTCAAGACGATCCAACCAAAGCAACGGTTGTGACGCTTGGCGCATTTAATAATTATCATTTTACATTTGTACCAAAGGACTATCAGGCAAAGAATTCTTGGCATATCGCATTTGTTGAGACGGTCGCACCACATAAGAATCCTGACTATGAACCACCATACGAGGCAGGTCATATTTACTATATGGATATCACCAAGGATTCAGGCGGCAATCTTACTTGGTCCATTTCAACGGCAAATGGCGGTTATATTCTCACAACAACTGCGGGTCTCGGTCATTATGATTTCCTCAATACCAACGAAGAAATCACCACGACGAAGATGGCACTGACGAAGACATGGCTTGGTGACACGCCAAATGGAACACCACTCTTCTATTATATATCCAGTACGGATACGAGTAGGCATGAGAATCCATTTACAAAGACCGCGGAAGGCTGGATATCAGGCAACATTTATACAGGACTTTATTCTATCGTTGAGTATAGTCCGATTGGATATGGACCAGAAGCAATTGATAATTGGACCTATCTCGGTCGCGCGACAAAGGCTGGAATTGCCTATGACAAATACGAATCAAAATTCGGCGTTGCGCTAGACAAAGACGGCAAAGTGACGATTCAAGGTGCCGTATCTGATTCTGTAAATGTCACCAATACAGCAATTGGCGATTATGGACTTGAGAAGTTATGGCCTGCAGGTTGGCCTGGGTATGAGGATGCCAATCGTGTCAGTACGGATGGTATCACAATCTTAGATCCAACGGTTGCACCACCGACAACGAAATTCTTCCTTGTTGGTGCAAATGGGCGATATGAACTGTCAAAAGCGACCGAAGATTACACAACCATCGGTGGTTTACGCTATACAAATAATTATATCAAGGCTGGTACCTACGATTTGTACGAGTATTCCACAGCGGAAGACTATGTTCCTACAGTATTTATTGATTCAGATGGCAGTACCATTAGTGGCGCTTGGACTTTGCAGCCAGAAGATGCGGTGGACTATCCAGGATATAAAATTTACAAACATTCATCGAGCATTACAGTTGCCCCAAGAACAGGCGACGCACCATATAAATCGGTTGAAAAACGGGTCAGCTTGCCCGCAATCGTAAACACATCAGGTAGTATTCTGCCTGTCTATGACACGCTTACGATTCGTAAGGTACTGACAGGTGCGGCAGTTGAAAATGGCGCAACAACCACTTCCCCATATGCAGTTAAAGTCAGAGTATCTGGCTCAGCTGTGGATGATAGTGAATATCTGACATTTACAGGCGATGCCCCAAACTATGTGTTCAGTGGTTCGGGCGTCACATCTGATGCGGCGACATCACTTACAATCAGTCAAGCGGCACCTGTATTTATTACAGGTTTACCAGCTGGCTCAGAGTATGTGGTGAGCGAAGGTATCACGGGTGACTATATCCCAACGATTACTTATGGTGCAATTGGAGACGTTGATACTGGAATCACACATTCTGCAGTTGTCACAAATGACTATGTCACACCAACACCAGTTGCCGTGACGCTGGCAGCAGTGAAGACGGTTACAGGAACGGGCGCTACACTTGACGCGAATCAGTTTGCATTTGAACTTTATGATTCCAATGCTGATGGTGAGATTGGTGCTACGCCAATCGAGACGGTTTCGAATGGTGCGGTATTTGCAGATGGATCCGCTTATGTTACTTTTAGTAGCATCACATATGGTGGAATTAATCCAGCGGTGCATTATTACTTGATTAAAGAAAAATCTGCTGCAGATACAGGCGATTGGATCTATTCAAACAAAACGTATCTTGCTGTTGTAAGCGTCTCCGCCGTTCAAGTGGGGCAGTCGAACCAAAAGATTTTACGCGCAGAGACGACATATAAAGAGAAGAATGGTGAAGGCGATTGGGTAAATGTTGCAGGTGGAAAACTTGTAAATGGTTTCCCTGAAATCATCAATCGATACAGTGTTCCAGCGCCAATTGAGGTTGACTTTGATGTGACGAAGACGGCTACAGGTGCTGCTTTGAATGCTGGCGCGTTTACATTTGGCGTGTTCTCAGTCAATACGAAGAGCGCAGTCTTAGGTACTCAAGTTGCGACGGCTTCCAACATCGCAGCTCCTGCTGGGCAAGCGAGTCCTGTGACATTTGCGGGGATTGAGATTGCAAATGCTGGTACGTATTATTACATAATCAAAGAGACAAATCCAGATACGACTCCAATTACAAGCAGTGGCTGGAGACTGGATAAGACGCAGTATTTTGCAACAGTTGTTGTTGAAGAAGAGCATGTAAATGGTGCAATACCAGATGGCGATGATATCCTAACAACAACGAGCATCAGCTATCAGGTAAGTACAGACGGTGGCAGTACTTGGAATGATTTCCATCCAAATACGAGCCTAAAGAACTTTACAAATACCTATGTCGAGTACGATGCCGCACTGCGCAAATGGGTGAGTGGCGATTACCGCATCAAATCTGACGGCACGATTGTCAGCATTCCTGCAATTGGTGAACCGACCAGTCCTGCAAGCGCAGTACCGGTTACAAAGGGTGATGTCGTCAAGTATACAATCAAGGTATACAATCAGGGCAATCAAGCTACCAAGATTCCACAAATTGTGGATTATTTACCAACAGATGGAGCGCTGTCCTTTACAAAGGCGGCTGTATTTGCGGGTCAGTATCCAGAGATATTTACAAATGCTGGCTGGACTTATGATGAGTCCACGTATAAACTGACATACAATTATGACAAGACGTATGCGGGATGGGGCACTGCTACTGATACAGTCATTGCATCGGGTGCAGCTACTTACACAGGCAACGCAGATGTGACTTTGGCGCCAGGTGCGGCGAAAGAAATCTCCGTATATCTTGTTGTCAATTCCGCTCCAGCAAATGGAACAATCGATAACTTCGCTGAGATTTCTGAGTTTACAGATGACGAAGGCACAGAGGTTGAGGATATCGATTCCACGCCAGATACAGATGAAGATAACGATAATTTCATCGACGAAGATGATAACGAGATTGACGAGAATGCAAAGGAGAATCCTGGCGACGATGAGGACGATCATGACATCGCACAGATTACGGTAGCGGAACTAGGTGACCTCGTGATTTCAAAGCATGTCCTTAACAATGCGGGAGACAATCACAAGTTCAGCTTCAAAGTTTCAGATGAGAATGGTCCTGTAAATCTTACAGCTGAGAAGATTGATATTGTGTGGGAGCCAACGTTGGCATTTGCACAAGATGGTCTTGCACAGGGAATTGTCACACTGACAGATGGTGCGATTGTAAAGATTGGCGGATTGACGCCAGGTGCTTACACAGTTGAAGAAGTCAGCGTTTCGGGGCTTGCACTCGGTGCATACGAGACCGCGTATGAGACATCTACAGGCGTACCTGCCGTTCCATCAACAGGCGCAGGCGTCACAGTGTCTGGCGTGGATGTGACTTCTGCTGCAATTCGGGAAGTGAACTTCACAAACACCTTTAAGAAATACGACGCGGCGCTGAAGAAGTGGGTTTCCGATGTAGATCGACCAACAGGCTATGATGCCAATTCAAATAGTTACACGGTAACGGATGTCAAGGGCTATGGCGAGCCCGCAAATGCTGCAAAAGTCACACCAGCAGCAGTAAGAATTGGCGATCTTGTCACCTACAAGATTGGACTATACAATCAGGGTGCATATGACGTCACGATTAAAGAAGTTGTTGACAATCTACCAGATGGACTCGCATTTGTAGAGGCAGGCACACTTGTAAGTGGCGTTGCTGTCAATACAAACTGGGCACTCGGTGATACCGCGAAAGGACAGAACGCGAATCAGCTTTACTGGACAAGCGAGTCAGGCATCCAATTGCTTGCAAATCCAGATCATAAAGCAACAGATAAGCCTTCCGATTATCCAGCAGGTACCTCCGATTCCATCACAGTCGTACTCAAAGTCGTTGCAACAGAATCGGGCACGATTACAAACACGGCTGAAATCGTCAAGCTCTACGATGGCACAGGCGAATATCCAGTAGAGGATATCGACTCGACACCAGACGACGATACAGACAACGATGATACCGTAGACAATGAGATTGAAGATGACGGCAAGCCGGATGATGACGAAGATGAGACGGTTGACGAAGATGACAGCGACATCGCAGAGATTGATCTAAGAGTCTACGATGTAGCACTTCGCAAGTGGATTCCAAGCGTGGAACGAAAAGTTACAGGCGCAAAGGACTGGGCAAATGTCTACAGCGCGAAGACACCTGAGTACAACACGGCTGTACCTGTACAGATCGGCGATAAGGTGACATTTGCCATAGATCTCTTTAACCAGTGTACCAATGATGTCCAGATTTCAAAGATTTCGGATTATATCGGCAACGGATTCACATATGTGGCAGCGGACAACGATACTGCATGGAATTACAATAGTGCGTCAGGCATCGCGGCTTATGCGGGCAATCCACTCGCACTCGAACAGTGGAGCGGCAAGGCTGCAGACGCTTATCCGGCAACAACGGTATCTATCACGCTGAGAGTTGCAAAGATTACGGGCGCCAGCGTTGGTACAGAACGTTACAACTACGCTGAAATCACAGAACTGCAAGATGAAGACGGCGACGTGGTTCCAGATTATGATTCCGTGCCAGATGGTGATTTGCACAATGATGGCGAACTGAATGATGACACAAGAGTGCCAACAGACAGCGGTCTGAATCCAATCAAAGACAACGTCATCACCGAACATGCGCTTGAGCCAGATGGCAGCAAGGTCATCAATGAAAGCCCAGAGAATCCGAATGGATATGGCTACGATGAAGATGACCATGACTTTGCGAAAGTGAAAGATGTCGAGTATGACGCAGCATTGAAGAAGTGGGTAGAGTCCGTAGAGCACGCAGGGAAGTCAACAGAAATTGACAAATCTGGTGAAAATGGACCAACTGGAAACACCTCACCTGCCTCTGTAAGCGTTGGCGATTTTGTAAGCTACAGCATCAGAGTCTTTAACCAGACCGAACTTCCAATCAACATTACCGAAGTTGTGGACTATGTACCAAAGGGACTCGGATTCGTCGCAAGTAAGAATCCTGACTGGACATACAATAAGGATACGGGCAAGGCAACTTACGTTGGCGAGCCAATCAAGCTAAGTGGCAACACATCACAGAATGAAGATGGCACTTATAACTACAGCGACAACGCTGGAACCGCAAAGACGCTCACGTTGGTACTCGAAGTATTATCCTCTTCATCTGAGGGCATCGCATCTGCGCCAATCAGAAACTCTGCGGAAATCAGCGGCATCACGGATGACAACGACAATCCTGTAGAGGATAAGGATTCGACGCCAGATGATGAAGATAATGAAAATCCAAAGGACAATGAGATCGACGAAGACGGCAAAGATGGCGGCGATGAGGACGACCACGATTACGCGGAAGTTATCGTCAAGAAATATGACGCTGCACTCCGTAAGTGGATTGAATCCGTCGATCATGCTGGCAACAATACACCAGTAGAGACCGCTGTAAACGGACCAACTGGTAAAGTCACACCAACAAAAGTACTCGTCGGCGACCTCGTACATTACAACATTCGCGTCTTTAATCAAAGTGCACTGCCATTAGATATTGCAGAAATTACGGATTACGTGCCTGCGGGACTAGAATTTGTAGCTGCTGAGAATCCAGGCTGGAAGTATGATGCCAAGACAAGAAAGGCAACGTACTCAGAGGCAAATGGCGCGAAAGATATGCCAATTAAGCTACATGCCAATACGACACAGAAAGCTGATGGAACATTTGCATACAACGATGCCGCTGATGTTGCAACTGCGAAGACGGTTAAGCTTGTCTTAAAAGTTCTATCGCCAGACAAGTCGCTTACATCAAATGGGCAGACAAGTGTGAATGTCATCAACTTTGCAGAGATTAGCCAGCTTACAGATGAAGAGGGCACGCCAGTAAAGGATATCGATTCCAAGCCAGATTCAGATCTTGATAATGATGGCAAGATTGACGACAAGGATAAGCCTGTGCAAGACAATGAGATTGACGAGCACGGCAAGAAGGAAGACGGCACAGAAAATCGTGGCAAGGACGAAGATGACCATGATTATGCTGAAATTGTGATTCCAGTGCATATCAGTGTTGAAGTCGATAAAGATACGATCAAACGTACAACAGCTGCATATGAAAGCCTCCCAGATAAGGAAGGATTTAACAACGTCGGCGAAGAAGATGAACGTTATAAATACGAAATCGACTTTAGATCCACATCGACAGTAGATGCAGAAGAATTCATTGTAGATGACCCACTTGAAAATGTGAAAGCTGGTCTGATTCGTGTAGAAGAACTCTATACACCGATTGTCTGGGGTGATTTAGACGGCAAATACAATGTCTGGTACAAGACAAATCTACAGTCTGCATCTGACTTGACGAATTATGGTGGCAGTCTGACCGCAACGCCAGAACTCGGCGCACCAAATAGCGGACTTCGCTCTTACTCCAATGCAGGCTTCAAGCCGTGGATTGAGAAAGCAGCAGGGGGACAGAATGCGACACAGATTGATCCAACAAAGAGGTACAAGTTAGATGTATCGAAACTCGGCTTAGCTGATGGCGAGTATATCACTGCAATTCGGTTCGAGTATGGCGCAGTTGCCGTTGGGTTTACAAGTAAAAACTACTCGGATCGTTCCATCAATGGCGAGCACCGAGACAATGATGGCAATGTAGATCTACCGAGAGATAACACGGGCAAGATTGAGACACTTACGGTTAATCCTGCACCTGCTACAAAACTTTCAAGTTCACCTATTAGCTTGAGAACAAGCAAAGAGTTGCGTTATCTGAAAGCTGCAAATGACAGCTTGAACGGTACAGTCGCAGATATTGCGCAAATGGCTGGAATCGGAGCAGAATCAAGTGGAAGTGGCGCAGTTGCGACATTTGCAACTGGAATTAACGCCAATGAAGTGAACTGGACGCCAGATGGCTCAAACGACTTCTACGCACAAGGTGCCGTAGATGCAACAGGATTAAAGCCTGCAGCATATCTCGTATCTGCAACACGCGCAATGAGCGATGTGGATATCGTATCGTCCGTCACCGCAAGGATTGCGAGAGCGGGCGAGCGCGATGCGGATCAGGATGCAGTTGTGACAAATGAAATCCAGACATTTGCGACAGATCCAGAGTCACTCGAAATCGACAAAGCCGTGATTGAGGAGAACAGCTTCGTGAAAAATGGCGAAGATGCAGGACTCATCACAAGAGGTGGCACGGATGCACCTCCAGAACTAACAGATAAGGGTAAGGAAAATCTTACAAAAGATGGCAAAGCAGCCAAGGCAAATGTTGTAAATGGTCAGACTTTCAAGGAAGGCGCGACTGTGACAAACCCTGTAAGTCTCATCCGAGCGGCAATTACAGGCGATGAGTTCGATGCAACCATATTGCTGATTACAATGCTAGGTGCGGCAGCTGTCATGACGATGTTGATTCTCCTACAAGCTCAAAGAATTCGCCGCCGTAAGTATGCTGATAAGAGAGAGGATGTGTAGCATGAAGAATTATATAAACAAAGACGCGCTACACAACAGAAAGCCATTTGTTGCGGCATTTGCAATGATTCTCGCGTTTCTTACTGTATTTATGCAGCTTGGTGTGCTCAATGCGCAAGCTGCACCTGGCGATAGCAACCTCACGGTAGAGTACCGTTACCGTGAGGGCAATGCGCCAACAATTCCGCCCGTGATTACGCAAGGTGGCATCGGCTATAAGCTTTTGTCGCAAGCGGCTCCTGTATTGGAGTCCACGCTTCCAATCATTCGGACATACGAATATAAGATAGAAGGTCTTCTAAGTGAAGAAGACCTTGCGGCATTATCACAGATCGAAGGTCTTGTCGTCACGCCTGTATCGATTGCACTAAAACGCGAAGTCGACAAAAGTGAGGTACTCGGAGATGTGCCGATCAATGATGCCGATGAGTTACCACTTGCGCAGACATTTTCCGTTACATCTGCTTACACAGAGAACGGCGTGGGTGATGCCGTGCTCGACAGAGCTGGCGCATCTTTTACGATTCAGCACAAAGATGAGTTTGGTTTGCCCGATGCGTACATCGCGGATATCGTCTACAGAGGCGTTGAAACCTACAAAGGTACAGGCTATTATGAGGCGGCAAGTACTTATCAGACGGATACCCATGAAGGTGATGTGAATCAATATGTTATCATCGCAAAGTATGAGTCTACAAGAGAACCTGTCTACGAAGGCGGCGGCACACCAGTTGTTGACACAGATGGGGATGGGTTAGACGATGATACGGGATTTGCGATTCCAGATGCAAATTCGCCGGTAGATGATGAAGTCATCGATGAGCCTGCGGAGCCAGAAGCATCAGATCCTGCGACAGCTACAGTTGAGACCGTTTCAGAGACGCAGGCACAGCTTGATGCGCAGACAGGCAATCCACTTGTCGATCTTGCAAATGGAAATGTTCCACTTGGTAGCTTCAACACATCGGGCGTATGGAGTTTGCTATCACTATTATTGTCCTTTATTGCGGTCATTTCATTTATAATCTTCGGGTTCTATGGATTTTCGAAGAAGAAGGTGGATGCAGAGGATACTTCTTACAATATCAACGATGACGAAAGTGCGCGTGTGCACGAAGGAGATGGTGATGACAATCTTCCGCGTGCAAAGAAGAATCGAAAGCTCTTAGGTATCGCATCTGGTATCTTGGCATTTTTGACACCAATCATATGGTTACTTGTTGATGATCTAAATCTAAAGATGGTATGGATCAACAATCATACCATTTATGTTGCTTGTATTTTCGTATTATATGTCGTCAGCATCATTCTCTTCTTAACCTTGAAGAAGAAGTCCGACCGATATGAAAAGGCGTCTCTAGCATAAAATATATTACAATATGATTTCTAACCAAAGACGGTCGTAATTTGAGATATTTTCGAATTATGACCGTCTTTGAATTATTCTGAAATTGTTTCATGTTGATTAATTTTGACTCGATTGATTGTATACATATTGTAATTAATATAATATAAAGATAATAACAAGTTAATATTATTTTCAATTATTGGAATAGATGAGGGCAAAATGAATAAGGAAATGCATGAGTTGAGTAATCCTCAGAAAAGTATATGGTATACAGAACAGTTTTTCCAAGGAACGAGCATCAATAGCATATCTGCAACGATGCGTATGCAGGCTCCAATCAATTTCAAATTGCTTGAACTTGCAATCAATGAAACGATTAAAAATAATGATGCGATGCGGTTACGTGTGACAACAATCGATGGGGAACCGTGCCAATATGCTGAACCATATGCATTTGAGACATTTTCATATGAAGATTTTTCCGCGAGAAAAAAAAGTGATCTATTTCAGTGGGATATAGATGAGAGTGCAAAGCCGATATTTAAAGAGAATGCACCGCTGTATCAATTTGTGATGATTCAGTTTGATGAGACGACAGCTGGTTACTTGACAATATTACACCATATTATCACGGACGCTTGGTCGAGTGTACTCATGGGTGATGAAATTATGGAACATTATGACAGTTTGATGGCGGGAAATCTCCCTGCGTCCATAGATGATAAACGGAAACCATCCTATTTAGATTTTCTTGAAAAGGAAAAGGAGTATCTTGTCTCGGAACGATATCGTAAGGATAAAACCTACTGGATGGATTTATTTGATACATTTCCAGAACCGACAACACTGAAACCTATAAAAGAGGAATTGTTTTATTCAGAAGCAATACGTAAAGCTTTTACAATTCCGACAAAATATTATGAAAATATAGCAGCATATTTGGAAGAAGCAAATCTTACTGTGTTTGTAGGGTTACTTAGTGCTTTTGTGCTTTATCTCAGTCGTGTTACGGGCAAAGATGATATTGTCATTGGAATTCCGGTTCTGA
The DNA here is from genome assembly GCA_031261525.1 of Eubacteriales Family XIII. Incertae Sedis bacterium. Classification (GTDB taxonomy): domain Bacteria; phylum Bacillota; class Clostridia; order Peptostreptococcales; family Anaerovoracaceae; genus JAISJM01. The sequence goes on from JAISJM010000120.1 coordinate 14,250, forward strand.
ATCGGACAAATCGGACTGAACGTGTAACGATGGGGATGTTTATATCCACGGTTCCGTTTCGAATTCAGGTCGATTCAAGTGACACCTATGCGGACTTTGCAAAGAAAGTGGGCGCACAGTGGATGAAAGCGATGCGTCATCAACGCTATCCTTTTGAACAGACCCTTCGGTATGCAAGAGAGCATTCTGGCGTGCGCTATGAACAACTTTACGATATCGTATTTTCATATCAGAATGCGAAGTTTAGTCACAGTGAGTCGTCTGGAAAAAAGGCTTCTCGTTGGCATTTTAGTGGGCATCAAAGAGAATCACTTGTTGTACATATCAACGATCGAGATGGTATCGGGCAAATGGTCATCGATTATGATTTTCTGAAAAGCGAGTTTACATCGAGTGAAATCGCATCGATTCATAATCAATTTATGACCTTGACAAAAAATGCAATGGCATCTCCAAGTAGCAAGATTAGCGAAATTGATATCATCAACGATACGGAGAAGAATTTAATTCTCACAAAGTTCAATAATACGGACTGTCCATTTCCAAAGGATAAATCCATGCTAGATTTTTTCGAGGATAAGCTTCCGGACAAGAAGGATGACATCGCGGTTATACAAAATGCAAATGTAACAAGTGCTAGAAATCATCTCACATATGGAGAATTGGATGCTCGTGCGTGTGCATTGGCAAGGGCTCTACGTGCAGCGGGAGTGTCAAATGGCGATATTGTGCCGCTCATGCTCTATCGCAGGGTTGATATGATGGTAGCGATTCTAGGAGTATGGAAGGCTGGCGCTGCTTATCTACCGATGGATCCACTGTACCCGAGTGAACGCATTCAGTATATGATTCAAGATAGTCATGCAAAAGTTGTATTGACAACGTCAGATTCACTAGATGCTGTAAGACAAAAAATGAAAGTGCTTGACAGTTCTTCAGGATTTACTCCTGATATATCTGTGATATGTGTTGATACTGCATCATTGGACGATACGCAGCCTACAGAGGCAATGATACGCCCAACAGCAGATGATGTTGCTTATGTGATTTATACATCTGGCTCCACTGGACAACCGAAGGGCGTGCTTGTTGGTCACCGCGCTTTGGTGAACCGAATCAATTGGATGAATTCATTTTATCCAACGATAGAAGAGGATGTCATCTTACAGAAGACACCATATACCTTTGATGTATCGGTATGGGAACTTACATGGTGGTTTTTTGCTGGTATCAAGATGGTGTTCCTTGATGCTGGTGATGAAAAATATCCTGATAAAATCGCCGATGCAATTGAGGAACATAATGTATCCATCATGCATTTTGTCCCCTCAATGCTCTCAGGATTTATGGAATATTTAGAACGTTTTGGGGGGCTAAATAGGCTGTCATCGTTAAGACATGTCTTCGCTAGTGGTGAAGCACTTACACCCTTGCATGCCAATTCATTTTATAGAGTAATTTATCCTGCTTGTGGGGCATATTTATATAATCTCTATGGTCCCACAGAGGCAGCAATTGATGTGACCTATTATAATTGCCCAGTCAGTACAGATGCAACAGTAATTCCAATTGGAAAACCAATTGACAATATTAGGTTATATATATTGGATCGTTATGGCAATGAGCAACCGATTGGTGTATCCGGTGAGTTGTATCTAGGCGGCGTTGGGCTTGCAAAAGGGTATCTTGGAAAACCTGAATTAACCCTGGAAAAATTCGTCAGAAACAAGAACTTACCAGAACCATTATTATACCGCACGGGCGATTTAGCGAAATGGTTGCCAAACGGTGGTGTCATTTATCTAGGACGAATTGACCATCAAATTAAGATTCGTGGATTTAGAATTGAACTTGGCGATATAAGAACCCAACTAGAAAAGCATGAGGATATATCTTCTGCGATTGTTACATCAAAAAACAATACTAAAGATGAAGCATATCTTGTCGCATATTATATATCAGATAAAGAAATTTCTTTTGATGCATTAAAAAGCCATCTGGAGTTGCATCTGCCAGAGTACATGATTCCATCATGTTTTGTGCGTATTGACGAAATCCCGCTCTCCGCAAATGGAAAAGCTGATATCTCAAAACTCCCAGATCCTGATGCTGCTGTGAAAATTGGCATAATTAGAACGCTAATCCAGCCACGTAATGTGAAAGAAGAGCTTGTGCATAGAATATGGAGCGAGGTATTAGGCAACGTAGAAATCAGTGTAACAGATGATTTCTTTAAAGTTGGTGGTGATTCTCTTCGTGCAATCGATATGGTCTGCCGAATGCCAGGCAGAGTAAATATACACAAAATTTATGAGCATCCCATATTGGAGGATTTTGCTAAGAATTTCGATTTGCAAGAATCGACAAAATTGTTAGCCCTACTCGTAGGGAATCCAGAGGCCAAGGAGACATATATTCTGTGCCCCTATGGCGGAGGTGGTGCTTATAGCTATCTCCCTTTAGCAGAAGAACTCGTGAGACAAAATCAAAAATGCAATGTCTACTCGATTCATCTTCCAGGACATGATTTTGGTGATGCGGATGAGCATTATCTATCTGTCAAAAAAATAGCAGAACAAATTCAAGATGAAATAAAAACGACGATTACGGGTAATATCACCATTTATGCCCATTGTGTCGGTACAGCGCTCGGTGTTGAACTTGCAAGAAGTCTTGTTGAATCAGAAAATGCCCCGAAAGCTTTATATCTCGGTGGCATCTTACCACCAAGACAGGTGGGGATATACGGCAGTTTTATTGATCCATGGAAGGTATTAAGCGATAATAAATTGATCGTATTTTTAGGTAAACTGGGTATGCCTTCTGGAGATTTTTCTGCTGAAGGACAGGGGCGTATACTGAGTGCGTTTCGCCATGATGTAAGAGCATATTATCGGTATTTTGGGGCATTTGCAAAGGAACTTTCAAAAAAGAAATATTCTCAATTTGACAGGTTCCCAGTTATTACAATACTTGGCGATAGCGACTTAATGACCCGATCAAGACGAGATCAAGAGGGGTGGCAGAAGTTTTTGAAGATAGATCGAACGAATGATAAAGATGGAGTGCATATCATTGAGCATGCGGAACATTATTTTATGCAGACGCATTGCACTCATTTGGCTAAGATACTGATTAATAAGGAAGAATCTTAATGGAAAATACAAATTATGGAATCATCATTATGGGTGCGATTTCTTTAATTGCTTGTATCGTCTTGTTATTTGTTGTAGCATTGAAGGCGCAAAGATCTCGTGTCAAAATAGCATTTAATTTCCTAGTAATAACGATGTCGGTCTGGAATATTGGAAGTCTGCTAGAAATTACATATCGCGATATCTATGGTTACACTGATATGACAATTATAAATTTTACATATATCGCTATTTGTATCGTACCAATTGCAGTGCTATACTTTGGTAAGACAATCTCCGATTCGTATTGGTCATTGACTGTGCCATATATTGCAATATTGATTATTCCGATATCAAGTGTGATTATGGTGTTTACAAATCCCCTACACCAATTGTTCTTTGAAAAATTTTCCATATATTCCAGCGATGCAATTTATGGATATTATTTCTATCTCCATACAGCATATTCTTATAGTTGTATTCTGGTGGGACTTGTATATCTATTTATGTTTACGATTCACAATACGGGCGTGTTGTCGAAACAATCGCTGTTTGTAATTATCGGAGTATCGGTACCACTTGTTGGCAATATACTTTTTTCATTTGGGATAATAGATTCTGAGTTTGGTATAAACTCATCCCTTTTCACCGTGACCGTTGTGTGCTTTGCGATCGCATTTGTAAAATACAAATTTATTGCAGTTGTACCGATTGCAGTAAGGCAAATTGTGGATTTAATCTCGGATGGTTATATCGTTGTCGATAGTAATTACAATATCGTCGATTATAATCGAGCATTAGAGAAAATTGTAGGCTATCAGATAACAAAAAGTAAGAATTTAACTTTAGAGGCATTGAGCCGCAAATGGAGTGGATTTGGATTTTTCAAGACGTTGATTGATGAAAAACACCTTGAACTTGAAAATAATATTCCGATATCACTGGAGAAGAAATTAGACAATGGGAGTTACTATGATATCGAGCTCACTCCAGTCTTCCAAAAAACGGAAATGGTCGGTATCATCATCTTGCTAAAGGATATTTCTACAGTAAAACGTGCACTTGAGACAATCCAAACGAATCAGACGATATTGATGGAGCGAGAACGGTTGATTTCCCTCGGTCAGATTGCAGGTGGCATTGCACACAATCTGCGAACGCCATTGATATCGATAGCTGGTGCCTTGGAAGCATTAAAGGATCTTGATAATGAATATATGGAATCAATTGGTGATAGCTCGATAACGCCAGAAGATCACAAAGAGATTGCAACGGAAATATCTTCATGGATTGCTAAGATTGAAGGACATTGCGATTATATCTCTGATTTGATTACAACAATCAAAGGACAAGCGGGCAGAACAACCATTGACGACGATGATACTTTTACAATATTTGAGTTGATGAAACAAGTAGAAATCTTAATGAAGCACGAACTTACAATCTCACATTGTACGCTCAATATTGAATCCACTGTCGATAATGATTCTATTATGGTAGGTGATATCAACAGCCTCGTTCAGATTTTTGACAATGTGATTGTCAATGCAATTCATGCCTATGATGGTCGCGAAGGTTCTATCAAAATCGCGATATCAAAGACAAAAGATTTTTATATATTTAAAATTACGGATCACGCTGGCGGTATGCCACATGAGGTTCGTGATAAATTATTTAAAGAAATGGTTACAACAAAAGGAAAAAATGGCACTGGTCTTGGTCTTTACACTTCTTACTCCAAGGTGAAAGGTATGTTTAATGGAGATATGGCAGTAGATACATTTGATGGAATCGGTGTAGTAATGACAATTACAATCCCAATTCCATTGTATCAGGAGGAATCATGAGAAGAAAAGTGCAGGCAGAGTATTCAAAATATAGAATTTTGGTACTTGATGACGAAATAGGTGTCATTGACTCACTTAAAGTTGTGCTAAAAAGATCAGGCTACATTGTTGATGGAGAGACAAATCCATTAAAAGCAGTTGAATTACTAAAGAACGGCGAGTATCATATGCTCATTTTAGATTTCCTTATGACACCAATTCATGGCGATAAAGTCGTAGAGATGGTTCGTGAATTCAATTCAGAATTGTACATATTGCTTCTAACAGGACATAAAGATCTTGCACCACCTGTCGATACAATGCGTACATTGGATATTCAGGGCTATTGCGAGAAGAGCAATCGTTTTGAACAATTGACGATGATGATTGAATCTGGAATTAAGACAATTGGTCATTTGGAAGAAATTAGAGCAAAGACAAAGGAACTAGAATGCGTATACGACAAATTACAAAAGCATTATTATGACACAATCGATCTTATCCGCATGGCAGTAAATACAAAAGATGTCTACACAAGAGGTCATTCTGATCGTGTCGCCTATTATGCAATGAAGATTGCAGAGACTATGGGTTGTGCAGAAGAAGATATTAATATCCTAAATGTCGGATGTCGGTTCCATGATATCGGTAAGATTGGAACGCCTGATAGTGTGCTACTAAAGACGAGCAAGTTGACTGACGACGAATATGACGAGATAAAAAAGCACCCAAATGCAGGTGCGCGAATTCTTGCTCACATGCCGATATTTGCGGATATTATCCCTATCGTCAAATATCATCATGAGCGAATCGATGGCAATGGCTATCCCGAAGGGCTCGCAGGCAACGACATACCAATGCTCGTACGAATTGCGACCGTATCGGATGCATTTGATGCAATGACTTCAAGTCGTGCCTACCGCAAAAAGATGGATTTAGATTATGCAATTGCTCAACTAATCGCAGGCAAAGGAATACAGTTTGATGAAACTGTCGTTGATGTGTTTGTCACATTGCTTGAACATTTTGATGATATGGAGCAAGAAATTGAGACAAATATGAGCACAGAAGTCAAGCAGTATTATCAACATGCCTAAGTAGTAGGGACATAAATTTTCTGTCTAATATGTATGCATACTGTTTATGTTACTTGTATTTTCGTACTATATGTTATCAGCATCTTCTTCTTAACGCTGAAGAAGAAGTCCGACCGATATGTGAATGAATATTACGCTTAATTTGATTTGATAGCGACCCGAAACCGAGAATTACTCGCGGTTTCGGGTCGCTTTTTTCTTGCGAATCATCGTTATATGAATTTGAGATTGCTGCAGATGGCTAGAACGATAAACGAACATGATGCAAGATACAAAATGATAGGTTAACTGAGATGAGATGTAGGGTTGATATCAGATTTAGCCTATTTTGGCGGTGGTACAGATAACTGGACACATTAATTGCTATGCCTGTGCCAATAAAGCTAACTTTTCTCTATATATTTTAGGACTTGTTTTGAGATTGGATTGTATCCGTCTCTCGTTATACCACGCAAAATATTTTTCCAAACTAGAAACGATTGCATCATAATCCATATTGCAAAAATCACCATGATTAAACCACTCCTGTTTAAGTCGTCCAAAGAACCCTTCCATAGCTGCGTTGTCGCACGTTGCGGAGTCCTCGCGGGGGCGTTACCAAACGTTCGCTACGCTTCACGTGGTAGACGCTCCGGTAGACTCCATTGCAACCTACTTCGACCTGCGGTCTCGCACGTTGCGGAGTCCTCGCGGGGGCGTTACCAGACGTTCGCTACGCTTCACGTGGTAGACGCTCCCATTCTGCCTCCTTAAATCCTACTAATACTGTCTCGCCATCTACAATAATTGGGCGCTTTACGAGCATACCGTCCATTGCTAGCATTTGCAACTTTTCTACATCGCTCATCTCCGCAAGCTTATCTTTCAATCCGAGGTCTTTATAGGAATTGCCAGAAGTGTTGAAAAAACGGCGTATCGGCAGACCACTTTTCTTGTACCAATCTTTCAGTTCCTCATAGGTCGGATTCTCTGTCTTGATATCCCGATAATCGTATTCGAATCCATGGGCATCCAGCCAAGCCAAAGCCTTCTTGCATGTCGTGCATTTGGGGTAACAAACTGCTAACATATCGAACTCCTTTCAATTTCTAATTTCCAAAGCTCCTTTATTAAGGATATTATAGCACATTCTGTGAATTCCTTTTAATTATATAAATGTTATAATCTTCTATGGTAAAAATTTCATAACTATGATATAATTTGTAAATGTTATAAATTACCAGATGATATTGGATTTACCATATTGGTATTTCGTCATATGGTTGCATGACAGAAAAGGGGTTCAAAAATGAGGACGAATAAAAAGAAACGTTGGGTAATTATATCAGTGGCGGTGGGTGTCGTTGTCTTTGCAATTCTTGCGATGATTACAACAGTCGTGGGTATTCATGGAACGTTCACAAATGTGATCGTCGGTGGCAATATTGGCAATGGCGCTGCCGAAAAGACTGCGAAGAAATATCTTGCAGCACTTGCCGATGCAGACTATGAAATAGCCTATAAATTAAGTAACGTGGATTCATCCAAAGAGCAATTATCAAAAACGCATTATGCATCTGCAATGAGAGATCTCTATTCGGGAAAAAAGTTTTCGAATTATGATGTTGTAAAATCAGCCTATGATGACAAAATATTTGAAGCGACTTATACATTAGGCGGGGAGTCTGCCTCAGACACAATGCTGATAAAAATGATTGGGTCGAAAAACTATAAAATTGATATGAAAGATTCTATTACAACATTTGATCTGATTGCTCCTGCGCAATCCAAAGTGCTCATAGATGGCATAATGGCAAAGGAAATAAAACTTTCCAATGACGAAAAGTTGTCATCCAGCACCTACTATATACCAGCGACTTATGCAACATGGTCTCAATATGAATTATCGCCAATATTCAAAAGTTCTCATAAAATTATGATAGAGTCAGAATCCTATGAACGCATGGAGATTGATATAGATGCAAATGAAGTGTTAGAAGAGACACCAGTGTATGACATAAAGAAAGAAATTGTGGATGAAGTATTTGCACAAGCGGAGCTAGATATTAAGAAGATTGTAGATGGGGCATTTGCACAAATTGGTCAAGAATCGCTAGGTCTTGTATATGCCGACAATAAATGGTCTGAAAGCAATGTCGTCAATGAATACAATGAATTGAAGACGGCATTAAAATATGAGAATGATGCACAATATTCAGAGGGGTATTCCCGTTTTGTTATAAAATCCGTTACAGATGCTACGGATAATACAATGTGGGACAGCATCGGCAATATTGCTAAAAATAACGATAAAGCTTATATTTGTACAACGGAATTAATGATAGACTTCACCCACCAATTGTCATATGAGACGGAACTTTATACAGCGACACAGCCCGTAACGGTCCAGATGGTATATTTGAAAGAAAATGGCAAATGGAAACTTGCACAGATTGAGTCAATGTATAGTATAGGCTCGATTGAATATCATTCGCGCGCAAATTAAAAGCATTTTTACACTGATATTCGAATAAGATTATGAGGATGTTGGAGGCGCGATAAGCAACAATATCATGTTATACGCCCAAAATCAATTTTGACAAACGATATAGGATTTTTATGATTCTAGTTTAGCAAAACCGCATTTTGGGTAAACTATTTTATTGAGATTTATTTAACAAAGATCATAATAAGTACAACTGATTTGTGATAGCGAAATGATACATTGGGTTTAATCGTACATATCTTCAAGTGCGATTAAGCTTACATTGGGAAAATTTATATCGTTTATTTTGAATCCTGATTTACTGAAAAAGTATAGTTCTGCTGTAACATCATCAATTTTAGATAGGTGAAATTGTCAATATTAGTTGACACCTTTTTAACAAACAGTTTTAGGCAATACATCGTCCTTGTAATCCAAGACGCTCGGACGAGTAAATCGCATTCCGCTTTTGGGGCTTCTTTATCCGCCTTTGTTAGCCCATTTGGACTACGTTTCTTGTTATGTACAAGATCGTTCTCACGCATCACACGCGCCACTGTCGATTGGCATTGCGTTATTTTATGCTTGAATTTTAATGCTTCATACATCCTCACAATTCCGTAATTTTCGTTCTCAGGATCCTCATCTAGGATTTTATATATTTGAGCCAAAAGATGTTCGTACTTATATGGATTTTTACGACACTTTTTCCATTTATCGTAACCTTTTATCGTAACCTTGTCTCGTTACACATAGCATGCGACACATATACGAGATGCTGTAATTCTGTGTATCATCACATCCACATTCATAGATAAATGTAAAGCGTTTTTCTGCTTCTTCCTTGTAATCTTTTGTGTACTTCTTATTTATTCTTGACATCTCTTTCTCCAATCTTTTTTTCTTAAAAATATCATCGCTGATTGTCGAAAAACTGTCAACTAAAATTATACTAGTCAAGGAAACGATAGATGTCATTTGCACTTTGCAATAAATAGCTTCTCAATCCTTATACTGGTCAATAAATCACGATTATACGAATCACGATTTGTATAATATTATATGGAATATTAACTGGTTTTCAGTTGTCAAAAGTTACAGTTCATATCCAATGTCATTCTTTATATACGCTTACGCGCGAATCATGATGTGAGCGGGTGGTATCACTTTGTGCCAAATATGCCTAACATTGATATCAACCTTATATCTCGTGTTTACGCAAAAGTCGGATTTCCGTCCCTAAATACAGCCTTTTGGGGGACGATATTGCAAGTTTTGCGTATTCTTGGGTTATTAAGTGACCGATTTGGCGTTATTTTAACGTTATGTTTGGTGCTATTCCTAAAAATCATCGCAAAATTTGATAAAGGTTTCGTATAAACTTACAAATATATTCTCATGTGCGATCATCACGCAATTCACAAATATGCTTACGCGCGGATCATGATCGGGTATGAGCTGTAATGTCTAAAATAGCCATAATGCAAGCATGCGTTATAACTATTTCATTTTTATACAAGCGTGTGTTAAAATGTGCATAACGAAGTAGCAATATGCAAACTGATATCAAATGGTGTATTCGTTTAGCAGACACGCAGGCACGCAATTTGGGAGAAAACTTATGGAATTCATAAACCGTGAAATTGGTCGTGACATTTATTTTGAGACAATCAGCGAGAGTACGGGTAAGTCATTATGGTGGCACGAGACTCTTGTGATTCTGTTTGTGTTATCGGGCTCGGCGGAGGTGACGCATGATGGCAAACGTGTCAAGCTACATGAAGCGGATCTCATCATCATCGACCGCTACAACTCGTACGAGGTAAATATCTGGGGAACATCTCTCGTATTGCGTATGCACATCAATACATCGATGCTTCGCAGCCACAACAATCTACTGCTAGGACATAGTATCCGTTGTAATTCTACGGTTACCGCAAGTCCATCGAATTTTTCAGGGACCTGTGGCGCCACAGACGCTACAAACACCACAAACACCACCGATACCACAGACGATACAAACACCACAAACACCACAGACACCACAGACGCTACAAACACCACAAACACCACCGATACTACAAATACCACAGATCCACAAGCTCCGTTCAACATCATTCGCGGCTATATTGCGCGCATTTTCACCGCGGTCTTCGGACGAGAAAGTGGCGTGCTTTCCTATGTCTATGCGCAGACGCTGAATCTGTGTCTCTATCTCGAAAATAATTTTGCATTTGCCGCCGAGAAGAATGAAAGTAAATCCGATAATATGCAGCGACTTGCGCGGATTTTAGCCTATATCGAAGACAATTATGCCGAGCCGATTTCGCTTGTGCAAATGGCGGCAGAGGAGTATCTTTCAACTGGTTTTTTATCAAGATTTTTTAAGCAGCACACGGATATCTCATTTATACAATACGTGAAAAATGTCAGATTAAATCACGCCTATCTTGACATCTGCAATACGGATATGACGGTGACAGATATTGCGATGAGCAATGGATTTGCAAGCACCAACACGTTTATTACGGCATTTACAGAAGCCTATGGCACGACGCCTGGCGAGTACAGGCGTGCTTATCGTGCGAGCCAAAATAACCCAGAAAAGGAACGCACGCATGACCAAGTCACCTATGCGATTACAGATGAATTTAGCACGTTGAATCGATATATTGGCGAAAGTTTGCACAGCGATACGCAAGATGCGATACCGCATTTTGTGAAACAGACGGAGATTAAAGTCGATATCAACAAGCGTACAAAACCGTTTATCCAGAAATGGCGACATTTGCTCACCGTGGGCTGGGCGAAAGAGGTTTTGAGCGCACCCGTACAAGATCAGATTAAACTTGTGCAGAAAAATATCGGCTTCAAATATATCCGTTTCCACGGTATTCTCGATGATGATATGAATCTATATAGCGAGGATGAACGCGGTCATGCAGTGTATAATTTTACATATTTGGATATGGTGGTAGATTATGTCTTATCTTTGGAATTGAAACCATACGTAGAATTTGCCTTTATGCCACAGGCGCTCGCAAAACGTCGTGGTAAATTCTATAAACGCGGTTCGACGGTGAGCGCGCCAAAAGATATTCGCAAATGGGACACGCTCGTGCGTGTGGTGATTCAGCATTGGCTCGAGCGTTATGGCGCAGACGAGATTCAAAGCTGGATTTATTCGACGATGAACGGGCACACGGTTGTGCTCGGGCAGCTCACGATGGACGAATATCTTGAATTATATGCGCATACCTATCATGCTGTGAAAGAGATGCTGCCTGATGCGACATTTGCAGGGCCTGGTTCTGACATGGGAATTTTAGATATTAATGGTGCAAATGTCAAAAATGGCTGGCATCTATTTTTCGATGCGTGCAAAGAGAGAGACTGTTACCCGGATATCATCAGCATGCAGTGTTTTCACGCTGATTTCAACGAATCGGATAGTATCGTTGCAAGCTATACGATGACGCATGAACGTGCGCCTGTATTTCTAAGTGCCGATGAAAATTATCTCGCAAACCATATCCAAAATCTGCGGCATGTCATGCGAAACCATGATTTGACACATTTGCCCATGGGTATTGAGACTTGGAACTCCTCCATGTGGCAACGAGATCTGTGCAGTGATACGTGTTTCAAGGCGGCATTTCTAGCTAAAAACATCATCGATAACAACGATAAACTCGAATTTATGGGATATTGGACGCTCAGTGATTTTTACGAAGAAATCAATATGGATCAGAAATTATTTCATGGTGGCTATGGGCTCATCACGTACAATGGCGTGCCGAAAAGCGGTTACCATGCGATGACGATGCTTCAGCGGCTTGGCACGGAGATGTATGAGCGCGGCGATGGTTATATCATCACAAGGCGCGGCAAAGCAATCTGTATCGCGATGTATCATTATTGCCACTACAACGAATTGTACCTGAATCAGTATTCGATGAATGGTGCCGAAGAGGACCGATATAGCGCATTTGTAGCAGGCGAAGATCGCTGTTTTGATTTTAAGATTGAAGGGTTTGAGGAGGGTAGCGACATTGAGATTGAGATCTATTCCGTGAGCCCCGATGTCGGCAGCGCCTATGATTCTTGGGTGCGCATGGGCATGCCCGAACGACTGAGGCCCACACGGCTAGAGTATCTGAAGGACATTTCATCGCCAGCCTATGAGATTATGCGTGCCAAGGTGGTTGATGGTGTGCTGAACGTAAATTCAACGTTGGTGCCACACCAGGTGCTTGTTGCTGTGATTACGGGATATTGATTTCTTTACTGCAGTATCAATGACATCATATTTTGGTGTCATAGAAGAAACTAAAATATGATTTTTGCTTTTTAGTTTCCTATGCGATGGTACGATGCTGAACGCGATTACTATCTGAATTACATTAAAATTAGGGACTGACAAAGTAAACGTCCCGACTGCAAAGGGTACTTGATAAAAGCATCTGAAATAATAGAAAGTTGGAAAAGGACCGAATGAAAAATTCTCTTCCTAACTCGATTTTGGACAGAAAAGCAGGCGTTTTCGTGTCCAAAATCGAGTTAGGAAGAGAATCTTGGGATGTGGGCAGTTGAGCGCCCACGCGCGATTATAATGATTGTAGCAATTGCGATTTTTGTAGTGACTATAAAATTTGCGACATTTGCACGGCGTCCGATATTGACCTTGGGGAATATCATTGAATTTGATGCATACTATGGTGCAGCGCTCATGCGCGTGATAGATGGGCGTAGAGATTATGCCAATATTATGTAATGACGTTGAACCCATATCGCATCGGAACACATATCGCATCGGAACCCATATCGCACCGGAACCCATATCGCATCGGAACCCATATCGCATCGGAACCCATATCGCATCGGAACACATATCGCATCGGAACACATATCGCATCGGAACACATATCGCACCGGAACCCATATCGCATTGGAACACATATCGCACCGGAACCCATATCGCATCGGAACACATATCGCATCGGAACCCGTATCGCACCGGAACACAATACCACCACAAACCACCAAGAAAGCATTCAAAATCCTACAACAAACAGTATTGATAACATTTTAACAATCAATCAAATCCAAAAATACATAAAAATCCATATAAAATTTATGACGTTAGGCATTGCCTAGCGTTTTTATTTTTTTGATTCGGTACGAAATCTGTGCTAATTCAGTCAGAAAGCCTGTATGTGCAAATATCTCACAGTGATATGATAAGTGTGCAGTCAAGAGAGACTTCCAACACGGACAACAAGAGCCGTTCGGAGCAAAACAGATGCGAGTATGAAATGAAAAGTTTTTAGATAAAAAAAATAGGGAGGAAATAAAAATGTCAACATTAAGAGTCGGAATCATTGGAACGGGTGCAATCGGCGTACAACATTTGCTACGAATCCACAACAAGCTTCAAGGTGCAGAAGTTGTCGGCGTCAATGACTACAGCAGGGAAGCCGCAGAAAAAGCTGCCGCACTCATCGATGCAAAAGTATACGAAAGCCCTGAAGCACTTATCAATTCACCTGAAGTTGATGCAATCGTCGTCACAAGTCCTGGATTTGCACATGCGGCGTCCGTACTTGAAGCAATCAAAGTCGGCAAGCCTGTCTTCACGGAGAAGCCACTTTCAACTTCAGCCGCTGATTCGAAATCAATTGTAGATGCAGAAATCGCTGGTGGCAAGAAGCTCGTACAAGTCGGCTTCATGAGAAGATATGACACAGGTTATATTCAGCTGAAGAATCTGATTGATTCAGGCAAGTATGGCGAGCCACTTCTAATAAAAGGTGCGCACAGAAATCCAACAGTAGATACAAATTACATCACAGCATATGCTGTGCATGATACAGCAATTCACGAAATCGACGTATTACATTGGCTCGTCGGTGCAAATTGGGTAAGCGCGCAGGTCATCATCGGCAAACAGACAAAGTACACACATGGCGCACTCCGAGATCCACAGACAATGATTCTGATCGGTGACACAGGTCTCGTTGTGACACTCGAGGTCAACGTGAATTGCCAATTCGGATATGATATCCAGTGCGAAGTCGTTACAGAAAGCGCGGCGTTAAGACTTCCAAACCCATCTTTTCCAATCGTCAAGTCCGAAGAGACCGAGTCCGTGAAGATTCTAAATGACTGGGCAGACAGATTTATCGATGCCTATGATGTTGAGTTGCAGGATTGGATTGATTCGACATTGAAGGGTGAAGTAAATGGACCAACCGCTTGGGACGGATATCTTGCCAATCTTACGGCTGATGCACTCGTTGCAGCGCAGGAGAGCGGAAATGTCGAAGCAATCGCAGCAGGTACAACGCCAGCATTTTACGCGTAATGTATTGGAATGGAGGAAATGAAAATGGCAGTATATACAGGTTTTAACGAAGCAACGGCACTCGAATGTAAAGGTCAGAGCTTGCTGGCAGATTTGGAAGAATGTGAAAAGAATGGATTTGACTATATTGAAATCCGTTTCGATTCCGTAAGAGATTATCTGAAAGATCATACTTTAGATGATTTGGCGCAGTGGTTTGCGGCACACAATCTGAAGCCTTGGGCTTACAATACGCTTATCTTCTTTAACCAAAGAAATGAAGCTGGCGTAAAAGAAATCGATGACGAAGTAGATTTCATCATCGAAGTATCCGAAGCAATTGGCATGAAGACACTCGTCACGGTTCCGAGTTTTGATGTCGTAAAAGAAGACGGCAATCCCTATTCAATCGAAGAATTTCGTGATGAAGCGGTTACCAGGTTGCAGTATCTCGCAGACAAGGTTGCACCTCATGGACTGAGAATTTCCTTAGAATTCTGCGGCGCGCCGGGGTGTTCCATTAACCAGTTCGGCACAGCCTATGAAGTGGTAAAGGCTGTCTCAAGAGACAACGTTGGCATCACGCTCGATTGTTTCCATTTCCATGGCATGGATTCTCATTGGGAAGACCTTGAAAATGCCGACGCAAAGAAGATCTTCATTCTTCACCTGAATGATGTGGAAAATCTTCCAATTGGGCAACTCGCTGACATTCACAGAGTGTGGCCAGGCGAGGGTGTGCTCGAGCTTGAGCGCACATTCAAAATCCTCAAAGACAAGGGCTTCGAGGGTGTCTGCACAATCGAGGAATTCCGCCCAGAATATTATGAGCTATCCCATGCCGAAAATGTAAAGACAGCATATGAATATACCAAAGCAATCGTTGATAAATATTTTGGCTAATGAAGCGAATGTGTAAACATTAGCAGGAATCACATTTGCACGGTCGTTCCAGATATGTATAAAATGGGAATATTCTGGTGTGACCGTGTCAATCTGGAGGAGGATAATCATGAAAATTGCATTTGATGTAGATGTGCTTGCCAAGCAGATGAGCATATCTGATATGGTTCAGCAGGTTGCCGACTGGGGTTACAAATATATCGAACAGTCGCCACACCCAAGGATCAATCCATTTTATAAACATCCACTTTATTCAAAAGAGACGGAGCAAGAATACAAGAAAGCGTTATCAGCCACGGGCGTTGAAATTAGTTCGTTAATCGTCGTCTATCGCTGGTCTGGTCCAGATGAGGAACAACGAAAGTTTGCAGTAGCGAACTGGAAACGCATCATCGAAGTCGCTTCTGATTTAGGTGTGCAGGTAATCAATACGGAATTGTCCGGCGATCCAAAGCAGCAAGAACGCTGTAATGGTATGTGGTTCCGTTCGATGGAAGAATTGCTTCCAGTGTTTGAAAGAGAAGGCATCCGCGTTGAGATTCAGAGTCATCCATATGACTTCTGTGAGCTAAACGATGAGACGGTAGATATGGTGAAGAGTTTCCGCTCGGACAACCTCACTTACGTATACTCATCGCCACACGGATTCTTCTATGATCAGGGAAAAGGAGACGTAAGGCATATGCTGACTTATGCGGGGGACAGCTTATCACACGTACTCTTTGCCGATACATTCAATCAAGAGCTCGACTGCCGTTATATCGTAAATCCACCATGGCTCGGTCCTACAGACGCGGTCGTACATCAACACCTAGCAATGGGTGAGGGCGATGTGGACTTCCCTGGAATCTTTGATACACTCAGAGATTTGGACTTTGCGGGCAAGAAATTCAAGGTGGGAGGCGATTCTATCGCTTGTGTATCTTATTTCGGATTTCCTGATAAGATGCAAGAACAAGCACCAGCAGCCCGAGAGAGAATTGAACGTGAATTGTTGACAGGTCTAACCTCGCGAGCATAGTGCATGGTTGGTAAGGTTCGTCAACAGGAACTACGTAGCAGCTACAAGCATAGTGAGTCACATTCACATACTATGCGTTCGTTGCAATCGTATCTATTTGGAAAATTTGAGTAATTTTTCAAAAATTAGCATTCCACACGAATTGCGGAACTGTGGGATATAGGTAGTAGGAGGATAATCATGAAAAGATTAAGTATTGCAGTAATATTGATCGTCGCGATGATCGGAACGATGGCATTTTCAGCTTGCAGTAAGAGCGACAGTGGCAGTGATAGCGGAGACAGCAAAGATTCTACCAAAGGTGACAAAATCAAGATGGGCTTCACCATTTCAGAGAGATCAATTTCTTTCATCGCTAGATAAGGCAGCACAAGACGCAGCCGCGGAGCAAGGTATTGACTTGACATCACAGGATGCGCAAAAGGATGTTCAGAAGCAAATAGACCAAATTGCGACATTTGCATCTCAGGGCTGTAAAGCAATCATTGTCAATCCTGTAGAAATTGATACGGCAGACGCATTGATTTCAGCCGCAGGCGGTGTGCCAGTATTCTTCGTAAACAGACTCCCCGATGAGAGTGTTTTCAAAGAAGGCATCGCATATGGCGTAGGTTCTGACGAATTACAGTCCGGCGGATTCCAGGGTGAATTCCTCGCAGGATATTTCGCTGACAGAACAGACAAGACACTGAATGTTGCAATATTACAGGGCATCATCGGCCACCCAGCTACAAATAAACGTACAGATTCTGCGCTTCAAGGCTTGAAGGATGCGGGATTCACAGTAAACGAAGTGTTCAAAGATACGGCAGAATTTGACAGAGCGAAAGCAATGCAATTAATTCAGACATTCCTAGGTACAGGCAAGCCAGTTGACGTCATCGTTGCAAATAACGATGAGATGGCGCTTGGCGCAATTGAAGCACTCAAGGCTGTTGGAAAGACGACAAAGGACGTGCCAGTTGTTGGCATTGACGCTACATCAGAGGGTGTTGCCTCCATCGCCGCTGGCGACCTCAATGCATCGGTATTTCAAGATGCCGTTGGTCAAGGCGCAGGCGCACTCGAAGCAGCCGCAAAGGTTGTAACTGGCGAGAAAGTTGACCTCATCACATGGATACCATTCAAACTCGTGACACCCGAAAATGTCGCAGATTATCAATAAATCTAGACATCTAAATTCGCCTCCGCTAATGAGTCTCCTCGCATCGATACCGAAATGGACTTATTAGTAGAAATATACTGACCTGTGAACCACAGCGTGTGGGTGGCAGGTCAGTTTTTATATTCAGTATGTTTGTGTTTCTCTTCTTTACGCGATTTTGCGTAAAGAAAAACGTCTTTTTTTACGCAAAATCGCGTAAAGAAGAGATGTGTTATTTATTTATCAATCTTCGGATTCAATCGTCAATTCGTATCTGTTTATCAAGCCAGCGTAGCACATCATCATAAACCATTTCTTTATTGGCTTCGTTCAACATTTCATGTCTGCCACCTTCGTATAACTTTAGGGTTAGATTCTCATGATTCGTCGCCTTGAGCGATTCATACACTTCGCGCGTTCCTTTTCCATAATTGCCAACAGGATCCTGATCCCCAGAAAAGATGTAGATTGGCAGATTTAATGGTACCTTTGCCGCCCAGTCTCGTGTATTGATTTCCTGCAGTAACGAAAAAAGATCATAATATCCACCCGCGGTAAATGGAAATCCACAATAAGCATCTTCATCGTAATCAAGACAGACTTCGTCGACGGTGGATAACCATGCGGAGTCGTTGATTGGGTTTGAAATTTTCTTGTTATAGCTTCCGAATGCGATCGTTTGCAAAAGTTTCCCAGGTGATTTTGCGCCTTTCACTTTTTTCTGAAACCCTGCAAGTGCTTTCCCCAAAACGACAGCAGAATTTCTGCCAGCAGTACCTGATAGAATACAGCCTGATAGTTCTGATGATGCATTGTTATATGTTGCGATATATTTTCGGACGAGGAAGGAACCCATGCTGTGTCCCATGAGAAATACTGGAACATCTGGATATTGCGCGGTCACTTCCGACATTAGAGTATACATATCTTGTACAACGTAGTTCGTGCCATTTTCCTCAGAAAAATATCCCAAAGTAGCGGCGTGTTTGCCATGCCCAGCATGCTCATTCATGGCGACCACATATCCATGCGCCGCCATAAATTTCGCAAACGCATCGTACCTGCCAATATGCTCCGCCATACCATGCGCAATCTGCAATACTGCTTTAGGCTGCTGCTCCGGTATCCAAATCTGCGATAATAAATCTTCAAGCCCGCTGCTTGCAGGACGCATCCATGTCTTTGTGTTCATCATGATAACCCTCCGATTCGAATCATTTATACCTCATTTTGCTGTTAATATCTTTCATTTATATTTTACATATTTGCGTTCTGTTTTCTTTGCGCGTAGCTGCGACATTTTCATATGCACTAGATGTAGGAGCGATGCGAATAGGATTCCCGTACATGCGCCGCCCGTATCGATGAGCACATCCTGCCATTGCGGCGTGCGATAAGGCACAAAATACTGATGGAATTCATCCAATACTGCATAAATCACGCAGATGGCGAGGGTGACGGCGATGCGCCTCTTGAATCCAATCGATTTCGCCTTCGTGAGCTCATACATGCCCGTCATCGTATATGCCACGCCGCCGAGCAGCATGTACATAAAGAAATGCGCGAATTTACGCATGAAGTATCCGAAAAAATCTCCATTTGCGACTCGAATGAGGCGCCCCGCGAGCAGACTCGACACGAAGTCGCTGATGCGATTGCTTAGGTTTGCATCTTGGGACGAGAAAACGAAGATGATAATCATGATTAGAATTGTAAAAATGAGCCAACGACGGTATTTCAAAACGAACCTCCTAAAGATTGTGACAATCAATGCATCGATGATATTTGCCGCACGAGCACCAATCCATCGCAACATGAATCATGCAGGTTTTCGATATCCTTCTATTATAAACATCTTATATAAACATCTATAAACATCTTAACACGATATAGCATATCATAGTTTTCAAAATAAAAATAAATCCTATGCAATAATATGGCGCAGATGTGCCGTGATAATACGAATTTGCAATGAAATCCCAATAGTAGATGAAAAAATATCACATTTCTTGTGCAAATGTCACCGATACGCGCCAAGCTTGCAAAAAAGGTATTGAATAGGTGCTGTAAATGGAAAAAATGTAATTTGTATACAAAGTCTTAGCCATGATAACATATGCCTAGATTCCAATGCGAGTCCGCAATGAGAACAACGATACTCTTGTGCAAATGCTTGCAAATGTTAGATACAAGTCTTTTCGAGTGTCGAAATATGTTATGCAAGTGAAAGAATTAATATTGCAATTTTCTTGGTGGCACAAATATCGGATTTCTTCTTTACGCGATTTTGCGTAGAATAATGCCTGTTTTTACGCGCAAAATCGAGAAAAGAAGAGATCCTCAAACAGTAAGCAGATATACTGGACGTGAATAAATGTCAAAGGTTTTGACTGCTGACAAATTATAATGTATGGTCGCGGGACGTGACGTCAACTATAATATAACAGTTACAATCTGTCTGTGGTAAAATGGTAGATATGAAAAATGA
This sequence comes from Eubacteriales Family XIII. Incertae Sedis bacterium, assembly GCA_031261525.1. Lineage (GTDB taxonomy): Bacteria > Bacillota > Clostridia > Peptostreptococcales > Anaerovoracaceae > JAISJM01. The sequence continues at coordinate 34,670 of JAISJM010000120.1, forward strand.
GTAGATATGAAAATGATAAGTCCGAAAGAATTTAACTCGCAGCTAGAGACAATACGACCATTTTATCGCATGAAAATGCAGAAACATATTTTATATAGAATTTGTTTTCACAAGCACCAATTCGTTTGATGTGTTAGCAGAATTAAGGCAAGATATGTAGATGGTGGATATGAAGATGACCGTTGGAATAATCATGATTTCGGGGGTGAACCCATAATTTGAGCGTGAAAGGAATTGATGGAATGAAAAAATACATCATGGCATTAGATCAGGGAACGACGAGTTCGCGGTGCATTATTTTCGATAAATGTCGCAATATTATCTCAAAATCACAACAAGAGGTCACACAGATATTTCCGCAGCCTGGTTGGGTGGAGCAGAACCCGCTCGAAATTTTGTCGAGTCAGCTTTCTGTCATGATTGATGCGACATCGCGAAAGGGCATCAGCCTGGATGAAATTGCTGGAATTGGGATTACAAATCAGCGCGAGACAACGATACTTTGGGACAAACATACTGGTGAGCCTGTCTACAATGCGATTGTCTGGCAGTGTCGCCGAACAGCGGAGCTTTGCGATGATTTGAAATCTCGAGGCTATGCTGATAAAATCCGTGAGAAGACGGGACTCGTCATCGATGCGTATTTTTCGGCAACGAAAATTGCTTGGATTCTTGACAATGTCGCGGGTGCGCGAGCGCGTGCAGAAGCTGGCGATTTGCTGTTTGGGACGGTCGATACGTGGCTCATCTGGAATCTCACAAAGCGAAGGGTGCATGTGACAGATTATAGCAACGCCTCGCGGACGATGCTATTCAATATTCACGATTTAAAATGGGATGATGAATTGCTGGGTTTGTTAAATATCCCCAAGTCTCTCTTGCCAGAAGTAAGACAGTCGAGCGAAATCTATGGCTACACTTCAACGGATTTAGTCGCTGGTAAAGTTCCAATTGCAGGCATTGCTGGTGACCAGCAGGCGGCACTATTTGGACAATCCTGTTTTGAGCCAGGTATGGTGAAAAATACCTACGGCACGGGTTGCTTCATCCTCATGAACACAGGCGAACAGCCTGTAAACTCCGATTACGGATTGCTCACGACAATTGCATGGGGCATCAACGGCAAGATTCACTACGCGCTCGAAGGAAGCGTCTTTGTAGCAGGTGCCGCGATTCAGTGGCTCAGAGATGAAGTATTGTTGATTGAAAATGCAAAGGAAACCGAGGCGATTGCACAATCTGTGCCTGATAACGGTGGCGTATATGTTGTGCCTGCGTTGACTGGTCTCGGCGCGCCATACTGGGATCCATACGCACGCGGTCTCATGATTGGACTCACAAGAGGCACAAAAAAAGCACATATCGTCAGAGCGACGCTCGAATCGCTCGCCTATCTAAGCATGGATGTCATCGAAGCGATGCAAGATGACGCCTGCGTGAAATTAAAGACGTTACGTGTAGACGGCGGTGCAAGCGCCAACAATTTCCTCATGCAATTCCAAGCGGACATCACAGGCGAGTCTGTCATTCGCCCCGCCATAATTGAAAGCACCGCATTGGGTGCCGCCACACTAGCAGGTCTCGCAGTGAACTTTTTTAAGAGTGCAGAGGATTTCCATGCGGGCAGCGCAAATGATGACATTTTCGAGCCAGCAATGGATACCGCCGAGCGAAAGACTCTAGTATCAAGGTGGAAGAAAGCAGTAACCCTAAGCTTGAAATGGGAGACCTAACCCAATTTACGAAGTAAATTGATGGTAGGTCCCCCGAGAGGATTCCGCGGCAGCTGCGAGCATAGCGAGTCTCATCCCATGCGTCAGCCGCAATAAAATCTATCAAGAAAGTCTAGCCAAGCAAAGAATGCGAGAAAACGGTACGTCAGATCCCTTGAGGATTCCGCAGAATACGAGGAATTCTAACCCAATTTACGCAAATGCATGCAACTACAGAATTGCAAGCATTTGCAGCACCTGGAAATGGAACAAACGGGTCACACAAAAGCGTTTTTTCGTCATTTTCAAACAATAGTGAGGCATTTGCGAACCAAGTAGTTTTCATGATCTCTCCAGTTCCAACAAAATAAAACGAAACATACTGACCAAACCGCACAGACAATGTAATCCCAATACTATGTATTATACCGCGAAACGTCTAGACTTAACAGTCAACATGTCCAACGGTCAACGAGCCCCGAATCTATACAAATTTACAAACTTATATAATCCATCATAACTGCGGAAAACCGCCTGCGCAATCATTAGCCTCGATGAAAAACGCCAAACCATCAATATGCCACAACGATATCCTCATATTTCTACCGTAACATAACATTTGTATGCCATCTGAAATAATGCTACTTTCGTTCAATCATTTTCTGTAGTATGATTATAGATGTATGATTTCAATTTGAATAATTTAGGAGGGTGCGATGACAAAGATTCCATATAGATATTATCTGAGCGAAGATGAGATTCCAAAGCAGTGGTACAACCTCAGAGCGGATATGAAAGAGCAGCATGCGCCGATTATCAATCCTGGCACGGGAAAGCCTGCGACGGTGGTGGATCTCGAACCTGTATTTGCGACGAAATTGGCGGAGCAGGAGCTTGACAACACGACGCGTTGGTTTGATATTCCGGATGAAGTGTATGAGATGTACAAGGTTTATAGACCATCTCCGCTCATCAGAGCCTATAATTTGGAGAAATATCTCGACACGCCGGCGAAGATTTATTATAAATTCGAGGGTAACAATACGTCGGGCAGCCATAAACTCAATTCTGCGATTGCGCAGGCTTATTATGCGAAGGATCAGGGTCTCACAAAGCTTACGACGGAGACGGGCGCGGGACAGTGGGGCACGGCGCTTTCGGAGGCTTGTTCGTATTTCGGTATTGATTTGACGGTGTTTATGGTTAAAGTTAGCTATGAGCAGAAGCCATTCAGAAAAGCGATTATGGAGACATTTGACGGTAAAGTCATTGCTTCGCCTTCGGATACGACGCAGGTTGGTCGCCAGATTCTAGCCGAGGATCCAAACAATAGCGGAAGCCTTGGAACGGCGATTTCAGAAGCTGTGGAGCTTGCAGTGACGACTGAAAATTGTAGATATGTGCTCGGTTCTGTGTTGAATCAGGTGCTCCTTCACCAGTCAATTATCGGTCTTGAAGCTGAGATTGCGATGAAAAATCTCGGCGTATATCCAGACGTCGTCATCGGCTGCGCAGGTGGCGGTTCGAATCTCGGCGGTCTCATCGCGCCATTTATGCGTGAAAAAATTGTTAATGGCAAAAACATCGATTTCCTAGCCGTGGAGCCAGCATCTTGCCCTTCACTCACGCGTGGCAAATACGCATACGACTTCTGTGACACAGGTAAAATCACACCAATGGCGAAAATGTACACGCTCGGCAGCGGGTTCAAACCTTCCGCCAATCATGCAGGCGGCTTGCGATATCATGGTATGAGTCCAATTTTGTCCAAACTCTACGACGATGGATTGATGCGTGCGACTTCTTATACGCAGGTTCCCGTGTTTGAGGCTGCGAAGACATTTGCGAAACTCGAGACAATTCTGCCCGCACCTGAGTCTGCACATGCAATCAAAGGCGCGATGGACGAGGCGCTCCGATGTAAGGAGGCAGGCGAGGAGAAGACGATATTGTTCGGCTTGACCGGTACAGGCTACTTCGATATGACGGCGTATGCTGCATTCAACGATGGCACGATGAATGACCATGTTCCAACGGATGCGGAGCTGAAACCAGGATTCGATAGTCTTCCAAAGCTATAGATTTTGGCGTAAATGCAGCTGCAAGCGAGCATATATTGATGCAGTTACAATTGTAAGGATGCAGATGCTGATTTGGCGCAAATGCAGCTGCAAATGAATACAAAATCGGTTTGGGGCGTATCATTTGACAATATGGTAGTAAAAGAGGCGTTATTTATACCAAATTGTCAAATTATACGCCCCGATAAAAAATATGCAGTTATGCAATTTTCTTAATAAATGATTGTTGGTTCGAAAAGCTGTATTAAGATATGGCACGTCAAAAAAGAGTCCAACAGTACACGATAACAGTTGTGCCGGAAGATACTCACTTAAATTAGAGTGATTCTGGAGTCGAAATCATTGCAATTGTTGCATCCCCCCCCCTCAATAAATAATCGTTTGGTTGAAAGGCTACATAAGATATGGCACGTCAAAAAAGAGTCCTAGCAATACATGATATTAGTTGCGTCGGAAGGTGCTCACTTACTGTGGCACTTCCGATTCTTTCTGCTGCAGGCATTGAGACATCCGTGCTTCCGACGGCGGTGCTGTCAACGCATACGGGCGGATTTACCGGCTATACCTATCGGGATTTGACCGATGATATCGAGCCAGTTTTGAACCATTTAAAATCGCTCGGCATGCATTTTGACGCAATTTATACAGGATACCTCGGAAGTATCGAGCAAGTTGATCTTGTGAAGCGCGTGATTGAAGAATTGCGGACGAAGACGGATGATACTATAAAGACGATGGATGCTTTGACGTTGCCGATGCGCCCAAATGCACAGAATAACAGTGAGCCGATATCTGCAGCTAACACAGCAATTCAAAGCGCGAAGTCGGATGGCAAGTCTGTAAATACAGGTGATTTGACATCTGCAAATGACGCAAACATTCACAGTCATGTGACGTCAACGAGTTCATTGCAATCACAATCTGATTTGAATTGCTCCGATCAGTTGTCATCATCTCAAATGAAGGATAGAATTCAATCAGCCAATCATGCTAGAGATACCCTCGCAGATTCAATAGATTGGAATTACAAAAGTGATGCAAGGCTTGACGCTGTCAGCAAGAGCATCGCCACGAGCAATATTGAAAATACAGTCAATGATACCATTGTAATCGTCGACCCAGCAATGGCAGATAAGGGAAAACTATACAGTTTGTTCGATAAAAACTTTCCGAAAAAGATGCGCGAACTCTGCGAAATTGCCGACGTCATCGTTCCGAATCTCACAGAAGCAAAGCTCCTTTTGGGGGAGGAATACACAGGTGATCATGTCGACGACCTCGAAGCGCGAGCCATTCTGAAAAGATTGAGCAATTCGTTAAATGTTTCCGAGACCGTCCTTACAGGTGTTGGATTCAAAGACTTTACAGGCAATGATTCGTATGGAGCGGCATCATACAACAAAATAGATGGTCGTTTCAGTATCTACGGGGAAGAAAAAATCGCCAATATGTATCACGGCACAGGCGATGTCTGGGCTAGTGTATTTACTGCAGCACTTGTAAAAGGCAAGCCAATCGCTGAAGCCGTTAAGATAGCTGTTCATTTTACAAAAGAGAGCATACGCAGGAGTTTCGAAGGTGACGCAGACAATCGCTATGGTGTCAATTTCGAAGAGGGACTCGGCGATTTAGCAAAGCAATTAGCAGATTGATACGATATCGTGCAATTTGAATTTATGGATGTTATTTCCGTATATGTAAGTTGTTTTTTATAAACTTGATATAAATAAGTAGAATGATTACAATCTGGTCAACAAAGTTGGATACTCGTTCTGCAATAGATGGTATGAAACCTCCAAATATCGCGGTTTGGTTTTAACATTTGCTCATGCTCATTACAATCCAATTGCCATAGAAATCCCAATTTAGCATAATCTTAGAAAGGCACTCGATGTATAATATACTCATCTCATTCAACGTCGTTGTTCCACTCATCATGTGGATGCTCGTTGGACTCTTCGCGCGGAAAGTCCTGAAAGCAGATGACAGCTGGATTGAGAAGACGAACAATATCATGTTCAAGACGTTTTTTCCAGTCATGCTTTTCTACAATATGGTGACGAGTGACATCACGCAGATTACGACAAAGATTGTGCCGTTGATTATTTTCTGCCTCGGAGGCGTTCTTGTGACATTTGCGGTTCTGATGTTTATCGTGCCAAGACTTCACGATTCCAATCCAGTGCGCGGTGCGATGGTTCAGGCGACAGTTCGTTCCAATACGGCGCTCTTCGGGATTCCGATGACGCTTGCCGTCTATGGCGAGGGGCATATTGCGATTATTGTCATATTAATTGCAACTGTTGTACCATTATTCAATATTATCAGTGTTTTCTGTCTCGAATATTTCAGAGGTGAGGACGTCAACTGGACGCGCATGCTCGGCAACATCGCGAAGAATCCGCTGATTTTATCGTTGATTGCAGGTGCGATTACCAACATTCTATTGACCATGACAGGCGCAAGCATTCCTGAACCAATCATGAAAGGGCTCAGTGCAATGGGAAATGCCACAATGCCGCTTGCCTTCATGGTTCTCGGTGCAGGGCTGTCGATGTCGAGTGCCATCGTCAATCGATATAAACTAACGTGGATTATACTGGTGAAATTAGTTATCTCACCAATTTTATGGGTCGGTCTTGCGATATTTCTTGGTTTCAGAGATCAATATCTCGCGGCAGTACTGTGCATCTTCGCCCCGCCGACCGCGGTTAGCGCGTATACGATGGCACAGGCAATGGAGTCCGATGCAAAACTGAGCAATGAGGCGATTGTCTTCACATCGTCATTTGCAATTGTGACCATCTTTTTCTGGGTTTTGATACTACAGAATCTTGGATTGCTGTAAATGGGATGTGGTATTGCTGATTTTCAATCCGTTATTTCGCAACGTTCCGTGCTCTCTTCGTATTAATCGCAAATATCGCAGATGGCACCACAACCATTATGATACCGACAATACCGCAGATGATGCCGAGCTGTGTAGTGGAATTGATACCATTTGCGCCAATTCCAGCATAGAGAGGGACGTCTGTGTCGGATATTGTGACATTTCCATCAGGTGGAATTGTACATGTTCCTTTAAAATCGATCGCGCCTGACCCGTTTTTATCTGATCGCGATAGCACGAGTTTGTAATCACCAGGCTGGGCATCTGTGGAAAAGGACAATTGTCCCACGCCCGAAATGGACTTCACAATCATGTCATCATTGCCAGATTCTTTCACGGAATAAAGCGTTGCTGTAAGGGTATCCTTCGTATTCCAATCAATTTTGATGGATAGATTCACATTGTCATCTTTGATTTTGACATTTGCGGTGGAGCCATTTTGTCCATTTTTAATCTGACCTTCGATTGAGATTTGATTTGCCGATTTGTCCAGTTTGAGAACCCCCGTTGCAAAGTCTGCGGTCTGTGTAGCGCTTCGTGGAATTGGATTTGTTACGATGCCTCCCCATCTCGCGGCGTCACGACCAATGCTGAAGCCATAGATAAGTAGCATCACGGAGGATAGAATACATATAATCCCAGTTATGACAGATATAATTTTTAACGAATGAGCGTTCATGATATCACCTAAAGTAAACTGGATGATAATTGTACAAATTGTTGTACAATTAAAACGGCTATATTACCTTATATACCCACAAATATGGTATTACAAACAACAATTTTTTAATTTTATTGTCAATTCTGTATAGTTTCGAAATTTTTAACAACTATGAAATGTTCAAATAGTTTGTTCAAGATTTACTTTTAATATTTTATACTACAAAGTCTATAAATTCAACAATTTTTTTTAGGAGAAAACGCCATGACATTCAATCACTTAGAATACACAATACCGTCCGAACATCATACATTGCGCAATGACTCAAAACCAGATATTAAAATCGCATTCTTCGATGTTGATGGAACTCTTCGAAGCTTTAAAGAACATATTATTTCGCAGGAAACGAAGGATGCAATTAGAGAGCTTAGACAAAATGGCATAAAAGTGATTGTTGCAACGGGCCGACAATATTTTCAGCTCGCAGGCATGACAGATGGAATGGAATGGGATGGTTATATCCTCAGCAATGGCCAGCATTGCCTCCTTGAAGGTGCCGATGTGCGGAAACAATTTATCAATTCCGAAGATGTGGCGCGATTTGTCGAGATTGGCAAGACAAAGGAATATGTAATTCGATATGCATTGGAAGATAAATTCTATGTCAACATGCTCACGGAGAAGATGATCATGGAATTCAATGCGGCAATTGTCGAAGCACCAACCGGTGTAGATCTTGATGAAATCAACATCAATCGGCTATTGCAATTATCTGTCGATGTCCATGAAGAGGAAGAACACGCACTTATGCATAATATGCGCTATAGTACGATTGTCCGCTGGCATCCTGATATGGTTGATATCATACCGATTGATGGTGGTAAAGGCGTCGGCGTACAATCCATTCTTGATGCGCTCGGTATGGATGCTCGTAATGCCATTGCCTTTGGTGATGGTGGTAACGATGTGAGTATGTTTGAGACGGTTGGTATTGGTGTTGCAATGGGGAATGGGGACGCCAAAGCCAAGGGGGCTGCCGACTATATTACACAGCATGTCGATGAACATGGATTGGTGAACGGATTGCGACATTTTCAACTGATTTAACGAATAACTGGACTGGACTATATTAATTAGATGGATTTAAAATATAAAAAACAGAATTGGCTGACATTTGTTGAATTTGGCGTACATTGACACCCTTGTCGAAGTCGACAAATGCCCCTTTTATATGATATGCTAATACTTAATAGACAATCTTTTATAACATTTGCCTAACAAATGACAAGAATTTAATATAAAGGCGCGTGTTTTCAAGTAAGATTGCTTATAACGGTGGATCGTATTTATGTTAAGTTGGAGGCAATATGAATATTAAAGATTATCTAAACTCGGAATCAGTCATACTTGGTGCAGGTACAATCTCAAAGACGGACGCACTCGAAAAGCTCATTGATGCAATTGATGCAACAGGCAACCTTGCAGATAAAGAATTGTTTAAGAAGGCAATTCTTGACAGAGAAGCCATCGGTAGCACAGGCGTTGCTGACGGTGTTGCGATTCCACATGCAAAGTCTGACACGGTAACAAAGGCTACCATTGCAGCACTTACAGCGGAGAGCGTTACTGGATTCAGCACATTTGACAACTCAGAGACAAAGCTTGTCCTCATGGTAGCTGCTCCTGTAAATAAACCAGGTGAGGAGAATATCCATTTGGATATATTGCAACTTTTATCCAATCTTCTTTCAGACAGGGCTGTCATTGACAATCTTGTGAAAGCAAAGTCAAGCGAAGCATTTGACAAGGTTCTTATTGATGCTTACAATGCATTTGTTGCATAAAATGCATTTGTAAAACTTCCAATTAGATTACAATTGTGTGAATATCGTGAGTTTGCATAATTGTGATTGACTTGCCTTAAGTAGTATGATAATATGGGCAAGTAATTAAGTGACATTGACAGGTCTTCCACGATCTATGTCGAGGAAGACCTGTTTTTATTTGTCACAAGTCTTTTGAAATGAGGTAATAAAATGAACACAGGCACAGTAAAATGGTTTAATGCAGAGAAGGGTTTCGGATTCATCACAAATGATGCTAATGGCGAGGATATCTTCGTACATTTCTCAGCAATCCAGACAGACGGATTCAAGACACTTGACGAAGGTCAGAAGGTAACTTTTGATACAGAGACAGATCCAAAGAACACGAGCAAGCTTCGTGCAGTAAACGTAGTAAGAGCATAGTTCTTACATATATACTGAAAAGATTGGAAATCACTCGCTTAGGCGAGTGATTTTTTTGTATTTTTTATTGTATTATTGATATAATGATATGTAAAACTTATAAAAAAGATGCGTAAAGATGAGTGATAGGTGCGAAAATGTTAAAAGAGGCGATTCCAATTTATATATTATGGACAGGTGGATATGATTCTACCTTTTCATTGATTCAATTTCTATTGAAGACCGAGACGCATATCCAGCCACTTTATATTCATGATAGCGAAAGAGCAAGTACATCGATTGAAATCAAGACGATGCAGCACCTCCGTGAGATGATTGCTCAGAAATTTCCTCATACCGTTGGTCGAATTTTACCTACAAAATATATCATGATCGAGGAAATCCCAGAAAATCGTGAAGTTACAGAACGATTCAATTTGCTACTTCAGAAAGCACATATTGGATCACAATATGATTTTATTACGCGGTATCTTGTAAGTGTGGGCTTAACGAATGTAAACCTTTCTATGGAAAGAGCGCCCGATAAAAAGAATATCCATGTGGGTCTATCCCTGATGCTAAAGGATAGCGTCGAAGCATTCGATGACCATGGTATGACGAATTATCGCTTAATTGATGCTTACCAAGACGCGCCTGAATCCATTTTTTACATCTATAACTTTCCAACTGCAAAATTTACAAAGGTTGATATGATGAACATCGCCAAGGAAAAGGGCTTTGCCGAAATCCTACTTTCAACGTGGTTTTGTTTCAATCCAACAAAGAAAATGCAGCCCTGCGGCTTCTGTAATCCGTGCAGACAAGTGCGTGAAAGCGGTCTCAAGCGACATTTGCCAGGTAAATTGCAGTCAAAAGTAAATCATATTCGAAAGGGACTGGTGAAGTTGATTCAGGCGTGAACCTTATTGCTCTTTGTCGTTTATTGGTGACTTTCGATTTATAATAAAAATACAAAGAAAGCAACTCTGAAGTGTCACAGTCTAGTGTGCATGCTCTTATAGGGCTAGGAGTTGCTTTTGCATTATCTGAAATCTCGAATATCTCAATTCTTCCAATTGAATTAGTACATCTTACTTTGAGTTCATGTATCATCATATAACAGGTGAAATTGGAGAAAATAATCACAGAGGAGAGATAAACGAAAATGAGCATAAGCAGCATTGATTACACACAAATCGTGATTCGAGCAAAGCAAGTGGATCAAACTGCATTCAATCGTCTCTATGAATTGACATACAAAAAGTCGTTGCATAAAAGTGTATCGTATTAAAATAATAAGGCGTTATCTTCGGATAGCGCCTTTTTTTACATCAACATTTGCGATAATCCCTTCATGCGCATATAATAGTATGAAGTGATTACGAACATACAACATCGTTCAGTGCAGGAGGATAAAATATGATATATTCAAGCGACGATATCGACAAGGAAGCAACGTTTATCGTAGCCAAGCTTATGTTGGCTGCAATCAGAACCGCGCCAAAAGGGAAAGGTGTGGATAATATTGAAGCATGCATCATCGATGGTGAAGACAAAGATAAGCTCGCGGCCGAGATGCGCAGACTCCAAGAGGCGCTCGGCGGTGGACCGTTCGAACGCGATTCTTACAATGTGGATAAGAGTCCATATGTTGTGCTCATCGGTGTGAAGAACGCGCCCATTGGCATGAATGAACGATGCCAACTCTGCGGATTTCCAAACTGTGCGGAGCTCATCAAAGCTGGTTCAAACTGTGTGTTTAATATCGAGGACTTCGGTATCGCAATTGGCTCTGCAGCAGCAGTAGCAATTGACAACAGGGTGGATAACCGTATCATGTACTCAATTGGTAAAGCCGCGGTAAACCTTGGTTTCTTCAGCGAGACCGTGCGTGTCGCCAACGGCATTCCGCTAAGTGTGACAGGCAAAAGCCCCTATTTCGATCGATAATATTTCGATCGATAGAAAGAAGCAAATAAAGAAGCAAATAAAGAAGCAAAGAAAGACGTAATAAAAGCAGCAAAAAGGAAGAATGAATGAAAATTTTAGTAGCAAATGACGACGGAATTCATGCACGCGGCATGCAGGAGCTCGTCCTCGCATTGTCTGCGGCGGGACACGAAATCTATGTCTGCTGCCCCCATATGGAACGCAGCGCAAGTGGCCACGGTATCACAATCGGCAAGGCAGTCCGTATCGAAGATGTTGAAATCGATGGCGCGACGCAAGCCATCTCCATGCAAGGCACGCCCGCAGACTGCGTGAAAATTGGCCTCAGTATCTATGAGACGCGAGGCATAAAATGCGATATCGTTGTAAGCGGGATTAATCATGGTGGCAACATCGGAACGGATACGCTCTATTCCGGAACCGTAAGCGCCGCCGTCGAGGGCGCGCTGTGTGGCTTACCAGCCGTTGCAGTCTCTGTAATGAGCCAACACCCCTTGCAGTTCGATACTGCCTGTAAATTGGCTGTCAAGGCCTGCTCGCTTGACTTGACAAGCTGGACGGAGAATGTTGTGCTCAATATCAACGTACCAGATCTTCCAGATGATGAGATACAAGGTGTCAAAGTGACGAGTCTCGGCTTCCGTCATTATGACGAGTGGTTCAGAGCTGAAGAAACGGAAGATGGCTCGATTGGTTACAAATACGGCGGTCAGCCTGTCTTCAATGATTGCTTGACTTGTGATGACAACGATGTCGGGGCAACGCAGCACGGTTATGCGACGGTGACGCCACTACAATATGATTTAACAAATCATGATTTAATTGCAAAGGTTGAGACTTATTGGAATAAGTAGAAAGGACAACAGATGAAAAGATTAACAATAGAAGATTCCATTCTCATAACGGTAGATGTGCAGGAGAAACTATTACCTGTTATCTCCGGCAAAGAAGAACTGCTCGATAAGACAGTTCGTATGATTTTAGGCGCAAAGGAACTCGGTGTTCCGAGACTTTATACACAGCAGTATACAAAAGGAATTGGACCAAGTGTGCCAGAAGTTATCGCCGCTGAGGTTGGCGAGGACGGAAATGGTGAGAGCGGTGCAAATGTTTTTAAGTATACAGATAAGAAGTCCTTTTCAATCTTAGGCGAGAAAGATTTTGTCGATCAACTTCCGACGGTTTCAACAAAGAAGTCAATTTTATTGCAAGGAATCGAAGCACATATCTGCGTATTGCAATCGGCTTTTGATTTGATTGAAGATGGCTATGATGTATATATTTTGGCGGATGCCGTAAGTTCGAGAAATCCAATCGATACAAAATATGCGTTAAAGAGGTTGAGACAGGCAGGAGCAATCCTTACCACGGTTGAGGCTGCATTGTTTGAATTAACAGGTGGCGCAGGCAATGAACACTTTAAGGCAATTTCGAAAATCATAAAGTAAACAAAAACATGAGGAGATTCCCGCTACGTGTACATGGGAATGACAAATAATAAAGAATGTAATTATGTATATATTTAACAATAAATTCGACCTAAAAGACCGCGACCAACTTGACCCATATTTTACAGATTTTGAATATATGGCATCAGGCATGAGCTTTTCCTCCTTATATATGTGGCGAGATATCAACAATTTTAGCTATGAAATAATTGGGGACTACCTTTGTATTGCAGGAACAGACAACCTCGAACCTGGTCTTGACAGGCATTTTCTCGTTGCACCCCTCACGCGTACGGGATCCTATGAATCAAAATCGCTTCGCGCTACGATTGAGGCAGCGCGCGATCAATTCCAAAGCAAGGGTGCCGAATGTTATCTCATGCTCGTGCCAGAGCATCTAAAAGAAGTGATTTCTGCGGCATTTGCAGATGAGATTGAGTGGGCATATGACCGTGACAATTCGGATTATGTCTATCACAAGATGGACTTGATTGAGCTCAAAGGGCGAGCATTTCACAAGAAAAAGAACCATTTGAATTATTTTTTAAACAATTATCCGGAGTATGAATATGTGACTTTGACGAGTGACATGCAGCACTTGGCAAACGATTTCATACGAGAATTCAACGAACGCAAGGATTTGCAAGACCCGCACGAACGGATGCTGCTCGATATGGAAGAGGAAGCGATGCGTGACGTATTTGGCAAGATTGAAGACATCGGATTGCTCGCAGGTGCTATACTTATAGATGGGAAGATTCAGGCGCTGAGTCTCGGTGGCAGGATTGGTGAATATTCCGTCGTCTGCCATGTCGAGAAGGCAAATATCGAGTATCGCGGTCTCTATCAATTAATCAACCGCGAATGGTGCAGACATCTGCCAGAGGAAATCAGACTTGTGAACCGCGAAGAGGATATGGGTTTGCCAGGTTTGAGAAAAGCGAAGACGAGTTATCAGCCGTGTTGTATGGTGGACAAATACACTGCGTTGATAAAGTAACGTCGTTGCCCAGTAGTGAAGCATTTTGACTGACTTTTATGTGCTTTAATAAAGTCTTGTTAAAAAAATAACAACAATGTTAAACTTTTAACATAGATTTTTGTAAGCATATATGATATTATATTTTTGTGGTAATAAAGAATAGGTGAAATATAAATAAATTGCCACATTTTATTCCAATTTTAAAGGAGGATAGAGGTATGACAGAAGTAGTTATTGTTGGTGCAGCACGTACACCGGTCGGTTCTTACGGCGGATCACTAAAGACTGTAAGTGCAGTTCAGCTTGGAGCTGTTGCAGTTAAAGAAGCTCTTGCTAGAGCTGGCGTAGATCCTGCAAGCGTAGACGAGGTAATTCTTGGTAACGTACTCCAGGGTGGCCTTGGACAGAATGTCGCAAGACAGGTCTCAATCGCAGCAGGGATTCCTGACACCGTTCCATCCATGACATTGAATAAGGTCTGTGGATCAGGACTTCGTACAGTCAGTCTTGCAGCTCAGATTATCAAAGCTGGCGATGCTGATATCATCGTTACAGGTGGTACAGAGAACATGAGTCAGACAGGTTATGTATCTAAGGATGCTCGTTGGGGCGCTAGAATGGGCGACACGAAGTTCATCGATATGATGGTTCATGATGGACTCACAGACGCATTCAATAATTATCACATGGGAATTACAGCTGAAAATGTTGCAGAACAGTGGAATCTTACAAGAGAGACATTGGATGCATTTTCTGCCAATTCACAGAACAAAGCGGAAGCTGCAATCAAAGCTGGCAAGTTCGTCGATGAAATCGTGCCAGTAGAAGTTCCTCAGAGAAAAGGCGATCCAGTCATCTTTGATACGGACGAATTTGTAAAGTTCGGTCAGACTCCTGAGGGTCTTGTAAAGCTAAGACCTGCATTCAAAAAAGATGGTGTTGTAACAGCTGCCAACGCTTCTGGTATCAATGATGCTGCTGCTGCGCTCGTTATTATGAGCAAGGAAAAGGCTGTAGAGCTTGGTCTAGAAGATAAGATTCTTGCTACAATCAAGAGCTATGCTTCTGCAGGTGTTGATCCTACAATCATGGGTATCGGTCCTGTACCGGCTTCAAAGAGAGCACTCGACAAGGCTGGCTTGACAGTTGATGATCTTGATCTCGTAGAAGCAAATGAAGCATTTGCGGCTCAGGCAGTTGCTGTCTGTGGTGACCTCGGATTCCCACCAGAGAAAGTCAATGTCAACGGTGGTGCAATCTCAATTGGACATCCAATCGGTGCTTCAGGTGCTCGTATCCTCATCACACTTCTATATGAGATGAAGAAGAGAGATTCGAAGTACGGTCTTGCAACACTATGTATTGGTGGCGGACAGGGTACAGCTCTTATCGTTGAGAGAGCATAATTTATTAGATAATCATCACTAGTAGCAGAGACTTTTGTGTGGCGCGATATACAGGGATTTATTGCGCGCATGCAGACGTAACGAATTTGATGATTTGTTCATCATCACATGGTCAGCATAAATTTTGGATGCGACTAAAGTGGGTATACGAACACAATAGGGAAAGCACGACGTATTTTAAACGATGCGGCATCTGCGGGGCAACTGCACACAGGTGACCGTCTGGGGATGGAATACGGAATACAACAATTACAAATTACAATTACAACAAAACGCCATGATACGCTATTGTATCGTGGCGTTTTGTTGTAAAATGTATATATACATAATTTACATCTACTTAATGAAAAAGGAGATCCATATGAAATCAAAATTCCATACGACAAAAATTGCCCTATTTTTAGCGACACTCTTGATTATATCTAGCCTAGCTTTCGTTGGCTGCGGTAGCAAGAAAGCAGCTGACGAGGAAGCAATCAGTGATTACGACGGTTCCGCCCATCCTGAGATCGAGATTACGATGGAAGATGGTGGTGTGATAGATGTTGAGCTTGATGCGGACACAGCGCCGATTACCGTAACCAATTTTATCAAGCTTGCGAAAGAGGGCTTCTATGATGGACTGACATTCCACCGCGTCATCAATGGATTTATGATTCAAGGCGGTGATCCAATGGGCACGGGTTCTGGCGGCAGTGATGAGACAATCAAAGGCGAGTTTTCTGAAAATGGCGTAGACAACGATATCAGCCATGAACGTGGTGTCATCAGCATGGCGCGTTCCCAGTCCGCGGACTCTGCGTCAAGCCAATTCTTCATTGTACATGAAGATTCGACGTTCCTTGATGGACAATATGCGGCATTTGGGCATGTGACAAAAGGAATGGAAGAAGTTGATAAAATTGCTGAAGTAGAGACTGATGATAGTGATAAGCCGACAACGGATGTCATCATTAAGAGTATTAAAGTCCTGAAAGAATAGATTTCAGAGCGAAGAGAATAGCATTGAAAAAGAAACGAAAGGAATCCGATACGAGGGTTCCTGTTGTTTCTTTTTGGGGTTCAAAAAATTAGGTGGACAAACCTTCAAAAAAGTATTAATATTTAAATACAAATATTAACAATTCATTACACTGTTTAAAGAAAAAGCATTATAAACATGATATTGTTATAGTTTTTGAAAATAACCATAGGTTAAATTAATACTACTATTTTTAAGGAATCTCGAGAATGAAAAAATCGTATGCTGGAAAATTACATAGGACAAAGCGATTCTTTTCTACGCTTCTCACGATTTGTATTGCGTCGGGATTGTTTGCTGTAGAATTCCAGATCGCTGCTTTTGCGGCTAGTGATACCTATGTATTTGCGCCTCTGGCACAAGACGATACTGCTGCTAGTGTAAAAAATCTTGTCTTGGATGCTCCTGCAGGGAAATACGGTTCGATCATCTCAAAGAGTGGGCACTTTTATTTCAGTGGCAACAATCAGCGTATCAAATTCTGGGGCGTCAATATGGTGTTTTCTGCCAATTTCCCAGCAACACATGAAAAGGCTGATGCGATTGCAGATGACATCGCAAGTATGGGTATCAATCTCGTAAGATTTCATGGTATAGATAGTGCCAATGGTACGAGTGCAACCATTTTCAAGAACTACACACGTAGTACACGTGAATTGAGCGATTCCCAACTTGAGAAGTTTGATTATTTTGTATATGCGTTGAAGCAGCGTGGCATTTATATGGATATCGGTCTGAATACGAAACGACAATACGCGCCAGACGATGGCATCAATGTAGATTCTAAGACGGCTCAAAACGCCGCCAAAGTCAAAAGTATACAGTATTTTGACCCATGGCTCATTGATTTACAAAAAGAATTTGCGATGCATCTTCTGACACATGTCAACCCGTATACAAATACGTCCTATGCAAAAGAGCCCGCCATCGCGATGATTGAGATTTTAAACGAGACATCGATGTATACGGATTGGGGATCAGATAAATTTGACAGCTATCTTATGGGGGCATTTTCAGACGAACTTTCTGGATTATATAATCAATGGCTCGTTGAAAAATATGGAACTCAAGAGTCGCTCAATCAATCATGGGGCGTGATTGGCAGTATCAAAGGTAACATGGTTTCAAATTCATCCTTTGAAAGTGACGATTTGTCAGGTGTTCGCATTATCGCGAAGAATGGTGCGAAGGCAACAATGGCAAGGTCGAAGGATTATCAATCAAGTGGTGCCTATTGTCTGCGAGTCGATGTAACCGATGCTGGTAAGTCCATGGATGATATCGTCTTGTCCGTGGGTGATATCACCCTCAATAAAGGTCAGACATACGCTGTCTCTTTTGACATGAAAGCAACCGTAGTGTGGCCAGCAGAAGTTTCAATCTCTAATCAAGTGGCAAGAGGTACGGAAGGGTATGCTGCTGCGACAATTCCAAAGGCAGGCACACATTGTACCTACCAATTCACAGCCAAGGATTCTGCCGCGCAACTGAATCTCATATTTGGATTTGGTAAGACGAAAGGCACCGCATATATCGACAACATCTCTGTAAAGCAAGTAGGTGATTCCAAAACGATTCCTGGTGGCGCAGAGCTCGGTCATATCATCTGGCCGAAGAAATCCGATATCAAACAATATCCAGAGCAGGCATTACAAGATTTTAGTGAATTTTTACAAAGTACACAGCGTCACTTTTTCAATGAAATGAAGGACTATTTGGTAAATACCATTGGCTCAGTCGCCCAGATATCAGGCAACAATCTGTATGCAGGCGTCGCGGACCTCGCATCGCAGACCGATATGGATTTCATGCAAAATCATGCCTATTTTGATCATCCGCTTTTCCCGACAGGATGGTCACAATCCGATTATACAATGACCAATGACGATTTGATGGATTCGGGTCTTGAAAACGCGAAAAAGTCCTACTCAACATTTTTAGCTCGAATGGCACTATGTGCAGTCGAAGATAAGCCGTATGTAATCAGCGAGTGGGGGCATCCCTACCCAAATCGATATGAATACGAATCTCCACTAACGGTTGCGACATTTGCCAATATACAGGATTGGGATGCGATGATTCTGTTTGCTTATGCGCATTATGATGAGAAGGACGATGGCACGATTAATTACTGGTTTGATATCAGAAACAATCCGTCCAAGCGCGCGCAAATGGGTGCGGCTGCCGTGAGTTTCATCAGAGGCGATGTCGCACCAGCGGATACGTTAATCAGCTTGGATATGACGAAACCGGACACGCTGCATCATGGATTATGGGACATGTGGTCGTATGATTTATTTAGCGGAGACTACATATCGCCCGGCTTATTGTTCTCATACAGACTTGTAAGGAGGAATTTTGATGCAAATGTCACAACAAATTTGCCTGCACTACTCGGCGCAAGCAATGTGAAAGCGCTGAATGATTCAAGTGTATATCGGAGTAACAATGTGCAAGTGATGTGGGTATCTAAAAGTCATATAGCAATTGATTCTGCAAGAACCCAGACGTTGGTATCACCACCGAAAGGGCAGCCCGTTGATACCGCTGATATGACTGTAAAAATGGTAGACAATTCGGATAATGATAGCACGGTGTCTCTCATGAGCCTTGACGGTGCGCAGATTCGAAAATCCGAACGAATATTACTGACTATTGCAGGAAAGCAAGAAAACAATAATGCCCAATATAAATGGGGCATTACATTGTCGAATTGGGGCAATGACCACGTGAATGTCGAAAAAATTAATGGTAATGTGAATGTACATCTTACGAATCCAAGAGACTACGCTGTATATGCACTCGATGAGGCTGGCGTTAGGCTTAATAAGCTCAGTTTACGCGCGGATCAAGACGGTCTAACCTTTGATATTGGTAAAGATACCATGTGGTATGAGATTGTGCGAGAACGATTCAGCGGCACGACCTCTGCTCAAAAATCAGATTCTGCGATTGCTGCGGCAGCTGCGGCTGCTACTGATGCAACAACAACGGATACAGCATCAAGCAGTGATGGCATCAATTTATATGATTCAAATGGACTGATGAAGATTATTTCGCTGGAGGATATTCGGTCTGACAATGGCTACATGGCAATTGTACACGATGGCGCGGATACGATGTACAAGGCGGTGGGCATACGTGGATCAGTCATAAGAGCTTATAAAGAAAGATATGGCACGATTCCATTGCGTGTGGTTGGAGAACAAGTCTTTTGTGATTTTCCGATCGATATCGCAAAGTATGAAGTAGCGGCGACGTCCGCAGGTGTCAATTTTGATGAGATCGAATTTAAAGTGCAATTAACACAGACTGGAAAAACCGCTGCGCTTGACACTCAAATTGCCAATAATCCATCCATCAACAGAATTACCTATCCAATCAATGTAAAGATATTTGCCATGCTCCCTGATGGTCAGCAAGTTGATATATCGTCTATGTTGAGCTACAATGGTGGGCTGTCTATGCAAGATGGTATGGACCAAAACAATTCATGGCTTGCCTATATGGATTTGCAGACGAATCTTGGTGATATGCAAAGTGCAAAATATGTCTTAGTCAATGGTAAATTTTCCTTTGAGACAAAGCTCAACCCCAATTATGCGTACATCGCATTAGGGCGTGCCGATATGGTGAAGAAGCTCATCCCGAAAGAGCAGATTCCACTTGGGTTGAACAAACCAATTGCGATTACAATGACGTCACTTGCCTTTGATCTGAAATGGATTGGCGTGATTAGTATTGTTCTATTCCTTGCGTCCGCATTGTTCTTCCTTTACCTCAATGCGTATAACAAAAAGAAGGTGCAAATTCGTGAAAGCAATCCTCGGTAAATTAATCTACAAATTAAAGCTGAAAGTCCGAGGCTGGACGGATATTGATGCCTTAAAGAAAAAAGGATTTGTCTGTGGCGATGGACTTCATGTTGGGCGCGGGACGGTGATTGACCCAGATTACTGCTGGCTCATTCGTCTGGGTGACAATGTCGGTCTTGGACCGAATGTCCACCTATTGGCGCATGATTCTAGGACAAGAGATGACTTTGGCGTTGTCCGTGTTGCCCCTGTTGTGATTGGTGACAATGTCGCTTTATCAACGAGAGTGATCGTGATGCCAGGCGTGACAATTGGAGACAATGTCGCGGTCGGTGTCGGAAGTGTCGTATACTCGGATATCCCATCCAATTCTGTTGTTGTAGGTAATCCCGCACGTCGTTTAGGTCGTTTGACTGGATATATGGATGACTTAGCGACACAGATGGATATGTTCCCTAAATTCGATGAGTCGTGGACCCTTCGTGGCAATATCACGGGCGAGATGAAAGCGGAAATGATTCAGATTCTGCGTGAGAACGCAAAGGGGTTTGTTCGATAAGGAAGGCAGTGTGAAATGAATACTTTTGATAGAGTAAAAGAGATCCTGATTGCCTATGCTCCAGATCCAGAGGTGACGATAACGGCTGACTCCGATTTGATTGCGGATATTGGATTAAATTCATTTGATCTCGCGTCGATGATCTATGATATCGAGCAGGAATTTGATCTTAAAGATATGACAGATGGTGGCGATATTCGGGAACTGCGTATCGTATCAAACTTAATCACATTTATTGACGAGCAAAGAGGACGGTCAGAAGAGGGAGGGCAAATGTATGAAAATTGGCGCATATGAACTTTTTAGTACGCCGAACTCGGAAAATATCAGGGATCTCATCTTTTCTGCAATCGAACAGAATCCGGATAGTTTTGGCATCATGGACCATTTATCCAGTGCGGATGGACCGATAACAACGAGTGTTGCGAAAGTGAAAGATGACATGGTTGCACTTGGCGCAATCTATCATAATTTGGGATTGAGGCAGAAACATATCTTCGTTGCAGGCAAGGTTTCAAGTAAGATTATGATCTCAGCCTATGCGGCAAGCGTCTCGGGTAGCGTCTTTATTCCCGTGGACATCCAGTTGCCGTTGGCACAGATTCTGGATTTAATCGTCCATAGTGATGCAGAAATGCTGATTTACGAAGACTGCTTTCATGACTTGATACCACGACTTGCAGCAATGCCTACATCAAAAGTAAAATATTTTTTTAATGTAGATGCAGATTATGATTCATGGGTTCGTGACGGAGAAGATATCATCAGACGCGGTGACTTTCATAGCATGCAAGTTGAACTTGACCCAAAGGAGCCGAGCGTCATACTCTATACATCTGGCACAACAGGAAAACCAAAAGGTGTCGTACTGTCTCATGGCGCAGTTGCGGCGAGTGTACGGAATTATTGTGGGCAATATGATATCGATGGCTCATTGTTGGTATTTTTACCATTTAATCACATATATGGGTTGCTTGCACCACTGATCAAGATGCAAAGAGATTTTGACATCATGATATGCAGTGGTGTAGAAAAATTCATGCCTGAACTCCTGAAATATCAACCGCATGTGACTGCAATGGTTCCTGCGATGGCAAAAGGAATGATGACATACATTCAGGCTCAGATTAAGCGGCGTGGACTTTGGGATGCCTATGAGCAGGCACTTGCAGTAAGTAATAAACTCTATGATTCAGGTATTGATAAAAGGCGCGAGATTATGTTTGGTTTTCGGACTTTCTTTGGCGGTCAGTTAACAGCGGCAGTGGTTGCGTCTGCGCCGATTAGTCGCGAAGTCTTGCAATTTTATCGTGGCATGGGTGTGGATCTCTTAGATACCTATGCAATGACAGAAATGGGTTCCATCTCCGCGTCGAGGCGCTTTGATTATCGGGATGGCAGCCAAGGTCATGTTCCTGCAAATGTCGAAGTTCAGGTTAGAAATAAGGATGCGCATGGTATTGGTGACCTCTATGTGCGTGGAGAGACCTTATTCACAGAATATTATAAAGACGCTGCATTGACAACCGCAAGCTTTGACGAAGAGGGTTGGTTTGACACAGGTGATCTAGGCTTTATCGATGAGGATGGATATCTATTCCTTACGGGGCGAAAGAAAAATGTCATCATCCTCAGTAGTGGCGAAAATGTGTATCCAGAGGAACTCGAAAGCATCTTAGTGAAGTGCCCTGCGATTGGTGAAATCATTGTGCATGAGCAGGATCATCAAATCGGCGCGAGCATCTTCCCCGCCTATGCTCCTGACGATACATCGGAACAGCATGTTACAATCCAAAAGGTTATCAAGAAAACAATTGCAGACTACAACGAAAAGATGCCACTTTATAAAAATATTACAAAGATAACCTTCCGTGATGAACCGTTCCCCAAAACTTCATCGAATAAGATAAAGCGTGAATACAATAACGCGTAAGGCAAATGATGGATAAACAGATGGATAAACAAACGAAACACAACCGAAGATATGGACTTCTTTTATTCATACTAATCCTGTCGACGATGGCAGTTTTATTGATGGGACTATCTTCATGTGGAAGTGCGGGCAGGCATGAAAATAAACTCATAGATGATCTTGCTGGCAGAATCATTGAGACGCCGGTGCAAGATATGGGCGCGGATGAAGACCCTGTCACGATTGGAATCATCGACGTTCTTGGTAATTTCACGGGAGATACTTTTGAAATTGCAACCGTGAAAGACCGCGTGTACAAAAAGACGATTGGTGATTTCGGATTGTATGACTATGCGCTACCATTATCTGAAAAAGATCCTGGACAAAAAGAGCGATACCCCTTTATTCTATTTATTCCTGGTGGTTCATGGACGGATGTAAAAAAGGAAAATCTCACCCTGCCTGCAGAAGGACTGTCGTATTTTGGATTCGCTACTGCTGTAATCAATACAAGGGTATTGCCCAATTATGGATATTTTGACCAACTCGAAGATGTACTAGATGCACTACAATATTTTTACGACAATGCGGATTTACTACAAATAAACAGAGATGAAATCTTCGTCGTTGGCGTCTCATCGGGGGGCAATATGGCTTTAACCGCAGCGTATAGCAGGGGTAATATTCCAGAAAGACCGAAATGGGCTGGGAAGTACACGTTTGATATCGCAGGCGTATCGACAATGTCGGCACCCATTGACATGAATGAGTTAAGGTTGGCCAAATCTAATATGGGGGTTGGACTATCCACGGATTTATTTCCAGATATAACGGTGAATCGAGCAGGACTGGAACTTGCGAGTAAGATTATGAATCCGATCAGCTACATCACGGAAGAGACGCCGACGACGCTGATTATCGGGGGCAGCAACGACTCCATTGTACCATCTACGCAGGCAAGGATCTTGCACAAAGCTCTTTCGAAGCACGGCATCGAATCGAAATTGCTCATATACCTCGATGCGACACATACGGAGTGGTCGGAGGGGGAAGTATTTAAAGCAATGGGCGAGTTCTTCCAGAATGAGCGTATACAGAAAGAGCAAGAGAAGGGAAGCACAATATCGTGAAAGTGAAAGTGAAAATAACATCAAAAATGAGATACATCCTACTGGTTCTTTTAACGACAGTGCTTGGTCTGATCTGTGCCGTCTCCTTATCACAGAATACACACATCTACAAATATACGTCGACGAGTATGGTCTATGTTGCCCGCAATGTAGGTGACGCCAATTTAGGCGGCGGCTTAGATGGTATCTATCAGGAGCTCATGGCAAATTCCGAGATTGCAAGTGACTTTACGACATTCATCACATCGGAAGCCGCATATGACAGACTGACAGAGAATCTGGGTGCGAGAGTCCCTTGGTTATCGGAACATCAGTATGATGCCGAGCACCACTTCATTGAAGTCACAACGGAGACGCAATCGAGATTAATCAATATGGATGTGACGACGGACAATGCGAAAGACTCCGCGAAGATTGCAAATGAATGCACAGTCTTACTTCAGGAATTTTGTTCAGATGTCTTTGGGATTGATTCCGTTCAAATTATCAAAGAGGCATCCCCAAAAGATCATCCCAGCAGTCCTACACCAGCGTTTCTCATGTTGGTAGGTCTTGGTGGCGGTTTCATCATTGGCATTGGTATCTGTGTATTGATATGGTATAAAAATGGACGAAATGGACGAAAAGAATAACCGCATACCAAATGTATTATATCTGGATTCAGCGCTTGAAATGGGTGGCGCGGAGCGGCTCCTTGTCGATCTCTTTACGTGTCATATGGAGATGGACACGATTCGGTTGAAGTTAAGTTACTTGATTATGAATGACAAGATTGATCGGTCACTTCAAGAGGTACTGCTTGCAAGCGGTGCACATGGAGACTTTTGGAATCGCAGGGAGGGCGATAAAAACATCTCTTGGCTTTTTAAACTAAGGAAGCATATCCGTAACAACGGCATCAATATCATTCATACAAATACAACGGGCAGCAAATATTGGGGCATGGTGATGAAGCTGTTATGTCCTGGCGTCAAACTCGTTCATACCGTGCACAATGCATTCGAAGTTCCAAAGTACACACGATTTCAACTACAACTGAGCCGAAGATTCGTCAACCATTTTGTTGCCATTTCCAGCATTGCCTACGAGCAATGTATCAACCGTGATTTGACAAAGGTGAGCAAGATTTACAACGGATTCGCAGTATCTGAATGCAGGCAAAAAGTGGATTACGATATCGATGGGATCCCCGAGATTGTTCTATTGGGCCGCCTTGTCCCAGAACAAAAAGGGCACGATATTGTACTTGAGGCATTATCAATCTGCCTTGCACGGTCTGTTCCGATTCGAATTACTTTCTTCGGCGATGATACAGGTCCGTATGCGCAGGCATATCATCTGCTTTTGAAGCAAATGGAGAGACTAGAAATCCCCAAAGATTTGGTTGTATTTAAAGGTCAGGTTGACGATGCAAGAAGTCAGCTTGCGGACTTCGATTTATATATAAGTGCCGCACCAAATGAGGGATTTGGAATCGCGGTGGTCGAAGCGATGGCAAGTAAAATCCCCGTAATTGTAAGTGCAAGCGGCGGTCCGCTTGAATATACGGAAGATGGCGTAAATGGATTTTTGTTTCAGCCAAAGGATGCACAATCCTTGGCGGATACCATCATCAACGTAGTTCATTTATCACCACAACAAAGAAAAGATGTCGCCACCCGTTCTCGCCAGACAGCGATGTCCTATGACATCAGCAACATGTACCATTTGTACAGTGAACTGTACCGTAGACTTATAAATAAGTAGAAATGGCAACGCCATGTCACAGAAAACGAGTACAAATAAAAATATCGTAATCTCAATGTCCGCGAGTCTCATTGGAAAGATGCTTGTTCTTATTCAGTCAACAGTGATCTCCGCCGTCTTTGGCGCAAATGGACAAGTTGATATCATGTTCTATTTGATGAGCATCATCGTTGCCGTAACATCCTTTACGTCCGCTATCAATCAACTCGTGTTGGTCGCAGATATCATGAAAGTGAAAAGAAGCAGCTCCTGTGATGATTATAAAAATCTTGTACGGTTCTTATATACAATATATATTGGCGTTGGGCTGATTATATTTGCCGCATTTTTCTTTTTCGGACAGATGATATTTACAGCGATTACAGGCTTCGATGCGGCGACAATCGCCGCAAGTCTTCCAATGATTCGTGTCATGTCCTTTGTTGTATTTTTTTCAATCATCAACTCTTATCTACTGGATATCTTTTCATCATACAAGATTTTCATCATGCCAATGATCAATGATTTGATAAAAAGTATCATGATTATTGGATTTGTATTGATTCCAATCGGTCGCGGCAATATCACGATGATTGCCGCTGGCATGCTCGCTGCATATGTAATTCAATTTGTAAGCATAAGCATCTCCTTTAAGCGCGTATCGGGCTTCCATTTTGGATTTGGATTCACAAGATTAAGTTCGAAGACGAAGAGGAACTCGATGTCTGTTGTCATCGCGCAGACTGCTAATTTTCTGCAATCTATGGCATTTTATTGGGTCGTTTCGATTCTTCCTGCGGGATATTTTACTGCAATTTCGCTTGCTCGCAAGTTGGCGGTATCTGTTATGAATGTCATGATTGTGCAGTTTGCGGTGGTTGTTGGGATTGATTTAATCGACTATAACAATAAGGGAGACAACGAAGGAATCAACCAATCTTTTAACCGTTACTTAAAGACTGCAAACTATGTACTTCTTCCAATGACGGCAATCATCATCGCCAATGCCGTACCAATTATTAAGCTGCTCTTTGGACATGGGAAATTCTCACAAGCAAGTATCATCATCGCCGGAAATAATCTAGCGGTTTTCTCGCTCATCTTAATTGTGACGCTTTGGGACGTCTTTTTCCAGAGGTTGATTGTTGCAAAGCAGCTTCAGCACAAGACCTATCTATATCAAGTCGCACAAAGTATCGTCACCTTTTTCTTCGTGTTGGGTTTCTATTTTATTTTGGGATATATCGGCATTGGTTTCGGATTGGTGACTGGAAATTTGCTCTACGATATTGTGATTGGTCGATGGTTGCTACATCACAATTATCGTTTCATGCGAATTGGAGAGACGCTGATCTACACTTTTGTAAATATGTGTTTTGCAACATTTGCCATCGGTTTTGGGTTGTTGATTCGAAGATTCTTCTATCATATTGATTTTTCAACGTGGCAAGTATTTGTCTACCTCTTCGTTTCGAGTATATTGATGCTAGGCGTTTATGTGTTGATTGGACTAATCTGGAAACCAAACCGAATGAGCCTCGCCTCCTTTCTATCTATGCTAGGCATCACGCGCAAATCCCATATTTCAACCAAACACAATGTGTGTCTCGCGTGCTCTTCCGGCGGTCATTTAACACAGATTTTGCAACTCGTACCCGTTGTCTCAAAATACGACTATTTTATATTGACAGAGGATTGTGAGATTTCAGAGGCTTTGGCAAAGAAGCATCGCGTCCATTTGATTACCCTTGTCAATAGAAAGATGAAGGCATTTCCATTCTTGATGCTTGCAAATGCCGTAAAGACGTGGAAGATTTTAAGAAAGGAGAAGCCAGATTCGATTATCAGTACAGGGGCACTTAGTTCCGTAGCAGTCTGTTATATTGGCAAACTTCTGGGATGCAAAGTCATCTTTATTGAAAGTTTTGCCAAAGTACGCAATCCGACAATCTCAGGAAAGCTCGTTCATCCAATTGCGGACGTGTTTATCGTCCAGCATAAGCCGATGCTGGATCACTATAAGAAAGCTGTTTATGGGGGGAGTTTATATTGATACTTGTAGCATTAGGAACTCAAAAATTACAATTTAATAGATTATTGATACAACTTGACGAACTCGTGGAAAATGGAACCATACGAGAAGAAATCTTTGCTCAGATTGGATATTCAACCTATATGCCAAAGCATTATCCCTATGCTACCATGCTTTCATATGAGGAATTTGACGCGTATTTGCAACAGGCCGATATCGTGATTGCGCATGGCGGAACGGGTACTTTGGTCACGGCTTTAAAATCTGGAAAGAAAGTAATTGCAGCACCACGGCTGAAGAAATATGGTGAACATGTAGATGATCATCAAAAACAGATTATCGAGATGTTCGAACAAAGCGACATGTTGATTGAAGTGGACGATATGGATCTGCTCGGTAAAGCGGTGGCTGATATTGAGACCTTTCATCCACATCTATTTGAAAGCCGAAAAAATGACATGCTTAATCTAATTGGTACCTATCTTGAAACTGGAGAATTGCTAAAAATTGCATAATACAAATATGGATATAATATCCAATACTGGAAGATATAATAATAAGCAATATCAGATTATGCTCGAACTGGGTGGCGCACTTTCCCTACTCATCTCGCTGGGTTATTCAAGGATTTTAGGTGTTGATCGGATTCCATACATGTATCTCTTTTACTTGGTTGCAGGGCTGGTATCCTATCTTGCTGCAAAGGAATTTGGTAGAGAAGTCTATCTGCTCATCCTCTTGCCTCGGATATTAATGGCAAACAATATCATGCAGCCCGTGATGAATATGAGCATCAACAATAGCGACCTTCAGAACCCACTGAAGATTAGTGCGTTTATGTTCCTATGGATGATTACATTTATGCTTGAATTTGTTGAGCTACTGCGATCTGGCAAGCTGAAATTCGACCGCATTGTCGTGCTGGGCATTGCTGTGATTGGCTTGTTTGGTGTCATTACCCTATTGGGGCGCGGGGGACATGGGCTTGCCATTTTGATTGAAAACTATTTTGTACCATTTAGTTTTTTGCTCCTTTTTTATCTTTATCGAGATGAATTGGATGTGCATAAGATTCGCAAATATATGACGGTCATGCTTGTTGCGATTATGGCGCTTGCAACCTTTGGTATCATCGAGGCGATGACACGCTCGAATCCGTTTGGATCCTATTTCCTCGGGACGTTGGCTGGTGAATACGCGAAGCGGAATTATAGAGTCCTTGCAACGGTTGGGCATATTCTTTTTCCGATTATTATGCTCTTTGGCTGCATGATTACGAAAAATAATATACGCAACATCAAAGTTCGTATTGGGTTATATGTGTATTTATTAATTGCGGCGTCACTCAGTCAGACGAGATTGATTCTGTTGATTGCGGCATGTTATGTCATCGCATCGGAATTTGGACCAATCTTCTATAAGCACAGACGTGACTATCGGAAATTATTCATTGCGTCCATTTCATTATGTGCATTGGCTGGCGGCAGCGCGCTCGCTTTTTTGCTTACACCGATGGGGAAGCTGCTTCTTGCGAGGTTTATGAATGACAGTGGATCCTCCAATGCACGGGTTGTTCTTATCAAATACTTTTTTGAGAACCTATTCCATATCACATTGCTTGGGCTCGGTGGATTTGCAGAGGGCGTGCATCTTCTTGATGAGGCTGGAAATGCCGTCATTGCTGAGATCCCTTGGATTAATCTCTATTTTGAAGTGGGGCCGCTTGGCTTATTGCTGCTATTGGTATTTCTGTTTTTCGTGATTCGAGCTGGGAAGTTACGCTTTGAGATGATTATGTTGCTTGTCGTCCTTTCACCGTATACAGCGCTTGCGACAAAGACACAAGGGTATTTATTATTGTTTTTTATGGCGATATTCTCCATCGCGTTTGCGCAGACGCGAGGCGATACACAAACAGTACAGGAGCCATTTCCCGCCCGTGAACCCCGTAAACACATGGAACACCGTAAACGTATGGAACGAAAAAAAATACTGAATACCGTTGTGTGCCTCTGTATGATTGTCTGTGTGTTTAGTGGTTTTATTGAATATACGTCCGCGTCGAAGTTAGATCGTAAGTATCACGCGGCAGCCGAATTGTATGTGTTTCCACTCACGTTTCATCAAGAGGACTTGGCGATATTGACTTTTGCACGGCAACCTGCAATTTGGATTAACAAATTTCTCACAGATGATATTGTCCGCTTGGCAATGACTCCTGAAGTAATCAATAAGGTCGATGCCGATGATTTGGTTCCAAACTTAAGAATCTATTCGGAAAATAGTTATGATTCACGCCTCATACGAATTGAGTATACTGGGGTTGGCGCAGAACATACTGCCGATGTTGTCAACACACTTGCCAAGGAAACAAAGGCATACACCACCAAGATTATGGGCTTTGAATCCGTGAAGATTCTGTCAGATGCGCCTGTTCCAAAGGAGCCTGTCTATCCTAAGACGGCTCGACTTGTGATGATTCATATGATATTTACATTGATGATATTTGCTGGATTTGTACTATTTGAAAGAAAACGAGGGTGGCTAACGTGAACTTACTATTGGCTAAAATAAGAGGCGAAGAATCGACGAATCAATTACGAAAAAAAGGTCTGGTCGTTGGTAAAAATTTTAGGCGTGGGCGAAATGTTGTAATCGATTCCGCGCATTGTTGGCTCATACATATTGGTGACAATGTGACGCTTGAGGATGGGGCTCATATTCTTTCCCATGATGCAACACCGCAGAAACAGTTTGGGTATACCAAACTCGCTTTGGTAGAGATTGGTGACGGTGTCACGGTAGGTGCACGCGCACTCATCATGCCTGGTGTAAAGATTGGTTCGGGTGCATCGATTCAGCCAGGCAGTGTGGTTGCAAGAGATGTACCGGACAATACAATCGTTGCTGGTAATCCTGCAAGGAAGATTGGCGAGCGTTCTTCATTGAAGCAGCAATATGAGGCGGAAATTGCAAATGGCATCGTACGTAGTACGTCAAGTCTGAAAACTTTAGCCGAAAAAGAGACATTTGCAAAGACATTATTGGCGGAACATGCCATCGGGTTTATTGGTGAGCATCATGGCAAGTTCTAGTGTGGAGGCGATCAGGCAAAAGGTAAATCGTCTGCTGATGCCGCTGTCTCCAAGATTGGCTACGGAAGTACAATACTTTGCGATTATGCATCGAAAATTATGTCTGAAATCGCCACAGGACTTCAATGAGAAGATTCAGTGGTTAAAACTCTATCATCAGATTCCAGAGATACCAATGATGGCAGACAAATATACCGCGCGAGCATACGTGAGAAAGAAAGGGCTTGCCGATTTATTGATTCCATTATTGGGTGTATGGTCGGATGCCGAAGAAATTCAGTGGCAATCACTACCCCGTGCATTTGCAATCAAGACTTCCAATGCGTCACATACCAATATCATGGTGTATGACAAAGAGCGAATCGATATTCCACGCATCACATCACAATTAAATGTGTGGTTGCGTATGGATTATGGCGCACGGATGGCAGAGCCGCAATATTCTGCAATGACGCCTCGTATTATAGCGGAGGAGCTTCTGGATGACAAGGGGAAAGGGTATCTTACGGATTATAAAGTATTCTGTTTTCATGGCAAAGCCAAATTCACGCAGGTTGTGCATGCAAGAGGGGATGACTTTAATGTACAGAGCCAATGGATTGTAGATTCGAACGGGGAGTCGCTCAATCACTTTGGAGAAGAATCCGATCTATTTGCGAAGCCGGAGCAATATGATTTTTTGATTTCTGCCGCTGAAATTCTTGCGGATTCGTTGCCATTTGTGAGAGTAGACTTTTATATCGAAAACAATCAATTGTATTTTGGTGAGATGACCTTTACGCCACATGGTGGTGCGATACGTCATTTTACAAGAGAGGTTCTCATGATGATGGGTGCATGGATACAATTGCCGAAAGCGAAAACCATTGGCTATGGGAGGTAACTCAATTGAAAATATTAGTTTTGGGACCAAGTTATAAAAAGTCCAAAGGTGGCATGGCAACCGTGATTGCCGGCATGAAAAAAGACGAAGATTTTGTCACAACAAATACAGTGAGCTTTCGGGAGACTTATATCGATGGACATTTTCTCGTGCGGCTCTTCTTTTCAATCTATGCGTTCCTCCTTTTTATACCCATGGTACACAAATTCGATTTATTTCATATCCATATGGCATCCTATGGGAGCACCTACCGAAAAATGTGCTACATGCAGGTCATTCGCCTGTTTAAGAAAAATTATATCGTGCATATGCATGGCGCGGGGTTTATGGTTTTCTATCACAAATTGAATGAGGCAAAGAAATCGAAAGTTCTCAATCTATTGAATCACGCGTCCTATGTCGTTGCATTGTCGGCTGAGTGGAAGCGCAATTTTGAGGAGACGCTCGGTCTAACCAATGTTGTGGTTGTCCAAAATGGCGTCGCAACGCATAAAAAAGATGTATTACAACATCTGCATACAGAGCACAACAATGCCTTTCTCTTTCTAGGACGACTTGGTCAGCGCAAAGGGACATATGTCCTAATTGACGCACTGTATAATTTGGTAAAATCTGGATATTCCCCAAAGATGTACTTGGCTGGAGATGGTGAAATCGAGGAAGTTCAGAGATACATTGATGCACGTCAACTCGGAGCATATGTTGAAATTGTCGGCTGGATTGATGACAAAATGAAACGTGAATTGCTCTCCAAAGTAAATACAATGGTGCTACCCTCCCGCCATGAGGGGCTACCCATGGCAATTTTGGAGTCCATGGCTGCAGGAAAGTTGATTATCAGTACAACAGTAGGTGGCATTCCCTCTTTGGTATCCAAGGAAAACGGATTCCTGATTGAGCCAGACGATATCGAGGCGCTTACAGCCGTATTAAAAGAGGTGATGGTTGGCAACGTCAATTTCCAAAAGGTATCAGAAGCAAATGTCGAGAAAATTGAGGCGCAATATAGCAGTCATGCCTCGCACACGAAATTATCAAATTTATATCATTCGATTTGAGGTAACAAACATGGATATCATACAATTGGTGCCAACAAGAGACATAAATTTGCAGTCTATTTGCAACGAGGATTACCATCATCCATATGAGAAGCCAATCTACTATGCCGTTGTGAAACGGCTATCGGATATCATTCTTTCAGGGACTGCCTTGATCCTTCTTGCGCCATTCTTCCTCCTTGTCATTTTGCTGATTCGAAGAGATGGTGGCGCTGCAATTTATTCCCAAGAACGGTTAAGGCGCTATGGGAAACCTTTCAAATGCTATAAATTTCGTTCCATGATTTTGGGTGCAGACGATATCCTCAAAGATAATAAAGTGCTGTGGGAGAAGTACGTCGCAAATGGTAATAAACTTCCGCCAGGCGAAGATCCTAGGATTACGAAGATTGGAAAACTGCTCAGACAGACAAGTCTTGACGAATTACCGCAACTATGGAATATCTTTAGAGGTGACATGGCACTCGTCGGACCACGCCCGATATTACCTTTTGAGATTCATGAATATGCAGGCAGAGAACAGATTCTCTTTTCAATGCGGCCCGGCCTCACAGGTTGGTGGCAAGTCAATGGACGCAGTAAGATTCTATATCCTGAGCGTGGCAATCTTCAATGTGATTATATCTTCTTTGCCAATATTCGGTGGGATATAAAGATTATATTGATGACGGTTCGCAGCGTTCTCTTGGCAAAGGACGCTTGGTAAACAATATTTTTTTCATATGTGTGGATTTTTGTTGTATAATTAACTGCATGAAACGGAAAAATTACAGAAACTGCCATTGGCAAAGGGTAAGATATGAAGGTATTAATAGCGATAGATTCTTTCAAGGGTAGTATGAGTACTTTGGACGCGGGGAATGCTGCAAAACAAGGCGTTCTTCGTGTTGTTCCTGATGCGGATGT
>JAISJM010000135.1 GCA_031261525.1 Eubacteriales Family XIII. Incertae Sedis bacterium
CACGCAGCCTGGCTCTATAACCGTTCCAATCCAGACGGTGAAGATTTGCCCTGATAGTAATCTTTTGGCAACGCCATGGTGTCCAGCTCCGATTGATAAACAATATGATTCTCTTGGTAATTCGTCCGATACGATACCAGAGTATTATTGTAATTTACATAATCTAGATGCGGCACAATTCCCAGTTCCCGTGGGATGGAATGTTGACAATACTTACTTTGAACAACAAGAAGAGCAAGCGAGACAGGCAGAGCAAGCGGAACTAGATGCCGCTGCGGAAGAAGCTCGTAAGAGGGAAGAAGAGGCCGCCGCTGCAGCTGAAGAAGCGAAGAAACCTGACAAGCCTGCCACCGATGATAAAAAGCCAACGAAACCGCCAAAACCTACACCACCAGCAGATGATGGACAAAACGCATCTGGTGATGAGGGCGCAGAAGCTCCTGCTTCGACTGGATAAAGTTGACATATTGTAAATTTTCGTGTATGCTTGCATTATGTTTATTCGAAGACCGCTTTTTGCAATTGCTCTTTCAATGATTATTGGGTGTACATGCGCTTATGCATGTACACCTTTCGTGTTTTTTGTAGCAGTTTTTACAGTTCTGGTGGGTTTGGTAATGTTGGAAATCACTCATCAAACAAACGGACAGGTTCATTTCATTTGTTGTTTCATTATTTGTGTCTTTGCAAGCTCCTATATGTTTTTAGCTACATCAGATCTTTTATCAAAAGTATCCGATATTCAAAAAGAATTTAAAATCGGCAGTACAATTCCAATACAAAATGCTCGAGTGGTAAGTATCAAGAAAGCAGAGGGAATCGACGGTACGGTGCGATACAAGATGGTTTTGGATTTAATCGATGTCGATTCAAAATCAGGCACGGATGACATGGATGATACGGATGATAGCAAATTAACCCACCCGTCAGAACGTATCATTCTGACCTACATACCGAGTGATTCATCACGCCAACCTCTTATGCCCACAGAAGCGGGAATCTCAGCAATGAACGATAATTCCGTCGAGATTGAATATATCGGTCTGCGTATCTCATGTAATGCAATGCGAAAAGAAATTCTACCTGCTGTCAATCCCAATACATTCGATTACGAATTATATCTGAAGACACAGAAGATTCGAGTCTGCGCACAGACGAGCGAGATCACGGTATTGCCTGACTTTGAACAAGATATACAATCCAAAGTGTATCATGCAATCGTGAAGACAAAATATTCTTTTGAGACGAAAATTAGAACACATATGAGTAAGAAAGACAATGCAGATTTACTTATTGCAATGCTCTTTGGAGAGACGGATAGTCTAAGTAGTGAGACCTATGATACGTTTAAGAAAAGTTCTACGACACATATTTTAAGTGTATCGGGCATTCATGTGGGAATGGTATATGCCCTTGTTTTACTCCTATGTAGAGGTCGCAGGACGGTTGCATCTAGCTGTTTCATGATTGTTCTTTTATTGATCTATGCGGCGCTCAGTGAATTTTGTCCATCGGTGATGCGTGCATTACTTATGATTGTCTTATCCATCATTGGACGACTTCGGTATCGGCGATATGATATATTAACATCCATCAGTTTATCCATGATTATCCTGCTCCTAGATAACCCGCTCAACGCCTATCACAATGGTTTTCAGTTGTCTTTTCTTGCGGTTGCATCACTCGCTTTCGTGATGCCATGGATTGATCGATTCCTGCATTATAGAGATAAAGATACAGCCGCAATGATACGAAATCGAGAAGCAAAGAAGCGATTGAAACTGCGGACATCTGAGAAAGTGACGATGAAGATTGTTGAAATCGTTGCACCTGTTGCCGTGATTCAGGTTCTCATGACTCCTGCGGTAGCATATATGTTCTGCGGATTGTCCTTTACCGCTATCGTTGCCAATATCCCGATTATTGCGATTTCAGGTATTGCCGTCTCTTGCGGGGTTGTCGCTTATATTGTGTCTGTTCTCTATGATTTGTTGCAATATGGGCTGGGAACGGAATTTGCAGCCCATTTAGTGGGATGTGTGCTTGATAAGATTTTAGATATCTTGCTCTATACAGAGTCCATACTCATCGGTACAATGGATCAAATTGCGAACTTGCTTGCAAGGATTCCATATGGGTATATTGGCGTGCCCGCACCAAATCTGACCATAACGTTGACAGGGTATCTTGTCACTTTTTTTATGATTTCAGAAACGTGGCGCATGATGTACACTGACATACGTAAAAAGCGGCAGATTTGCTTGGCATCAGGTGAATTGGATTCTGGTTCTGGTTTTGGCTTTGGTGTGTTTCAGAAAATTCGTCACTTACGCGCGCCGATTAGCATTTCCATTTGCCTCTTAATATTCACGGTGATATTGACATTTTCACCAAATATGCCGCGTCAAAATAAAGCTGCTCTTACCTTTTTAGATGTTGGGCAGGGGGATTGTCTTCATCTACGTACGCCTGACAATAAAAATTACCTATTTGATGGTGGCGGGCAGGATTCGTTTAATGTGGGTGAAAAGGTGCTTTATGAATATCTGATGCACAATGGCGTGAGCCATCTCGATGGTGTCTTTGTGAGTCATTTGCATATGGATCATTACAAAGGGATTCAAGAATTATCCAAAGTTATGGATATCGGAGAGGTATATATCTATGATGGCAATAAAGTCAAAAAAGAAGCATGTGTATCTGGCAGCGGTATCGCGATAGAGGATCTGCGATTCATCAGTCAAGGTGATAAATTAAAACTTGGCAAAAGCGTCTTCGTGGATGTAATTTATCCAGAGGCACAATCTGATGAATCGTATGAAGATATCATGATTCATACAGATGATGAAAATGCCAATAGTTTGGTGCTAAAGATTGACTATGCTCATATATCGACACTTATGACTGGCGATATTGATGCAGAACTTGAAAGCAAGCTCGTCTCGATGGTGAACGCTGACGATGTCGATATTGATATCAACATTGATATATTGAAAGTCGCGCATCATGGTAGCAAATTTTCTAGCAGCGATGATTTCTTGTTGGCGGCGAATCCCAAAATTGCAGTCATACAAGTTGGTCGGTACAATATGTATGGGCATCCGACAAAGGAGACGCTTGATCGATTGAAACTGCATGATATTCTGACTTATCGAAATGATTACGATGGTGCGGTTCTCATCGATATTGGCAAAAAAATCAAGATTGATACGGTAATTAAAAAATAATTTTTACTATTTTGTAATAACTATGGAAATCTGCGCGAATATGCAATACAATAGAAGCAAGTTGATATTATACATACTAAATATATATGAATTGACGAATTGACGGTTGACAGTATATTTTTTAGAATGTATAATCATAACATATTAAACATATATGCAATAGTTATCTTAAAGTCAGGAATGGAGGATATTATGTCAAATATCAAAAAAGGTCTTACAGAGTTAGTTGGAAACACACCTCTAGTCGAGTTAGTGAATTATGAGAAGTCAAAGGACGTGGAAGCGAAGATTCTTGCAAAGTTAGAGTATTTTAATCCCGCAGGCAGTATTAAGGACAGAATTGCGCTCGCAATGATTGTGGATGCTGAAGAAAAAGGCTTACTAAAGCCAGGTAGCACGATTATTGAGCCTACAAGTGGCAACACGGGTATCGGTCTTGCTGCAATTGCGACATCAAGAGGCTATAGAGCAATTCTCACAATGCCTGAGACGATGAGTATCGAGCGTAGAAAGCTTCTTTCTGGTTATGGCGCAGAAGTTGTATTGACGGAAGGTGCAAAGGGCATGAAGGGCGCAATTGAGAAAGCTGAAGAGCTTGCAAAATCTATTCCTGATTCCTTTATCCCTGGTCAGTTCGATAATCCAGCGAATCCACAGATTCACTATGATACAACAGGTCCTGAGATTGTTGAAGCGACAGATGGCAAGATTGATTTCTTCGTTGCTGGTATCGGTACAGGCGGAACAATCAGTGGTGCTGGTAAGTACATCAAAGAGAAGAATCCCGATGCTAAGGTTATCGCGGTTGAACCAACAGATTCGCCAGTCCTTTCTGAGGGTAGACCTGGTCCACATAAGATTCAGGGTATCGGCGCAGGCTTTATTCCAAAGACACTAGATACATCCATCTACGATGAGATTATCACAGTTTCAGGCGATGATGCATTCCAAGCTGGTAAGGATATTGCCAAGACAGAAGGCATCCTCGTTGGTATCAGTTCTGGAGCTGCTATTTGGGCTGCAACACAGATTGCTGCAAAGAAAGAAAATGCTGGAAAGAATATTGTTGTAATCCTACCAGATACAGGTGAGAGATATCTTTCGACAGCATTGTTTAGCTAGATTATCATGTATCGCAGATTCTAGAATATCGATTTTTCTGAATCCCTCGCATTGCGGGGGATTTTTTTTTGTGTAGTATATAATATATAATGTTGTTGACATATAATATTATATGTTGTATAATACTATTAAGTTAAAAAATACGATAGAAATGAAAAATGAAAAATGGATGGGTGAGAATTTATTTACAAATGATTTTATAAAGATGCATCTGTTTCGATTGGATCGTGATGAACGAAAAGGATGTATATTCAGAGAGGAGGTATTATATGGTATACCAAATAGGTGCGACGCTTTTAGATGCATGTGTGTTGGCATTAGTTGAAAAAGAGGACGCATATGGCTATCTGCTTACGCAACAGATGAGTACGAAGCTCGAGGTATCGGAATCAACGTTATATCCTGTATTGAGACGGCTTCAGAAAGATGGTTTTTTAGATACCTATGACAAACCATATCTTGGTCGTAATCGGAGATATTATACGATTACGGAACCAGGACGTGTACGGCTCGATTTCTTCAGACGGGAGTTTGTAGATTATACAACGAGGCTTTCTGAGATTATTATCGTACAAGATGACATTTGCGAAACGGATGGCTCTGACGGAAGTGTAGCGTCCTCAGAGCTAGCTATATCGGAGACTGATGAGGAGAAGGAGGTGTAATATGGCCGATAACATATATAGATATATACAGGAACTTGAGCGGGCGCTTACTGTAAACGAGTATGATAAGCAGGAGGCAATCAACTATTATAAGGAGTATTTTTCAGATGCAGATATCATCGATTATGATGAAGCTGTGAAAAGACTTGGTACACCGTGGCAGGTCGCTGCACAGATTAGAGCCGACATTGCAATGGAGCGTGTACATGGTGCTACACCTCCACAGCAAGAACGAGACAAGGCAAATGCAGAAAAGGCGCATGGCATTCAAACAAATCCACAGAAGACACAGCAGAATACACAACAGAAGCATCAGTCTTATGGACAACAAGCAAAGGAACAACATTATGCGCAGTATCACGAGAGGAAACGCAATGCAGGCGTCGTATGGGCAGTTGTACTCGGCATCTTGGCACTTCCCGTTGGACTTCCGATATTAATCAGTGTACTCGCAGTGATGTTTTCAATCTGTATCGTGATCTTTGCCGTATTATTGTCACTTGCCGTATCTGGAATTGCGGTCTGTGTTTCGGGGCTTGCAATAGCAGTCATCGGTGCCATTGTCTTACCACAAAGCATTGCAACAGGTCTGTTTATGATTGGAAGCGGTCTTGCTTGTATCGGTCTTGGCATATTGCTCAGTATTGCGACATTTTATCTATCAAAATATTCAGGCAAAGGAATCGCGTATCTTTTCAATAGTATAAGATTGAGTTTGAAGAATCGAAGTGACCGCAAGCGGCAACAGAGACTCAATGAAGAATTATATCAGCATTATAATTCTGAATCAGGGAGGAGATAGCAATGGATAACTACAATACATACACGCAGAATGCAATGACGTATCCACCTGTGCGAAAAAAGAGCAAAGTTGGCATCGTGATACTTGTATCCATACTTTTGGTTGTTGTTGGCGGTCTCATGGCGTTTGTTTCAGCAATTCAAGGAGGCGTCAATTCGGTGATATTTGACCATGGTCCGAAAGTGGTTTTGAATTCCGAGGACGAACGCGATATCCAGATTGATGAGCAATTTGAGAAGTTTGATTCCATTGATTTGAATGTAGATTATGCTGCCGTGACACTTGTCAAAGGGAATGAATTCAGTGTAAAAGGCAATGTCAGTAGTGGAAACAATCATAGAAAAATTGCAGTGGATGCAGGAAAGTTGATTGTTGAAATCAGTAGAAATGAAGGATTTTCATTATTTTCATTTGATTTTGGTTTCTTTCATAGCGGGCACGATGAAAAAATCATCGTCACCTATAATCCAGAAATGTTAGAATCGGGCGCACTGGAAGATGTACAGATTCAGGCAAATTTAGGAGATTTGACAATTGATGATTTGAATTGTAAATCGTTAACTGCTGATGTGGATACTGGAAAATCTACAATTAGCAATGTGGTTGCATCAGGCAAAATTGCGATAGAGAACAATTTAGGGAATGCAAATGTCAGCAATATCACTTGCAGCGATTTACTCCTCGATGTAGATACGGGTAGTGCTGAATTAGCAGATGCCGATATCAAGGAACATGGTAAAATTGATGCCAATCTAGGCAGTATAAAGTTGTCCGACATCCAATACGGAAAGCTCGAAGTTGATGCAGATACAGGTGATGTGACTGCTGCAAATATGGTCGGTGGAAAGCTAACTGGTGATCTGAATTTAGGCGATTATAATGCAAAAGGTGTCTGCAAAGGCAGTTTCAATATCTCGATTGACACCGGTTCTGCAACGTTTGATATATCGGAGCGTGCAGATGATATCGCATACGATCTTACAACAGACCTTGGTGAGATCAAGATAAACAACAACAAAATGGGAACAACGCACCAGTCTGGTCAAAATAATGCATCAATCGATCTAAAAATAGAGACAGATCTAGGAGATATCACAATCAATACAGCCAGATCTTAGGTTTATTTATGCATTTCTGGGGTATACTATAACTAGTACAAACTTAATAATTCACAGTTTATGCATAAGGAGGATCAAAATGAAAAATGCCGCAGCAATATTTAAGTTAAGTTATGGGATGTATATCATCTCAAGTATCGATGGTGATAAGAAAAATGCACAATTTGCCAATACTGCCTTTCAGATTACAGCGGAGCCAGCGGTGATTGCCGTAAGCATCAACAAGCAAAATTACACGCATGAATTGATTGAAGCGTCGAAGAAGGTTGGTATCAGTGTCCTTACGGAAGATGCTACCTTTGAGTTTATCGGAAAGTATGGTTTTCGATGTGGTCGTGATTTTGATAAGCTTGCGGATGCGGCTGTGATTGAGGGCTCAACAGGTGTGCCTATCGTGACAGACTATGCATGTGCCTACATCGAAGGAGAAGTCATCCAAAGTGCAGATTTAGGTACCCATACGGTCTTTTTCGTAAAGGTGAAAGATGCGGATGTGCTTAGTGACGGTACGCCAATGTCCTATGACTACTACCACAATGTCATCAAAGGCAAAGCACCGAAGAGTGCGCCAACCTATCACGAAGACTAATTTTAATAAAAAAGCTGTGGACGCCCACAGCTTTTTTATTTTCTGATATAAGTATGGGCAAATACAGATAAGTACAGACATTACGGACATTTGCATAATTGATTTGGAAATGTCCAGATTATAGAGTATAATTATTTTATGCTACTTTGCATATATTCTTTGTAACCGTTATTTTTAGTGATTAATGATAGTAGAAAAATATAAAATGAGTATAGAAAATAAATCAGACGACAATTTAACCGAACTAATCTATCGTGAAGACATCACAGATACACGCAGTTTAGTCAAGGCACTCCTTGGTGATTATCGGCTTCATGAGGATATTATACAGCTTGACAGACGCAACCGTGTGGATCGGCAAGATGTCATTGCGATGATCAAGTTACTTCGATTGGTATTGTTTCCAGGATATTTTGATACGAAGCTTGTCACGCATGAATCTCTTGAGTATTATGTGGGTGACTTGCTTGAAGAATTTACGGAGTCCATGACGGCGCAGATTGAGAAAGCACTCAGACATGCGAGTGATGAGAAAGATATCTGTGCAGACAAGCGTGCAGACAATGTCATGCTTGCCTTTATGAAGAGGCTTCCTGCGGTACGAGATCTGCTTGCAACAGATGTAGAAGCCGCCTTTGATGGGGATCCTGCTGCGGCAGGGAAGAAGGAGATTATCCTAACGTATCCAGGATTATTTGCAATTATGGTCAACCGTATTGCACATGAGTTGTTTCTTCTTGGAGTACCGCTTATCCCTCGTATCATGACCGAATATGCGCATAGCCGTACAGGTATTGATATTCATCCAGGAGCGAGTATCGGTCACCATTTCTTTATCGACCATGGTACCGGTATCGTTGTTGGTGAGACAACAGAAATTGGCAATTATGTGAAAATATACCAAGGTGTAACCTTAGGTGCACATTCTACACGTGGTGGGCAAGCGCTCAGTGGCACAAAACGACATCCGACAGTGCATGACAATGTGACAATCTATGCGGGCGCATCTATTTTGGGTGGCACAACTGTCATTGGTGAGGGCGTCGTCATCGGATCCAATGCCTTTATTACAAAAAGTGTCTCCGCAATGACAAGAGTTAGCACGAAGAATCCCGAGCTGAATTACAATTCAAGTAGCCGTAAACATAGTGCGCAAGACACGGAAAATGAGGCGAGTGGCTATTGGTATTATACGATATAGGAGGTTCTAATATGTCAAAAAAACTAGCGATTACGACAACGGATCGGCTTACGATACACAAGCATTTTGGACATGCAGATGAATTTCATATTGCAGAGGTTTCGGATGATGGATTTGAGTGGATTGATGTCCGCAAAGTAGATGAAGCATGTAAGGAAGGCGGGCATGAGGAGGCAGGCTTTGATCGCGTGTTAGAGGCGATTAAAGATTGCG
Organism: Eubacteriales Family XIII. Incertae Sedis bacterium; assembly: GCA_031261525.1. GTDB lineage: Bacteria > Bacillota > Clostridia > Peptostreptococcales > Anaerovoracaceae > JAISJM01. The sequence goes on from JAISJM010000135.1 coordinate 8,938, forward strand.
A
>JAISJM010000145.1 GCA_031261525.1 Eubacteriales Family XIII. Incertae Sedis bacterium
CCTGAACCCGCAGCGATTTTTTCATTATTTATTGAACTAAAACATAAATTTGATGTTGTGATTATTGATGCGCCAGCAGGTATTGGGGAGGGATTTTCTCTTTCAATCTTAGGAGCTGACGTTGCCGTGTTGGTGACGACACCAGATTATGTGGCACTTCGAGATGCCGATCATATCAATAATCTGCTCCGTGAGCGTGGGATAAAGAATCGCGCGTATGTGGTCAATAAAGCGGATAAGACATTTCTTGGTGCAGATAGTCTGCCAAGCGTTGAGAATATTATCAGTATGATGCACATCGACTTGCTCGGTATCATTCAATCGGACAACAATATCCATCTGAGCGGATCGCGTGGACGTCCTTATGTGATGTCAGGTGCGTCATACGTGAAACGCAACTTTCAGAAAATCGCAGATAGAATCTTTCGATTTTAGCCTACTAGTCGTTGAGACCTCTGTTGCGAATCCCGATATTCAAGACGATGGACATCGTAATCATGTTGGCTATGATGGACGTACCGCCTGCTGAAAGAAACGGCAATGTGATGCCTGTGACAGGCATGAGACCCATAACCATGCCGACATTTTCAAAGATTTGAAAACCGATGAGGCATAAAAATCCGACGCCGATAAAGGCACCATAATAATCTTTGGCACGCGCGACAACGAGCCACATGCGTGTCAACATAACGGCATAGATAACGATGACAGAGATACCGCCTATGACGCCAAATTCTTCGCAGATGATGGAGAAGACAAAATCGGATTCTTGAACAGGCAGGAAATTCGATTCTTTTATCTTACCATGAAATAATCCGCGTCCAAATAATCCGCCTGAACCAATGGCAACTTTGGATTGCCATACCTGATAAGTTGCATCGATTGACAGATTTTCGGGATGGAGAAATGCATCAAAACGTTCTTTCTGATGTGGCTGTAGAAAGCGATAGATAATCGGAACACACACTGCAAATAATGCCGCAAGTCTTAAGAACAGACCACCTTTGATTCCCGCGGTAAAGATCATGCCGACAAACATAAAGCTCATGACGATGCCCGCGCCGAAATCTTCTTTCATGACGATTCCAATGAGCGGCGCAGCGTAGATAAAGGCCTTAAATAAGCCGACAAGTGATACCATCTGTTTCATATTGCGCTTCAGGAAGCAGCTTAGACAAAGAACTAAGGCAATCTTTGTGAGATCGGAAGGTTGCATTGTCATACCAAACAGCCTGATCCACGCTCTGTTTCCACCGATATCCTGTCCAATTTTAGGAAGATAGACCGTACATTGAAATAAAAACGACAAAATATAGATTGGTTTTTCGAGTTTCTCAATCGCAAGGTAATCGATATGCAGGATGATAATCATCAATACGAATCCGATTCCAAAAGCACTCATCTGTGTGATGACGGTTTTAGAGAACCTTGCGCCCTCGACTCCTGTGATCGAAGCCATCATGAGTGTACTGATAATTCCAAGTGTGAGGATGCATAATAGCAAAAGTTTATCGATTTTTTTTAGTGTATAAAGCATTTTGAATACTTCTTTCTATAAGTTACTTAGCTGTAAATTGACTATATCCACATTAACCATTATAATATACACACGTGGTTTACACAAATTCAAGGAAATAAAAGTTTAGATTATTAGATATAGAAAATGTCGCGACAAGCGAATGTAATAGGAGGTGTGTTATCGTAAATATTTTTATCGCTGTACTTATTGGAGTAGTAGGTCTCGTAGTAGGCGTATTCATTGGCTATATAATAAGGAAAAATGTAGGCGAAAGGACAATCGGCAACGCAGAGATTAAGGCAATGAACCTAATTTCAGATGCTGAGAAACAAGCAGAATCCTTGAAGAAAGAGAAGATTCTGGAAGCAAAGGAAGAAAATCACAAACTAAAAGTAGCATTAGATTCAGAAATTAAAGATCGTCGTCTTGAGATATCCAAGTCTGAGCGAAGACTCATCCAAAAGGAAGAGAGTCTCGACAAGAAGATTGAGAACCTTGAGAAGAAAGAAGAAAATGTCGCAGCTAGAGTCAAGAAACTTGACGAAAAAGAAGCGTCTCTCGATGATCAGATCGAAATTCAGAACAAAGAGTTAGAACGTATCTCAGGATACACGAAAGAAGAAGCGAAGCAGATCTTACTCAATAATCTTGAGAAAGACATCAGGCAGGAAGCTGCGGTCATGATTAAGACGCTTGAGTTAGAAGCGAAGGATAAGGCTGAAGTCAATGCGAGGGAGATTATCGTAGGTGCAATTCAGCGTTATGCAGCGGATCAAGTTGCAGAGTCAACGGTATCTGTTGTGCCACTACCAAATGATGATATGAAGGGTCGTATCATCGGTCGTGAAGGTCGTAATATCCGTGCAATTGAGACACTTACGGGCGTCGATTTGATTATTGATGATACGCCTGAAGCGGTTGTACTTTCCGGATTCGATCCAGTGAAGAGAGAGATCGCACGCATGAGCTTGCAGCGTCTTATCGTTGATGGTCGTATCCATCCATCTCGTATCGAAGAGATGGTCAATAAAGCGGAGAAGGACGTATGGAACATCATCAAGGAAGCTGGTGAGCAGGCAACATTTGATGTTGGTGTCCACAACTTACACCCAGAGCTTGTAAAGCTTCTCGGACGACTCAAATACAGGACATCTTATGGACAGAACGTATTGATTCATTCCATCGAAGTTGCAGAACTTGCAGGATTGATGGCGACAGAACTTGGACTGGATCCAACACTTGCGAAGCGTGCTGGTCTGCTGCACGATATTGGCAAAGCAATCGATCATGACAAAGAAGGTACGCACGTAGACCTCGGCGTTGAAGTGCTTGAGAAATACAAAGAGAGCAAAGCCGTCATCGATACCATGAAATCACATCATGGTGATTATGAGCCCGCTAATCTCGAGGCAATCTTGATTGCCGCTGCAGATGCACTCAGTGCTGCAAGACCAGGCGCAAGACGAGAGACCCTTGAGACTTATATCAAGCGCTTGCAGAAATTGGAAGAAATTGCCAACACGACAAAGGGCGTCGAGCGTTCCTTTGCAATTCAGGCAGGCCGTGAGATACGCATCATCGCCAATCCAGTAGAGATGAATGATGCCGACATCGTCTTCCTTGCTAGAGAAATTAGCAAGAAGATAGAGAGCGAATTGCAGTATCCAGGTCAAATCAAGGTTAATGTCGTTCGTGAGACCAAAGCAGTAGACTACGCGAAGTAACGGCATACTCGTGATCTTCGCCTAGCTTGCATCTGTTACGGTTATGTGATGTACTCACGTATATTCATACGCTCCGTGCGCCCTATAGCCGTAACAGACACAATCTGAACGAAGCTTACGAGCATGCTTTGTTCTTAACAAAGTAAGAAAAGCCATACAGAGTCGGTCGGAATTTCCGGCCGATTTTTTGAGTAAAAGGAGTTCACATGCAAGTTTATTTAGATCACGCTGCGACCACAAAACCTTATGATGAGGTCATCGAGATTATGGGCGAAGTGGCACTTTCGCAATATGCGAATCCGTCTTCGCTGCATAGCCTTGGGCTGGAGGCAGAGAAACTTCTGAAAAAATCTCGCAAGACGATTGCGGATGCAATTCATGCGAAGCCTGAGCAGATTATCTTTACGAGTGGTGGAACGGAATCAGATTCAACTGCGATTTATTCTGCATTTCCGCGAAGTAAAGATGCTCGTGGTCGGCGTTTTATGCATTCAGATATTGAACATCCAGCGGTACGTGTATGCGGTACACAGTTGCTTGAAGAGGGCGCAGATGTGTTGCGTATCCCCGTTGATTCGGATGGTTTGGTGGATTTAGGATTTATCTCAACGCACGTAGGCAACACCGATAAACTCGATCTCATCTCTGTCATGCATGTGAACAACGAGGTCTCAACCGTAGAACCGATTGGTGAAATTGGTAAGATTCTCAGTGCGTATACAAATGATCGCAATACACAGCCTATTTTCCATGTTGACGCGGTTCAATCATTTATGAAGCACAAAATAGATGTGACTTTGCCTGAGTGGTCGCGCGTCGATATGATTTCGATGAGTGGACATAAGATTGGTGGCCCAAGAGGTATTGGCGCACTCTATGTGCGAGATTTATCCAAGATTAAACCATTTATGATTGGTGGTGGCCAAGAACGTGGCTACCGAAGCGGTACGGAGAATCTACCTGCAATTGTGGGATTTTCGAAAGCTGTTGAGATTCGCGCAAGAAATCTGCAATCTAATTATGAACATGTGACGGAGATTAAAAAATATTTTTATGAAAAATTATTACAAAATCTTGGTTATATCGTAGAGCCACAAAATCATACTGTGTCAATACCGCAATCTATATCTCTGTCAACATCCCAATCCGCGTCGGAGGCGATAGAGGTTCGATTAAACGGCCCGTCACTTGGCGAACCATACGCTTCGCCGTATCTGATTGACTTGAGCTTCATCGGTGTTCCAGGTGAAATTCTCCTCCATGAATTAGAGAGCCGCAATGTCTATATCTCAACAGGCTCGGCATGTTCCTCCAATACGAAGTCGAAAAATAATCAAGTATTAAAGGCAATTGGGGTTGATCTAAAAGGGCAAGACAGCGCAGTACGTTTTTCATTTGCGCCCGATACGACGATAGGTGAGATTGATTATGCCGTAGCACAAATTACGGAAGCAGTGGAGACTTTGTCTGTAGTTTTGAAGTTTGCAGGCGTGAATAAACGATAGTGAAAGGGAAAATAATGAATACAACAGATGTCATCATCGTTCGCTATGGCGAGGTTGCCCTCAAGGGGATGAATAAGCCGTATTTTGAACGCATACTCATGGAGCGTATCCGAAAAGCAATTAAGACTGTGGCGGACAATCGCGACATTTATGTAGATAAAGATGGTGGATTGGTCGTCATCCGTGGCGACATCAACGAAGTAAAAGATGAGCTTATTAAGAAGACATTGAAAGTCTTTGGTGTCGCTTCTTGCTCACCTGCGAAGTCGTTAAAGCGCCTCACGCATGCCAACGAACGCGAGCATCCTGCTGCAGCAGAAGACGAACTGAATGCAATTGGCGAGGTTGCAGTCGCGTATATCAAAGAACTAATCGAGTCTGGCAAAGTCATCAGAAAACTCGCACAGGCAGGCCAAGCGCCAAACAATCCGCAGCTCGCAAACTACACTTTTAAAGTCGACGCCAAGCGTGCTGACAAGACATTTGGCATCACTTCGCCAGCAATGAGTAAAGAAATTGGCGGCATTGTCTTAAAAGCCTTAGGGGATGAGCTCAGCGTAAATGTCCACAATCCGGATATATTGTTGACCGTCCACCTGAAGCAAGCGGAGACCTTTTTCTATGACGAGAAATCGATGGGCATGGGCGGTTTGCCACTCGGCACAAACGGCAAAGGCATGGTTTTGCTATCTGGCGGCATAGACAGCCCCGTTGCAACATGGATGATGGCAAAGCGCGGCATGCGAATTGAAGCGGTTCACTATACATCTTATCCATTTACCTCACAGCGCGCACAGGAAAAAGTGGAAGAATTGGCAAGTATTGTTGCATCTTACTGTGGCAATTTTAAGATGCATGTTGTCAATTTGTTACCTGCACAAGAAGCGATTGCGAAGCATTGTCCCGAAGATGAGATGACGCTACTTGTCAGACGTTTTATGATGACGGTTGCAGAGCGACTTGCAATAGGTATGCGGTGCGATGTGCTCATTACGGGTGAGAATCTTGGTCAAGTAGCAAGTCAGACTGCTGCGAGTTTAGTGGCAACGGATGCTGCTGTCACGATACCTGTCATGCGTCCATTGATTGGTCTCGACAAAGTAGATATTATGGATATCGCTAGAGAAATCGGTACTTATGATAAGTCGATCGAGCCGCATGAAGATTGTTGTACGGTATTTCTGCCAAAACACCCAAAGACGAGACCGACAAAAGAGGGGATTGAAAAATCGCTTGCCTTGATTCCAGATTTTGAAGAACTTTTAGATAAGATGATCGAATCGAGAGAAGTTGTGCACATCGAAGCCCAATAGATAAATTTAAGCCCAATAGACACGTTGAATCTCAATTGAAAAGCAAACGCGAATCTTTTGACTTTTCATTACAATTTGCAAAGTTTGTTGGAATATCTCTTAAATTAATATACAATAAATTACGTACTTGTGATTATTGTGCTAGTGGTGCAACTGTTTTGTATATGTGGAGATATATGAATGAAAAAGCAAATCTTAAATGAGATGCCAAAGAAACATGGATTAATGGGTCTTATCAGTAATTTTGGTGATAGCTTGTGGAACCGTTTTAATATCGGTATGCGCGCAAAGTTACTTATCTTGTTTTTAGTTGTTAAAGTATTGCCTTTGATTCTGCTTGCCGCAATTGCATGGAATCAATTTGCGATACTTGGAAAGACGTTGACGAAGACTGCTGTTGATGACTCTACTGTTGCATTGAACGATATGGCTGTAGAAAATATTGAGCGTATGACAACAGATGCCGCGAAGTCCGTTGCTGATTTTCTCTATGAATCCGATGACAATATCAGAATTGTTGCAGATTTAGAGGCGACGCAAGAGAATTATACAAAATTCATTGAAGATAATACGAAAGCAGTCATTCCAACTGGTGACTGGACTTTAAATGAAGATGATACAAAATGGGTTCAGACCGATCCACCAGAAATTGAAAAAGTTGGTGGTAAGTCAACAAATAAAGAGAATGACGAGCGAAATGGTTTCCATTATCGCTATCCAGATAATTTCCCAACCAAACAGATTCCGCTATATGATGAAGTGACCTTTGTTGACCTCAATGGTCAAGAGACAGTCAAAGTTGTAGCAAAGGATTCGCCAAAGAAGAATTATCCGATGAATCCGAATCTTCTTAATATCTCCGATAAGAACAATACCTATGTAAAAGCAGAAGACTACTGGTCAAAGTTGCAGAATCTGCAGCCTGGCGAAATCTATGTTTCTGATGTCATCGGCGCTTATGTCGGTAGTAATTACATCGGCATGTATGCACCAGAAGCCCTGAAGACGGCAAGCCAAGATCGTGGTTATGATATCCCATTCAAGCCAGAAGCGCAGGCATATGCTGGTCGCGAGAATCCAAATGGTCAGCGTTTTGAGGGTATCATCAGATGGGCAACGCCAGTTTCGGATTCGGATGGCAATAAAATCGGTTATGTGACATTTGCACTCAATCATGATCACATCATGGAATTTGTGGATCATATTACACCGATGAATGAACGTTATATACAAGTCCCGAGTGCATTTGAAGGTAATTATGCCTTTATCTGGGACTATCAGTGCCGAAATATTGCGCATCCACGCCACAACTCTATCGTTGGATACAATCCAGAGACGGGTGATCCACAGACGCCTTGGCTTGAGCAAAGTATCTACGATGCTTGGCAAGCGAGCGAGGAACCACTAGATGAATTTCTACCGACTGTGCCGACATTTGACAATCAATCCCGTGAAAAACTCCCTGCGGCGCAGCTGACAAAAGAAGGTCTCGTCGGACTAGATGGCCGATATCTGAATAATGCGCCACAGTGTACGGGCTGGATGGATCTGACGGCAAAGGGTGGATCTGGATCCTTTTACATCTTGTGGTCGGGTCTGTACAAGCTTACGACCGCCGCTGCGATTCCGTATTATACGGGTCAATATGCGCCAAGTGAGGAAAATGATTTCAGCATGCGTGGCTTTGCATTTGTAGCAATTGGCGCAGGTATTGACGATTTTACGGCTCCTGCAAGTGCGACAGAGACGCAGTTGAAGAAGCAAAGTGACGAGATGCTATTCGATACAACGGTGCAACTTGTCATTACAACGCTGATTATCATTGCGCTGGTCATTCTCATCGCAATCTGGATGTCAGGATTTATTACAGACAATATCTCAAAGCTCAACGTTGGTATCGACCGTTTCAAGAGTGGAGAACGGCAATTCCGATTTAGCGCGCCGATTAAGGATGAGTTCGGTATGCTTGCCGACAGCTTTGACGAGATGGCGGATTCCATTGTCGATTCGGTCGCGGGGCCACTTGCCATCACGGATATGGACGAGAATATCATCTATATGAATGAGGCAGGTCTCTCCATTATCCATACGAATCTTGCTGCCGTGGTCGGTCATACTTATCACGAAAACAGTATCTATCCATATGATTCGGAATATTATCCAATTACGGCGCTCATAGAGGGACGCGAAGCGAGCATCTACCATTATGAGGAGACCGATTCCTATGTGAGAGGTATTGCAAATTACTTGCTAGATAAGGATGGCAATAACGTTGGTTATATCGTTATCACGCAAGATGTCACCCAACTTGTTAAGATTCAGCTCGAATTAGAGGCTGCAATTACCGATGCCAACCGCGCAAATGCTCACAAAGGTGCATTCCTCGCGCGTATGAGCCATGAGATTCGTACACCGATGAACGCCATCATTGGTCTGACTGATATCGTTCAGGCGAAACTTGAAGAACTTCATGCCTCCAATGCGGACACAGAAGAGATTAAGCTGCAAATGGAGAAAATTCAGAGTTCTTCGCAACATTTGCTCGGTCTGCTCAATGACATTCTTGACATCTCAAAGATTGAATCGGGTAAGATTGAACTCAGTTCGGATGCCTTTGTCTTGCCAAAACTCATCAACGATGTAAAAGAGATTCTTACACCACGGTTTGACTCAAAAGGAATCAAATTCAATATTCATTATGATGAATTTGAGCCGAAGACATTTATCGGTGACAGCCTCCGTCTCAGACAGGTTCTCATCAATTTGCTTGGCAATGCAGTTAAATTTACCCAAGAAGGTGGCACGACAGACTTTACGATTGAGAAGCTGGAGCAAGAGGATGATAAGACGCTCATACGCTTTCTGATAAAGGACAACGGTATCGGTATTCCTGCAGACAGGCTTGATAAGATTTTTGAGCCATTTGAGCAGGAAAGCGCAAATACATCACGACAATATGGTGGCACAGGTCTTGGTCTTGCAATCTCGAAGAACATTGTCGAGCTATTCGGTGGTGATATTCAGATTCAATCCACGCTCGGTGATGGCAGTGAATTTAGTTTCGAAATCTGGCTAGAAGTCACGGATATTGATATTGTGAGTGCCGATGCACTTGTCAACACAAGGGATAAATTCAAAGGCATGCATGGTCTCGTCGTTGATGACGTGGAAATCAACCGCATGATCGTCGCATCGATGCTCGAACCAACAGGCATTGAGATGGACGAAGCGGACGATGGCACAACAGCCCTCGAAGCATTTATAAAATCTCCGGAAGGCTATTATGATATCATTTTCATGGATGTGCAAATGCCTACAATGGACGGTTATGAAGCATCTAGCGCGATTCGTGCACTCAATCGAAAAGATGCGCAGACCGTTCCAATCATCAGTCTGACTGCCAATGCATTTAAAGATGATATCGAAAAGGCGCTTGCCTCTGGCATGAATGAGCACGTGGCGAAGCCTGTGGAGATGGATCGGTTGGTTGAGGTGCTTATTAAGTATCTTGGTTAGAATTTGTTGTAAAAGAGCGCAGAGAGGTACCCACACTCAGTCTGGTGCCGCTCCCCGCTAATGATGGAGGGAAAAGTAGTAATCCATCAGTTACACCAGACTGAGTGTGGGTATCTCTCTGCGCTTGGTACATCATGTGTGGGCTTGTGAAATGGAAGTAGTAATGAAGGAGTTATATGTCAATCGAATATGATATTAAAAATATCGGGCTTGCCGTTGAGGGGCGAACTCGTATTGAATGGGTGAAGGCTCATATGCCAATTCTCAAAAATCTTGAGGATACTTATAAGAATCTGCCTGAATCTGAGAAACCGCTCCATAATGTACGGATCTGTTTGTCCATTCACTTGGAGCCGAAGACTGCGTATCTGTGTCTTGTATTAAAGGCGGCTGGTGCGGATATGAGTGTTACTGGTTCAAATGTGCTTTCCACGCAAGATAGCACTTGTGCCGCACTTGCAGCAGCTGGAATCAAAGTTTATGCAGTTCACGGTGAGAGCGAAGAAGATTATTTAAGGCATATCGAGATGTGTCTTGAGCATAAGCCTCATATTGTCATTGACGATGGCGGCGATCTCGTTGGGATGCTTCACAGTGCACGAAAAGACCTCGCTGTAGACGTCTGGGGCGGGTGTGAAGAGACGACAACAGGTATCATTCGCTTGAAAGCGATGGAAGCCGAAGGAATCTTAAGCTTTCCGATGCTTGCGGTCAACGATGCCCGCGCGAAGCATTTGTTTGATAATCGTTATGGAACGGGTCAGTCTGTCTGGACGAGTATCATGGCAAATACCAATCTGATTATCGCTTCAAAGACAGTTGTGGTTGCAGGTTATGGGTGGTGCGGCAAAGGTGTTGCGATGCGTGCTGCTGCAATGGGTGCACGTGTTATCGTCACTGAAATCGATCCAATTAAGGCAATCGAAGCGCGTATGGATGGCTACGATGTGGCACCCATGTCTGAGGCTGCAACGCGTGGCGATATATTTGTGACTGTCACAGGCTGTAAGGACGTCATCACTTTTGAACATATGAAATCTATGAAAAAGGATGCGATTCTTGCCAATGCTGGACATTTCAATGTAGAGATTGCAATGGCAGAACTGGAGGCAAATGCCATCGATTGCTATGAATCCCGAGCAAATATCAAGGCATATGTCATTCCCGCGGAGGGAGAAATCTCCCATACGGCTGTTGCGACAACGACAATCCACGTCATTGCAGAAGGTCGGCTTGTCAACATCGCCGCGTCAGATGGACACCCTGCAGAAGTAATGGATATGAGCTTTGCTGTTCAATTCTTCGGAGCAATGTACATCACGGAGCATCACGATGAGCTAGCCAATAAAGTCATCAACATCACAGATGATATTGACGATAAAGTAGCAACCATGCGTCTCGCTGCATGGGGTGACAAAATCGATGTATTAACAGAAGCACAACAGACATACCTCGGAAAGTGGGAGACCTAACCCGATTTACGAAGTAAATCGTTGGTAGGTCCCCCTAGAGGATTCCGCGGCAGCTGCGAGCGTAGCGAGTCTCATCCCATGCGTCAGCCGCATTGGAATCTACCGGGGAGACCTAACCCGATTTACGAAGTAAATCGTTGGTAGGTCCCCCTAGAGGATTCCGCGGCAGCTGCGAGCGTAGCGAGTCTCATCCCATGTATGCGCAATGTCAATGTGTTTAACCGTTTTTCAATATTTTTATCTTTGTTTTTCTTTCAATAAAATTCAGTTTCTGTCACTTCTTCTTGGCTAATTATGTATATGTTCGGCATGGTTTCGTTTTTTCCATGCCTTATTATGCCGTATTCCGAATCCAATACAAATAATAGCAATAAAACGTGTGAGATGTAAGCCATTTTTTTGTACCACCGCCACTTGACGAATAAGCAGCATTAAAGTGTCACTTTAATGACAGAATTCTAAAAATGGCTATGTCTATACCATTTAACTCAATGCATTTCTTTAACTACTCAGTGCACCGCGCATTGACAAGATATATTTTGAGCGATCAAGTGGATTTACGCCGCGATAAGGGGTGCTTTCGCCATAGCCTGGTGGGCAATTCTCATAATTTCTAAAGCTTGTTGCAAGAAACGCTTTGCCACTTGACAGCGATGCCAATGTTGTTGGAAAGTCTGTACTTTCGGCAGCAGATACTTTGCCATTTGCATAATAGATGTCGTCTTCTATGTGGGAGTTTTCAATCTCGCCGCGCATGGCAATCATCATACCGATAACCTTTGAGCTTAATTGCGCGGGTACGGATAGCTCGAAAGACAGGTAGGGTTCAAGCAGGATTGTGCCGACATTGTAAAGTCCATTCATGATTGCAAGTGGCGTTGCGAGCACAAAATCAAGTGGATGCGTATGTTCATTGTGGTCTTGACCGTCGATTAAATGGATGTCGATATCTGTGACTTCCCAACCTTGCGGACCCTGCTGTAACGCGAGCGGAATTGTCTGTTTTACTTGTGCGAGGTAGCGCGGAGCAATTTGATTCGCATTGACATTTGCCTCATAATGTACTCCCGTGCCACGCGGTAGCGGATTCATCTCGAATTTGAGTACAGCCCAGCATGGCTTCGGCATGGTGTAAGACTCGAATCCAATGGTTTGCCTATCGATCGTTTCTTTGTAAATCGTGGTAGGACTGGCAAATGTCGCAAGGAGTCCGAATCGTTCTTTCAGCGTTGCTTGCAAGATTTCTGTCTGGATTTTGCCTGTAATATGGAGTACGATTTCATTTGTTTCTTTGCTCCATTGGACAGAAAGATATGGATCTTCCTCCGCGAGTTCTGTCAATGCCGCCGATAGTGCAGGAAAATCTGCCTGCGATTCGGGTAGAACTGCAGACATAAACAGAGGGTGAACGAGTTGTGGTATCATTGCATCATCGTGCAGGTTTCCAGCGTGTATCGCAGCACTTGGATTTTTGTTACTATTATTTATATTGAGATTTGCTTTTCCACGTGGATTGCTGTTGATATTATTATCGATGATATCATTGTCGATCGTATTGCAGGTGTCATATCCGATATAATCGCCAACTTGAGCACTTGCCAGTCCAGATATCATGCCGATATCGCCTGCTCGCAGCTCATCTTGCGCGGTGATTTTACCTGCAAAATTCTTACGAATCATTGCTACTTTTTCATCCGTGTCTTGCGTGATATTGTGTATCACATCTCGCGGATGCAGGTTGCCTGTATAGAGGCGTATATGTGCAATTTTGCCATGTTGTTTGTCATGGCTGATTTGATAGATTATGCCATATGGCTGTGCATGAATTTGTGAAATTGTGCTGACTGAAGTTTGCGAATGCGCCTGCGGAAAAAAGTTGCAGATGAAATTGAGCAATTCGGTGATGCCCTCGTCTTTGATTGCACTACCGCAGAGAACGGGGAAGATATGTGTCTGATGAAATGCGCGTAAAAATGCCGCGCGTACATCGTCTTCGTTGATGGCATTTTCTTCGAGATACAGATTCATCAATTCATCGTCAGAGTCTGCAATGACTTCGATATTGGATTCTTGCGAAAAGGCAAGACGATAGGTATCGTCACTTGTTGCCAAAGGCTGACTTTCATGCGAGAATACCAATAAATTCTTAGATAGTCTATTTTTTAATTCATGAATGAGCTTGTCTACGTCGGCGCCAGCACGGTCTGTTTTATTGATAAACAGTAGCACGGGCTTTCCCATGCGCCGCAGTGCTTCCCAAAGAATCAGCGTCTGACCTTGTATTCCCTCGACTGCAGAAAGTACGAGTACCGCGCAGTCTAGTACGGCTAGGGAACGCTCAACTTGTGCGATGAAGTCCGCGTGCCCTGGTGTATCGATGATATTCAGGCGTTTGCCGTCATAATCGGCGCTGATTGATACGGCATTCACTGTGATTTTGCGTGTGCGTTCAATCAAAAGTGTATCCGTATGTGTTGTGCCTTGATCGACATTGCCAAGTATTCGAATCGCACCCATATGATAGAGTAGCTGTTCTGTGACCGTCGTCTTGCCAGCATCAACGTGCGCGAGGATGCCGAAATTTATGATTGGTGAAGTTTTTGTTTGATTCGCTAAATAATCCATAAATTTATACTACCATTTAACTTAATCGATTACAAGACGTTCTTGAATACAAAAAACACCCAAAACGCAATCGATCGTTTTGGGTGTTTTTCATAGATTGTATCAGATCGAATCAGGTCGAATCAGATCGAATCAGGTCGTATTGAATCAGATCTTCTTGTATCATAGGGAATCAAAAAATCCATCCGTATAGCGATCCTTTAAATCATAGAATGAAGCGAGGTGCTCCGTTGTGATATGGAGTGCCTTTTTTTCATCAAAATCCATGAGGGCGTCTACAATCTGAAAATGCTCTTGCAGATGGTGTTCGTCGTCGGTAACTGGATTTGGATGTTGTAATTGAATAAATTGAACACGGAGATATAACTCCTTTTGGAATTTTTGAAGCAGGTAATTGTTGCTGATCTTTGCAAGTTCCATATGAAAGTCCGCATCATAACGTCTACGGCTAGCCAAGTCACCTTCTTTGAAACTCTCATAACAGTTGTCTGCAATTTCTTTTAATCGAAGGAAATCCGCTCTACTTCCATATTGGCATACCAATTTTACAGCCATTGTCTCGAGTGCGATACGCATGAGACCAATGTCCTTGATGGTATGGGGTTTGTAATCGGCAACTCGCGCAAAACGATTGGGGAGGATGTCGATGAGTCCTTCATTTGCAAGTTCCCTCATGGCATCGCGGACAGGGGTTCTTGATATTTCCAACTCTTTCGAGATGTTGAGCTCGGAAATCTTCTCACCTGGTAGCAATTTCTGCGTCATGATTAAGTCCAATATATAGTTGTAAGTGTCATCTGTGAGACCTTTTGATTTGTAAAGCATTTTGGCTATCCTCCTGATATGATTGTCGTTCTGTATGATAATTGATAATGCATGTAATCATTTCTGCATACAATTATCTCATTTTAAATACATGTTGTCAATATTTTACGCTGGGTACAGAATTTATTAATTGAAAATAATTTTAAATAATTGTCGACAATTATATTGACATGTAGTCAATAAAGTGATATTCTATCATCACAATAAGGAATGAGGATCGAAAAGCCTCTTAAAATTTGGGAAGGAGAATATCATGAACGCTGCAATTTGTACTTCGAAGGGGCATATCGAGTATACACAGATGCCTAAGCCAGAGATGGAATACGGGGAAGCGCTGATAGAAGTAATGTATGGGGGAATCTGCGGGTCCGATGCACATGTGTATCATGGTCTGCACCCAACTGCGACATTTCCAGTTGTCCCTGGGCATGAATTTGTTGGAAAGTTGGTCGGTGCCAATGGTCCAATCAAAGCAGGACTTACAATCGGGGACATCGTCGTCGCGCAGCCTTATACGACTTGTGGCGATTGTGAGCCGTGTATCACGGGCAATGACAACGTGTGTACACATTTGAAACTGCTGGGCGCGCACCGAGATGGATGTTTTGCAGAATATGTGACGGTGTCAGCGAGTAAGGTTTATAAAGTCCCAGATGGCGTCGATCCAAAGCTTGCAGCGCTTGCCGAACCGCTTGCTGTTGCCATTCATGATGTGCGCATGAGCGAGCTGAGAGTCGGCGACAACGTGATGATTATTGGCGGCGGTGTCATCGGTGTATTCATTGCAATCGTAGCAGCACAAGCGGGTGCAAATGTCACAATATCAGAAATTAGCGAATATAGACAAAATTTCATAAAAGACTTAGGATTTAGAGTATTCAATCCACTCGACAAGGATTATAATGATAACATCAAAAACATTGTAGGCGAAGATGGGTTCGATGTCGTCTTCGAAGTATCGGGTTCAAAGGCTGGGGTGCAGTCCTCCGTCGGACTCACGAAAGTCAGCGGGACAATCGTCATTGTGGGCATGTGCAAGGAGCCATATCCAGTGGATACAACGCAGATATTTCTCAAGCAGATTGAGATGAAAGGGGTGCGCATCCATTCGCAAGAGGCATTTAAGGCGGCAGTCAATTTACTTGGCTCAGGCGCGCTGAATGATAAGCTCTATAAATTGATTTCAAAGCAATACAAACTTTCAGAGATTAATCAGGCATATGACTATATGTGCAACAATACGGATTTCTTTAAATTACTTGTAAATGTTGGGGAGGAAAATCGATGAAGATGTCACCAAGAATGAAATGCTTACGTCACAGGCTTTTTGATCAGGAGTATCATGACCCAGGCGTGTGGTATTTTAAGGATGTCAATATCTTGGATAAATGGCCACATATTGTAAATGAACCAATGGTTGTGCGAAAAGGGTATGCACAGCGATTTATTGGCGAGAATTTGCCGGCAGTAATCAAGCCCGATGAGTTGATTGTCGGCAATCCGAATCAAAATAGCGTCGGTTGGGGGACAGTGCTTCCGATTTATTATACGGAAGAAGAAGGATTGCAGGCATCCAGATACAATCTGAATGAAGCGTCCGTCTGGGGCCATCACCCACCTGATTGGGGGAAGATTCTTAAGATTGGAACGATTGGCGTACGTGCGCAGATTGTTGAGGCGATGCGGATTGTCGAGGCAACGGGGCAGATTCCCGCGTTGTCTTCGAAGTCAAACACAATATCGATTGACAAACTGATTCCAGGCATCGACAGCCGTGAAAATGCGCTCAATGAATACAAAGCCATGTTGATTGCGCTCGATGGACTTGACGCATTTGCTTGCAGACATGCAAAACTTGCATTGACGATGGCGACAGAATGCGACGATCCTGTGCGGAAACAAGAATTACTCGATATCTATGAAGTATGTAATTATATTCCAAAGAATCCAGCCAGAAGTTTCCATGAGGCGGTTCAGGCGTATTGGTTTACCTATTGTATGGTCAACAGTGGCGGCGAATACGTGCCACTCGGCAGAACCGACCAATATTTATATCCATATTATGAAGCCGATATAGACGCGGGCATCATCGATAAAGAGCAGGCGCAAGATATCCTTGCAAGTTTTCTCGTAAAATGCAATGAACGTGTGATACAGGATACAAAACTTGCGGAAAATCATTATAATTATGGATTGTTTTCTCAGGGCGTCAGGCCAAGTGAAAATGGCGACGATTTGAGTTTCAATCAGACGGGTGGCTATGCGGTAAGAGCGCTTACGTGGCAGGATCATGAGTCTGACGATAGCGAAGCCAATTTTAATTATGGTCAATCTGGCAATGACTGGCTCATGAACTGTATTGTTGCGGGGCAACATATCGATGGTAGCGATGCGACGACAGATTTGTCATTGATGTTTGTCGAAATTATGGCGGAGATGAATCTGCTCATGCCGACACTTGCGGTACGCGTGCACAGCAAGACGCCACAGGCATTTTTAGACAAGGTGGCAGAAGTTCTCAGATATGGGCGAGGTGAGCCCATCGTCTATAACGATGATGCGATTATTCCAGGATTTGTAGAACTTGGGATTCCAATTGAAGTTGCAAGAGATTATTCGAATGACGGTTGCTGGGAGACGCTGATTCAAGGGAAGAGTCACTTTAGTTATGCGCATGTCATGAATCCAATTTGTATCGAGCGTGTGCTTGCAAGTTCCGAACTTCTTGAAGAATTGACAACCTTTGAAGATTTTTACAGAGCCTATACGTATGAAGTCAACGCGTATATCGATATGCAGTGTCAGACAAGACTTGATAATTATGGACTCAGCTATATGATTGCACCAGATCCATTGATGAGTTCCATCATGGATGACTGTGTGCAAAAAGGACGCGATATCAGTCAGGACGGCGCGCGATATATCTTCCACCAAATTTTGGTTACAGGTCTTTCAACGACAGCGGACTCACTCATGGCGATTAAAGAACTTGTCTATGAGCAAAAGCTGATGAGCTTGGTAGATTTGAAAGGTATTTTGGCGGATAATTGGAACGGTTATGAGGATTTGCGTGCCATTGCACAGAACAAAATTGCCAAATTTGGCAATGACGAAGATGAAGTCGATACATTGGCAATCAGACTGCTTGATGATTTTGCAGATTATGTAAGTCAGTGGAACGAGAAAACCGAAGGCATGTATTTCGTCAGTGGCATCGGAACCTTTGAGAATTATGCAGCATTGGGGCGCGACATCAGCGCTTCCGCAGACGGCAGGCTTTCAGGTGAGGCACTTGCACCAAATTATTCACCATCGCCTGGCGCGGATAAAGATGGTCCAACCTCCGTCATTAAGAGCATTACAAAGCCAGATTTGGTCAAATATTACAGCGGTACACCGCTTGATTTATCTGTAAATTCAGGGGATGTAAAGGGCAAGGCAGGCATCACGAGACTTTCTGGAATGATTCGAAGTTTCTGCGAGTTAGGCGGACAGATTCTGACGATTACGAGTACGAACGTCGTGGATTTGCTAGACGCAAAGGAAAGACCTGACGCGCATCGTTCGCTTATGGTTCGAATGGGCGGATTGTCCGCATACTTTATCGCGCTGTCGCCTGTGCAACAAGACAATATCATTAAGAGGTTTAGTAGATAGATCCTCAGAAAAATCGAGGTGGGAATGTGATTGGTGATAATGAGTCATTTTGTAGTTTACGAAATCCGTGTGGCTCGCGAAGATAGGGGTAGATAATGGATGGGCAGGTTTCTGCAATACAGCGGTATTGCGTGACAGATGGATATGGGATACGGACGATTGTGTTTCTTGCTGGATGCACGATGCACTGTCTTTGGTGTCAGAATCCGGAGAGCCTGAGCAATGCGCCGCGGTTGATGTATGTAGATAATCTGTGCGCTGGATGTGGGATGTGCAAAATAGTGTGTCCACTGGATATGCATGGCGGCGAGGCTGCGACAAATTGGGTGAAGAACTATAAAAATTGTGAGAAATGTTTGAAATGCGCTGATGTGTGCCCCTATATGGCGCTGAATGTCAGCTCGAAGATCATGAGCGATGAGCAGGTCGTAAAGTCTGTGATGAAGGATGAAGTTTTCTATCGAAACACGGGTGGAGGGATTACACTGAGTGGCGGAGAACCCTTGCTTCAAGCTGATTTTAGCGCAGAAATCTTGTCGAAGATTCAGGCAGCGGGCATCAGCACAGCGATTGAAAC
The DNA here is from genome assembly GCA_031261525.1 of Eubacteriales Family XIII. Incertae Sedis bacterium. Taxonomy (GTDB): domain Bacteria; phylum Bacillota; class Clostridia; order Peptostreptococcales; family Anaerovoracaceae; genus JAISJM01. The sequence continues at coordinate 18,734 of JAISJM010000145.1, forward strand.
AGCTGGATTTGTGACATTTGCAAAGATTGAAAAAGTACTGCCATACACGGATTTATTCTTATACGATATCAAGGCGATTGATCAGGGAACGCATAAGAAATATACGGGTGTGGATAATGCTCAGATACTACGCAATGTGCGGAAACTTGCTCGCATGGGCAAGGAGATTATCGTACGGGTGCCGCTGATTCCAGGAGTCAACGATGGCGCGGAGTTTACGAAAATTGCGGATTTTGCAAAGTCGCTGGATACGGTTCAGGAGCTACACATCATGCCGTTTCATAATGTAGGTGCTGACAAATATCGTCAGATGGGGCTGCATTATGAGATGGGTGACGTGAAAGAGGATAACGAAGAAAAGGTTGAGGAAGCGAGAATCTATGCTGAAAGTCTCGGATTGAGGGTCAGCATTGGTGGTAGTGGATATTAATTTGCGTGGATTCTTCCGAAACACGCGAGGATTGAGTATGTTGTCATTCCTAATTGAGATATTCGGGCGTGGCAAATGAGAGGAGATTGAGGAGATTGAGATGAAAAATTACAAATTGTATTATGGTGGCGAATGGCATGATGCGCAGGCGGGTGCAACATTTGAGACGGTCAATCCATGCAATGGAGAAGTGATTGCGACGCTCGCGAAAGGGGATGCGGAGGATACGAAGCTTGCAATTGAAGCGGCGAAGAAAGCTTTCGATAGTGGCGTGTGGTCGGAGCTCGATTACGATGATCGTGCAGCCTATTTGCTAAAAGTTGCGGATATCTTAGAGCGCCGCATCGATGAATTTGCGCGTACAGAGTCGCAGGATGTTGGGAAACCTTACGGTGAGTCATATTATGTGGATATTCCACTGAGCATACGGGCGTTTCGTTTTCACGCGGATTCCGTTAAAAGTCTCAAAGGGCAGACGATTGACGTACCTGGCAAATTGCTTTTTGACTATGTGAGTTACGAGCCATACGGTGTTGTGGCGTCGATTGCTCCTTGGAATTTCCCGCTTCATCTGTTGACGCGATCGATTGGTGCGGCACTTGCTGCGGGCAATACAGTCGTCTGTAAGGCAGCAACGCAGACGCCGCTGACCGCGACGCTTCTTGCAGAATGTTTCGAAGAGGCAGGTGTACCCGCAGGCGTGTACAACGTCATATCGGGTCCAGGCGGCAGTGTTGGCGAAGAACTACTTGCCAATGATGAAGTTGCAATGGTCGCATTGACAGGTAGTGAAGCCGTCGGTCGCCGTCTCATGGAAGCGTCATCTCAGGCAAAACACATCAAAAAATTGAGCCTAGAGCTCGGTGGTAAGAGTGCGTTTATCGCGGAGCCTGATTGTGATTTAGATGGTGCCGTCAATTCCGCAATCCTTGGATTCTGCTATAACCAAGGTCAAGTCTGTGTATCCACATCTAGATTATTGCTCGCGGACGAAATTTATGATGAGTTCATGGATTTGATGCTGGAGAGATTATCCAAAATTGTCATTGGAGATTCTCTTGCGGAAGGCACGCAGATGGGATCGCTCGTATCGGAAGAACATTTGCAGACCGTTCAAGGTTTTGTGGATCGTGCGATTTCTGGTGGCGCGAAGCTCAGAACGGGCGGGAGCAGGCTCACTGGCGGCATTTACGACCAAGGCAGTTATTATCCGCCGACGATATTTGAAGACGTCACGCGTGATATGGAGATTTTCCAAGAGGAAGTTTTCGGTCCTGTGCTCAGTGTGACAAGGTATCAGACACTCGATGAAGCAATAGAACTTGCAAATGCCACAAGATTTGCGCTCGGTGCTGCGATATTCTCAGAAAATTTCAGAAAATTATATCATGCCGCAAAGAAAGTCGATGCTGGCACGATTTGGCTCAACTGCTCCTCAAAGTCCAACATAGAGACACCTTTTGGTGGCAATAGAAACAGTGGACTTGGCAGGGAAGACGGTACAGAAGGGTTGCTTGAGTACATGAAGGTGAAAAATCACATCATGTATATTGCACCAGAATATGAAAATGCTTACAATTTTTAATGTATAAAAAAGTGCCGCAACCAAGTTCTCGTGATTGCGGCATTTGCATTTGTAATTAAGGGTTTGTCATTGTCATTATTGGTATGTCATTACAGATTTGTCGTTACAGGCATGTCATTACAGATTTGTCATTACATATAAAGCGAATTGAAGAATCCGTCGGTATAGCTTTCTTTCAAATCATAAAACGAGGTAAGATGCTGTGTTGTGATTGCGAGTGCTTTCGCTTCATCAAAGTCCATGAGCGCATCCACAATCTGAAAATGCTCCTTTACATGATTTTCATCATCTTGAATGGGGTGTGGATACTGCAACTGGATGAATTGGACACGTAGATAGAGTTCTTTCTGGAATTTCTGTAATAAGTAGTTGCTGCTGATATTTGCAAGCTCCATATGGAAGTCGCCATCGTAACGTCTGCGTTCGAGGAATTCGCCTTTTTTGAAGCTATCGTAGCAGCTTTGGGCAATTTGCATCAATCTCAAGAAGTCTGCGCGGCTACCATATTGGCATGCGAGACGGATTGCCATCGATTCGAGCGCGATACGCATGAGCCCGATATCCTTGATTCGGTTGTTCGAATAATCGGCGACACGCGCAAATTTGTTGGGTAGGATATCGATGATTCCCTCGTTGGCAAGTTGCCGCATCGCATCACGTACAGGCGTCCGAGAGATGTCCAGCTCCTTTGAGATATTCAATTCTGATATCTTATCCCCTGGAAGCAACTGCTTCGTCATAATCATATCTAAAATATGTTCATATGTATCTTGTGTAAGTCCCTTTGATTTATAAAGCATGATGAGGCTCCTTTCTCTTTATTGTCTACAATTATCGCACAATAAATACATGCTGTCAATATGTACTTATAGACTACTAAATTATTTTCTTGAAAATAATTTTAAAAAATTGTCGACAATTCTATTGACATGTAAACAATAAAGTGATATTCTATCCTCACAAATTAAAAAACGCTCGTCGTTTGAAGTAGGAGGAAATGAAATGAAGAAGGTATTGGTAGCACTTTTGGTATTGGCAATGCTGACAACAATCGCATTGTCTGGATGTAGTGGCAAGGCAGATGGAAGTAGCGGGGGAGACGATAAACTTCAGGTTGGCATTCTAATCAGAGATTTGGCAAATCCATATTATGTACAGATTCAAGAGGGTGCAGAGTTATTTCTAAACAAAGTTGTAGGAGATGGAAAATATTCCCTAACCGTCTATGAGAGTGGCGGCTCCGATGAGAAGCAGATTAACGATGCCAAGGCATTTATCGCAAGCGTTAAGAATGGCAATGGTCTTCTTTATGTAGATCCAAACAATGCGCCAAACGCAGCTGTAATTGCAGATCTTGCCGAAGACGCTGGCATTTACTGGAACACAACTTGGTCCTATGCAGATGGTGTCTATCCATTTGACTATGAGTATTATGTGCTTCACGAGACGGCTGACAACGAAGTCGGTGCTTATGAAACAGCAAAGGTTATGTTCGACAGTTTCGAGACGCCGGGCAAAGGTAAGATCGTTGCAGTCCAAGGTATGCTTTCCAATGACGCGTCCATCGACCGTGAAAAAGGTTGGAGAAAAGCGCTTGAAGAGTATCCAGACGTTGAACTATTGGATATCCAACCAAGTGACTGGGATGCAAAAGAAGGACTCAAGCTGATCCAAACTTGGCTCTCAAAGTACGGTGAAGACATCGATGGCGTGCTTGTATGTAATGATGGTGTTGCAGTAGCAGTCGCAGAGGGACTTCGCGCAGAGGGCCTCAATGGCAAGATTAAAGTAACTGGATTTGACGGAACAGATGACATTTTACCATTAATCGAATCTGGAGACGTTCTCGCAACATTTGGCTCCAATGCATATATCCAAGCTGGCTATGGACTTGCTTATGACTATGCAGCACTCAACGGTGAGATTGACTTAGACAAGATGCCACCAGAAGAGCGCATGATCAACACAAAGGGTGTCATCATCAGCACGGATACATTGGCAGAATACCGTAAGGAATTTGTAGAAAATAAGCCTGATTATGATTACGATGATCTCGAATTCCCAGTATCTAGCTATATTGACATTGATAATCTTCACTAAGTCGTGAAGGACAGAGTCGCAAAGGGGAACAGGAGGAAATTGTTATGTCAGATGCAAATGTGGGGACGATTGCCCATAACGATATTATCGCTGAGGAATTCCAAACTCATATACGAAATTTGGATCGGCGAAATCGAATGATGCAGGTTGCACCTATCATCGTACTAGTCGTGATTTTCATAATATTTGCCATTGGTGCACCAGGTTTCATCAGTGTGAAGAACTTCTTTAATCTGTTGAATCAGATGTCCATTCCATTGATTGTTGCTACAGGAATCACATTTGTCGTTCTGATTGGCAGTATCGATTTGTCTGTGGATGGTGTCATGGGGCTCAGCGGTGCGATGGCTGGCTTGCTCGTATTGAATGACAAGACACCATTCAATCTAGGTTTTTTCGGAGTCATCATCGCGGTTCTAATCGCTGGATTGTGCGGATTTGTGACAGGACTGATTTCAGTCAAAGGAAAGATTCCGTCATTCATGGTTTCTTTCGCAATGTCGAGTATCACCTATGGTTTCGCAATGTTGTCGTATGGCGCATTGCCACCCATTATCAATGATACCTCCGTCCGCGCGATTGCTTTGACAAAGATTGGAAACCTACCTATTTTCTTCTATATCGCAGTGGTACTCTTTGTCGTTGCATTGATTGTTCAAGACAAAACCGCAACAGGCAAACACATCTATGCGATTGGTGAAAATGAAAGTCTAGCAAAGATTTCAGGGGTAAATGTCGACAAGGTGAAGATTGCAGTCTTCGCGCTTGCAGGACTCTTTGTCGGCGTCGGCGGTATCTGTGGCGCTGCTCAACTTGGACGTGGCGATGTAAGCGTTGGTACTGGTATGGTATTTCCGGCACTTGCTGCAGTTGTCGTCGGCGGGACCTCTCTCGCAGGCGGCAAAGGTGGCGTACAGCGGACACTCATCGGCGTATTGATTATCACGATTCTGAACAACGGTCTCGTATTAATCGGCGCAAATGCGTACTTTAAAGATGGTATCGTCGGCATCATATTGATTATTGCGGTTGTGACGACCATCAGCCGAAACAGCAAAATGGTTGCAAAGTAGGGGGAGGTGTCCGCAATGAGTGATACAAATACATTATTTGCTTGTAAGGGAATCAGCAAGGAATATGGCAATACGAAAGCGTTACAGGATATCAGCTTCTCCGTGAATAAAGGTGAAATTGTCGGTCTTGTAGGCGAAAATGGCGCAGGAAAATCCACCCTCATGAAGATTATGCAAGGCGTGGAAACGCCAACAACGGGCGAGATGACAATGCGTGGAGAGGCATATTATCCTAAGAATCCCAAAGATGCCAATCGTTCTGGCGTGGGTATGGTCTTCCAAGAACAGTCGCTTCTTACGAACCTAACCGTAGCGCAGAACATGTTCTTCGGCGAAGAGGATGCCTTTAAAAAATTCGGTATTGTCAATTGGCGCAAGATGAACGAAGTGACGAGAAGTATTCTCGATGCGTTATCCTTAGAAGATATCGACGGCAATCAAAAGGTGAGTAGCATCCAGTTCTCTCGGCGGCAAATGGTAGAAATTGCGAAAGTTTTAAATAGAGCATCTCAGACCGACGCATCAGGCTCTCTCATCCTATTGGATGAACCAACTTCTGTATTGAGCAGCGAAGAGATTGAAATTCTTTTCGGCAAGGTACAGAAATTGAAAGCCGATGGCAATGGTGTCGTGTTCATCTCGCATCGTTTAGATGAGATTATGGAAATTGCAGATAAAGTTGTCGTCTTCAAAGATGGACACTGCGTTGCCGAACTCGTAGGTGATGATATCAATGAAGAGATGATTTTCCAAAAGATGATTGGAAAAGGCACCTCTAGTGAGTTCTACAAAGTCCACAAACAGACCGAGCCTGGCGATGAGATTCTCATCGATGCGCAAGGACTCAGCATGTTTGGATATTTTAAAGATGTTGATTTTACCTTGAGATCGGGCGAAGTCGTTGGCATTTACGGCGTCGTCGGTTCCGGTAAAGAAAATCTGTGTGGCGTCTTATCCGGCGATGAAAAGCATACGGAAGGTCACTTGAAAGTGAAAGGCAAGACCGTCCAATTCAGCTCGCCGCACAAGTCTTTAAAGGCTGGTATCTCGTGTGTTCCGACAGAACGGCGTGTAGAGGGGCAAGTGGGGATTGCGAGCATTCGCGAGAACATTTCCTATTCATGCATGCATGCCCTAACAAAAATGGGGTTACTATCTTCAAAGAAAGATAAAAGCCTAACCGACCAATGGATTAAAGACTTGCGAATCAAATGCGAAGGGGGTGAGCAGGCTGTCGAAAATCTATCGGGCGGAAATGCTCAAAAGGTTGTATTTGCAAGAGTTTTGTCAAGTGATTCCGATGTCATCATCTTGAATCACCCAACAAGAGGAGTCGATGTTGGCGCCAAAGAAGAAATTTACGACATCATCCGAGATGCAACGGCACGCGGCATGGGCGTCATCTTGCAAGGCGATACCCTCGATGAATGTATCGGACTGAGCAATAAGATATTGGTGATGAAGGATGGATTTGTGACGAAAATTGTGGAAGCTGCTGCTTCGGCAAAACCAAAGCAGATTGATGTCATGCAACACATGATGTAGCTAGATGCAATCCAAAATTATTTCACAGTTATTTGGTAGCCGTTACTATTTCGAAATTCTCTTCCTAACTCGATTTTAGACGCAAAAATCGACATTATTCTGTCCAAAATCGAGTTAGGAAGAGAATTAAATGTTCAGTGGCATCATATTGAGTCGGGATAGATAGAAAATGCATGATAGGTATAAGGAAAAATAGGGAATCGAGGTGTCAAAAGTGGAAACTTTAACAGTAAATGCCACAACAGGGGCAGCAGCAGATGCAGCTGGGGGGACAGGGATATCGAATGGGACAACGAAGAGTGGTATCAATATCAATAAAGTCATAAAAGTTGTCAAGGAATACATCAGTTATCCTGTGGCGATCGCGCTCTTTATCATCATTGCGGTAATCAATCCAATGTTTGCGAGTGCAAATAATCTATCAAACATATTATCGGATATGAGTGCGTTGTTATTACTTTCCATCGGGGTGACTTTTGTACTTCTCATCGGTAGTATCGATTTATCCATCGGTGCAATGAGTTCCTGTGCTTGTGTCATATTTGCAATGACCATTCCAAATATGGGCTGGATGGGTTTGATTCTCGCGTTACTCTTTGGTACAGCCGCAGGTCTTGTAAGTGGCGTCATCTATGTGAAGACAAAAATTCCATCGTTTATCACAACCTTTGGTACGATGAGTGTGTGGCAAAGTCTTGCTCTCATCATCTCAAAAGGTGCACCACAGCAGATTTCGGGGCATTACCGCGAATATGTCATTTGGTTTCGAGATAAGATTGGAATCATTCCTGTACCATTCATCATTGCCGCAGTCGTCTTTATTATTTTCCTCGTAATAGAAAAAAAGACAAAATTCGGGCGTACGCTTTATGCCATCGGTGGCAACGAAAGTACAGCAAGAACGGTAGGTATGAATATCGACGCAACAAAGATTGCTGTCTTCGGACTCATGGGATTATTATCAGCCTTGGCTGGAATCTTCTTCGCTTGCAATATGCGTAGCGGTATCCCAACGGTTGGTGAGCCATTTACACTTTCTGCAATCGCTGCCGTCGCACTCGGTGGTACATCGCTCAGTGGCGGCAAAGGCGGACTATTGCGTTCATTTGCAGGTGTATTGTTGGTCATTTTGATTCAAAACGGCATGAATGTCATCGGTGTCGGCGTCTTCTGGCAGAAGATTACCTTTGGCGCAATTATTCTCATCGCCATTTTCGTAACCACTGACCGAAAGCAGCGCGACCTCGTGGTGAAATAAAATAATAAATGATGTAA
>JAISJM010000055.1 GCA_031261525.1 Eubacteriales Family XIII. Incertae Sedis bacterium
ATTTCTCGAATAAAGTCTTTGTGATTGCAGCTGTAAGCGTTGTTTTACCATGGTCTACGTGACCAATTGTTCCGATATTTACATGTGGTTTTGTTCTTTCAAATTTTGCCTTAGCCATTTCATCCTCCTAAAATGTCATACCATTGCACTAATTTTTACGAATTGTCGTATTCAATCGTTATTATATTGCATGAATGCAGGAATTGCAAGTTAAAATTGTATATATGGCAGACATTCGCAATGCAAAATCTACATGAGCAAATGATTACGAATCCAATCGTTTACTCATATTGTTGTTTTGCTTTAATTGGATGACGTTTTCTCCCCTTTTTGAAGATGATGTCACCTGGTACAATGCAGTTTTGAACAGGGCAGACGTTTAGACATAGGTGACAACCTACACATTTGTCATCATCAAGTTCTGGAATACGTTTCTTCTCATTCCAGTTGATTGCTTGATGTGCACCGTCGTAACAAGATACATAACAACGTCCACAACCGACACATTTGTTTGTGTCAAACTTCGGTAAGAGTCTGAAATCACGATCTAAAGCCTCAGCTGGTATGATATTTGGCAATGCTGCGCCTACAAATTGGTCGATTTTGTCAAATCCACGTTCGTCCATCCAATGTGAGAGACCGCTTGCCATGTCTTCTACAATTCTGTAGCCATACTGCATGATCGCAGTTGTGACTTGAATATTGCGGCAACCTAATAGGATAAACTCTAGTGCATCGCGCCATGTCTCTATGCCACCAATACCAGAGAATGGAATGTTCTTTAATTCGGGATCTTGCAGACACTGCGCTACAAATCTTAAAGAGATTGGTTTAATTGCAGCACCACTATATCCAGAAATGGAAGATTTACCATTTACTACAGGCATTGCTGTTAGATTTTCCAAATCAATATTCGTAATGGACTTGTAGGTATTCGTCGCGCTCAGCCCTTTTGACCCACCTTTTACTGCGGCTCTACCCGCGATTTCCATCGACGTAATATTTGGTGTCATTTTCGCAATAAAAGGAATCTTTGTAACCGAAGTAACGGCTTTTGAATATTTCTCTAGCAATTCAACATTGGTTCCAACATCTGATCCCATCGCATGGCTTGTCATCTGAGGACATGAGAAATTGCCCTCAATCAAATCCGCGCCCGCTTGTTCACTCATGCGCGCGAGTTCTTTCCATTCATCTTCGGTGCTTCCCATGATGGAAGAGACCATAACCTTATCGGGATAATCCCGTTTCAACTTTGCCATATTCTCAAAATTGAGCTCGGTTGGTTTATCTGAAATCTGCTCCATATTCTTGAAGCCAACCCATGGAAGCCCCTCTTTGTTGACTTGGTCGAACCTTGGGGAACATTCATCCGCAACAAAGATACCAATCGTCTTATAAAATACGCCGCCCCAACCTTCTTCAAAACTCTTCGCAACCATCTCATAATTGCTACCTACGGGTGAGGATGAAAGGAAGAACGGATTCTCGCACTTCACTCCGAGATATTCTATTGATAAATCTTTCTTCACAGCCATGACTACACCTCCACTCCGAGATACTTGAGTATCTCTGCTGCGGCAATTTTGCCACCTGCAACAGCTTCCACGACGGTTTTTCCGCCATTTACAATATCTCCTGCAGCAAACACACCCTTAATCTTCGTTGAACCATCTTTCTTTGCAATGATATCACCCTTGGCATCGATATTGCCAGGCAGGAAATTGCTGTGATCTCGTGGTACTTGACCAATTGCGGTTACGAGACAGTCGACATTTACATTTGCCGTTGACTTCCCATCTCGACCGAGGAATTCAACCCACAAGCCATCGGACGATCCTGTGATCTTTGTTGGGGCATATCCTGTCGTGATGCCCACACCGAGCTTCGTCACATATTCAATCTCTGCAATCTGTGCAGGCGCCTCTGCAATCGTCCTTCTGTACCAGATTGCAGTACTTGCAGCGCCTGACAATACCGCCGCAGATGCACAATCCATTGCAACATCACCACCGCCGATGACAAGGACTCGTTGCCCCTTGATAAAGTCAACACCTTTTCGATCCTTCGCATATCGTAGGAAATCGATGGAACTCACAACACCAAGGCTCTGCTCACCTTCGATACCGAGTTTTTTTGATTCCCAAAGTCCAGTGCCTATGAAAATGGCATCGTAGTCCTTCTTCTCAAGCATTTCATTCACGTCAATATTGAGTCCAATCTCTTTGGATAGTTCAAATTTAACACCAAGCCCTTTGACTGCAGCAACATCTTGATCAACCACTTTCTGTGGCAATCTGGCAGAAGTGATACCATATGATAACACGCCTCCAGCCTTTGGATTGTTATCAAATACCGTAACTTTCACGCCGACCTTTGCGAGTTCAGCAGCAACTGCAAGTGACGCAGGACCAGCACCAATACACGCAACATGTTTCTTGATTTTCTTCGAAGGAGGCGTTAAGATCTTCATCTTGAAAATCTTTTCTTGCTCCATCGCATAGCGTTGAAGCTTACCGATCTCAATGGGTCTATCGATGCCACACCGGCTACACGCTTCCTCGCATAGATTGTCGTAAGGACATACCCTTGCACAGCTCGCACCGAGTATATTATTTTCTCGAATCGTCTCCGCTGCGCCTTTCGGATTTCTGAATCTTATTGACCTAATAAACTTACCTGGGTCCGTTCCCGCTGGACAGCCCTGACTACATGGTGCATCATGACAAAGCAAACACCTTGCAGCTTCTTCCATGGCGGTTCGGTGATCGAAGCCTGATACAGCTTCTTGATTGTAAGTGCCCTTCAATACTTTGCTCAATTTACAGCCCTCCTTACTTTCCTACAACCCCTCGTCCTGAAAAAATAAAAGCCCCCTTCATTAACCATTACAAAATGCAATAACAAAATGTAAGTGTCAACTAGGAGGCACTTGTTAGATACATAATATCACAAGTCTCTTTAAATGCAAGTTAAAAACAAATTAAATTTTCTCTTTTTTAGATACAATTAAGAAAAGTTGCGTAACGGCATGCAAATGTCATAAATTATTGACAAGTCAGTCAATTCATTCATTTATTCAAAATCATTTACTAAAATCTATAAATTTTCCGAGGGCGGTCATAACCACGCCGCCCAAAACCAAGCTCACGAGTTCACCAAGCCCAAGAGAGAGCCATGTGGCAAAAAATGGCATGTTATACATTGCCTTCAGTTCGATTGCAATCGGAAACATTCCTACAGAAAAAATCACCGCAAATGTCGCATATTTTACGATATGATTTTGAATCTTATTACAGATGATGCGTCCAATCCAGAGAAAGACAAATGAAGCGAGGCTACCAACGACCATATCAATCGGTCCGAAACTAAATATATTGGCAATTGCGCAGGCGACAGTAATAGATATTATGTAACGTTTATTATGTAAAGCTAGGAAATTGAGCATCTCAGATAAACGGCATTGAATTACACCATATGAAATAGGTGCCAATGCAATTGTGATTGTCACATAAAGGGCTACTACGATTGCACTCTTTGTCAGTGCGATTACTTTTGTGGATTGGCTTGAATTGGAATGATTGGAATCGGGAGTAACATTTGAAGACGTCGGGACACAAGCGGATTTGTATTGTAGTTTTGTCATATTTTTGCTCCTTTATAACACTACGGTTACTGTAATATGCTCAGGTCAAAGGATTAAGTACCTGAGGGTGGATGTGGTCCACGGCCAATTGCAACTTGAATATTATAGCATAGAATGTGTCGTGAATCTATGTAAAAAAGGTAGATTGAAAATAGAATTGTGAACTGTGACTTTGACGACTTTGATTCAGACTTGATTGTAAGGATTATGAGATTGGACTGTAAAAATGACCTCGTCCATGTTCTTACAATAAGAAGTCCTCGTCCACGATGTCAGTGGTTGAAGCAATTGATATGAGTTTGCCTGAGTCAAGGATTATCGACGTATGGGTCACTTCTTTGGCAAATGATAAGTCATGAGTCGCGATTAGTTTTGTCTGCGGGATACTATTTAGCACTTCTATTAATCGTCTTCGTGCTCTTGGATCTAGAAATGCAGTTGGCTCATCAAGAAAGATGATTTTGGGGTTCATGACGAGCACGGTTGCGATTGCAGCCATGCGCTTCTCACCACCTGATAGTTTTAGTGGGGAACGATAAGCTAAATCAGCGATGCCTAGCCGTTCCAGTGTTGATAGGACTTTCTCTTTAACTTCCTCTTCACTATGTCCATAATTTCTTGGTCCAAAAGCAATATCATCATAGATTCTCGGCATAAATAATTGATCATCTGGATTCTGAAAAATCATTCCAACTTTGCGTCGCATATCTGGGATTGTTTTTTGAGATAATTCAATATTATCGACATTTATAGAACCAGATACAATATCGATGAGTCCCATCACCGCCATGAACAGCGTCGTCTTCCCAGCACCATTGAGTCCCAATAATGCACATGAATCTCCGCTATCAATATTAAAACTGATATCGTCAATCGCACGAGTCTTATCTGGATATTCTACTACTAAATTCTGTATGTTTAACATCAACCCATTATCCTATCTTATTTTCTCATGATTTGTAAGTTGTTATGCATTATATATTTTGATATCAATAATAATTGAGCTTTATACGAAACTGTTCAGTATATGGCGCGAGATTTGGGTTTTGTAACATAAATAAGCAAAAAAGGCATTAAAGGTGTTACAAATCCCACATCTCGCGCCATATTTTGCATACTTTCGTAATGCGATATCTCAAACCCAATCTAAACATCAATACAATCATAATGGATGCACAATCCGAAGTGCGAGCAATACAATCGGAACCAACACGAGATACAGCCAATCTCCTACCGTCATTTTTCGCACCATCCTCAGATGAATCGGTCCTGATCGTCCATAGCCTCTGACAATCATTGCAGAATGAACGCGCTGAGCGTTGTCAAAACTCTTAATGACGAGATAGCCTACAAAACTTCCCATATGGCGTATATCAATACCATTTTTTTTCACGGATCTAAGCACATATGCGTGATACATCGATTTTGCATCTGTTACGAGCACTGCGATATACCGATAAATCATCTCAAATACTTCGACAATAATCTCCGGTACATGGAATTTTCGAAGCTGATTCGTGATGTCGGTGAAACAGGTTGTTGCGACCAGTAATAATACGGCAACAACGCACAGATAGGAACGTAAGAGTATCGTCGCAAGCGAAATTATGCCTGCAGTAATGGTCACAGATCCGATGGTGATTACTGGCGCGCGGTCAATGAAGACATTTGCAATCCCTGCTAGAAAGCAGAATGGCAATGCTACGAGATAGCGCTTGAGAAGCATTGAAAATGGGACTTCAGCTAGCGCCATGACAACGGTTGTGTAGAGCACGCATGGGACTAAGCCAAGAAAATCATACCGACCATAGGATACAACGATTACGATGAAGATAAAAGCACAAAGAAGCTTCACCCGAGGATGAAGCTTGTGTATGCACGTATTATTTTCTGACAGTGCTTCGAGTGAATAAATCTCACCAATGCCCATCTTCATAAAATTTAATATTCCCTTTTATGTTTCTTCTTGTAAATTGAAATCGATAGTCCTATTATACCCGCAATTGCAAATGTAATCAATGCACCGATGATGCCAGAAACCGTTGTACCCGAGATTCCACCAATACCGCCATGCGCAAAATCATAATCTGGCAAGAATGCGAGTTTCTCTTGAAGGCTTGCAAATGCATCAAAAATCGTTCCCTTTGTAGCAAGCTCAGTATCACCAGTCACGCCCGCAATTGACCACTCCAATCCGTCAGGATGCGATGATGCGAAAAGCGATACGACGCCGCCAACGACAAGTGTAAAAATACCGAGCGTAATTACAACGGTCTTTGTCTTCACCTTGTTTAATAATTTACGACCATCTTTCGATTGGTCAAGAATCTCAGGTCTTGCACTATGCACAAACGAAACAATCAACGCCGTCACGATACCTTCTACAATACCAATAGCAAGATGAATTGGCTGCATGAGGATGATAAATGACGAAAATGGCAGTTCTGTAATACCAGATGCCATCGTCTCAAGAACAACAGCAAATGCCCCAATCTGTAGTGACACAATAACTGCAATAATCGATGCAATCGTAATCCGAATTTTATTCATCCCACCTTTCACAATTGGCTTATAGATGAGTGGATAAATGAGCAGACATGGAATGACACCCATATTGAAAATATTTGCACCTAAGGCTAAAAGCCCGCCATCGGCAAAGAACAGACACTGAATTGCGAGCACACATGCAAGTGCAATAAGTGCAGGCCCACCACCGAGGAGCGCGGCTAAAAGCATACCGCCACCAATATGACCACTTGAACCCGTTGCAGGTATTGTAAAGTTAATCATCTGGGCAGTAAATACCATTGCTCCAGATACCGCCATAATTGGAACTTTTTTATCCGATAAATCGGTATTCTTGATTTTTACAACACTGTAAGCAAGTGCAGCACCACTTACAGCATACATTGTGCCTCCCACCGCGGGTGAAAGTAAAGCATCGGCCATGTGCATAATTTGTCCCCCTTAAACAAGTTTAGCTTTTCTGAACTCATTCTATTAAAACATATTATACAGCCTCCGTCAATCAATTCTGGTTCATTTATTAGAAAAGTTCTGCAGCCTCCGCAAGTGCAATTAATTTGTCTAATTCATCTTTTGATAGAGTCACGCCTTTGCCCATCTTCTCATGGTCTGGTGCCCAGTCTCTGATATCGTACTTTGCCTCTCTGCCACCCCAACGAACTAGATTTAATTCTTTCGTCCAGCCTCTTGAGCTTTCAGATAATATGCCTAATTCTTTTACAATTTCGTATTCTATTCCTGCCATTTTATGTCTCCTCTTCAATGAACAACCTGTATAAATTGCTTTCCATCATAGCAAATATAATAAATCTCCATAGCCCTCTTCATCCATCTGATCTTTAGGTACAAATCGGAGCGATGCACTGTTGATACAATATCTCAGAGAACCTTGTTCAACTGGTCCATCGTCAAAGACATGTCCTAGATGTGAATCGCTCTCTGCACTTCTCACCTCTATACGAATCATACCACGCGTCATATCCTTGCATGCTACGATAAGGCTGTCATCAATTGGACGCGAGAAACTTGGCCAACCACACCCTGATTCGAATTTATCTGTGGAGACAAATAGCGGCTTACCATCTACAATATCAACATAAATCCCTGGTTCAAAATGATCCCAATATTCATTTTGAAATGGTGGCTCTGTTGCACTATTTTGTGTCACTTCATACTGAAGTGCCGTCAGTTTGTCTTTGTTATTCATATTCAGACCTCCCCAGCGATAATATATCTGATTTTTCCAATATTTATTCTAACATTTATCACTGTTTTTCATCAAAACGAAATACTTCTGGAGTAATTTCTTACCATAGCTATAGTATATCACAATATAAACACATGTTCAATACATTTATTCACATTATAATAAGCGGAACAAAAATGTAAAGTATTATAGATAATCAATACTCATCGTCATCAAAAAATACTGCGTGTTGTAGACATGTTGATTACCTCTAATCTATTTTATTATATAACACAGAGAATAGATAGAGAGCGTATTCATGATTCTTCATCCTCTTCGAATGAAAATAATTCTTCAATACTGACATTAAAATATTTTGTAATATCCATTGCTAACTTAAGTGACGGATTATACAACCCCTTTTCTAAGCGTATAATCGTCTCTCGACGAACACCAACTTTTTCAGCAAGTTCATCTTGTTTCATATTACGTTCTTGGCGATAATATCTAAGCTTCGTCTTCAGTGTCGGCATTATCTAACCCCACTTTCTCTAACAAAAGATATCCAATATCATTAGCAGCACCTAGCAAGAATGTCATTGCAAGGAACATTGATGCATTTAATTCTAATTTTACTTTTAGAAAACCAACAAGAATGATCCCCACTACAGAAACCGTATATAATACTAAGTAACCAAACATATATGACTGTTCTTCTATGACTGTTCTTCATGCCTAAGAGCCATCTCATCTAAAAGAACCTTGCGATTTTTTTCAAATATACTGTGAGAGAAAGTATTATTACTCAAAAGGCTAATACTGAAATATACACAATATGCCATAATAATGAGTCGAGTTTATTGAAAAACAATGAATATAGTGCGGTAACTATGAATCCAGCCACCTGACTGATAGCATTTATTAATTTCATTTAGCCACCTCTATTTACTCCTGCAAATGTGATATATTTACTGTCAAGTAACTATGACATACCTTGTATCTCCCACTATAACAGACTATAACGGTGACAAAAAGTTGATACATTTGCCTTTTATCCTGATTTGTTGTAAAATCGTCAAAACAAATATACTTATCTCTTGTAATCCATAGGAGGCACATGATGAGAATACTATTATTAACAGGAAATCCAAAGAAGGATGGGCTTTGCAAATCGATTGCGGATGCAATTATCCGTGGCGCAACAGATGCAGGTGCGGATGTGACGCAAATGTCCACAGAGAAGATTTCCAGGTGCCGTGTGTGTGGCGACGGCTGGGGGACTTGCGCATCGGGGCGAAGCTGTGCATTTGGCGATGATGGATTTAATGATATTCAGGCACAGATTGGGAATGCGGATGCGTTTGTGATTATCACGCC
Source organism: Eubacteriales Family XIII. Incertae Sedis bacterium (assembly GCA_031261525.1). Lineage (GTDB taxonomy): Bacteria > Bacillota > Clostridia > Peptostreptococcales > Anaerovoracaceae > JAISJM01. The sequence continues at coordinate 8,736 of JAISJM010000055.1, forward strand.
TGTGTACTGGGGTGAGGTGGAAGAAAGCCTAAAGAGTTTTCTGGATAAGATTCGCCGCTGTGAAAATGCATTTCTACCAAAGCCTACGCCTGCCAAATTTCTTGGAAAGCCAGTACTTCTTGTAGCATCTCCAGGTGGATCTGGCGATGGTGCCCTTTCTTGCCTTACAGAACTTGAGAGGTTCTGCCAGCATGTTGGTGCGAGTGTATTTGACTTTATCGGTGTCAATCGCTGGAATAGTGATTATAAGCGCGAAGCTGCTTATGCGGCGGGAAAAGCACTTGGTAGCGGACGTGACATCGGCAAAACAGTTTGAAGATTCAGCGACAATCATCCGAAAATTTCGGATGATTGTATGTTCACCTATCATGCGCTCCCATATTCACTAATCAATAGAACGTTCCTAGCATTTTCATTTCTTAATTCAAAAGTTTACCACAACAGTTTTTATACTTCTTGCCACTGCCGCATGGACATGGATCGTTACGCCCAATCTTATTTTTCTTCTTGAAATGGGACGCTCGAGGAATGACATTGCTGTGGTTTTTAATAATTTCGTTTGGCGTTGATCCATTGTTGTCCCAGATGCGCGTATTGTTGTGCACATTCATATATAGCTTCGTGAACGTATTCAAATCTTCTACACTATCAAACACAACACCAGACGGCTCAATAATTTCGTCAATAACTTCCTGCATAGGCGCATTCAGGCGAATATAACTATTTATCTCTCCTACAATTGATTTTGCATCTTCATTAGAATCACGATCGCTATCGCATTTTTTTGCAAGAAACTGAATCAATTGTAGGTGTGCATCGGTTTCTTCAACATAATAATAGTCTTCATATTTTATAAACTCCTTGATGGGGAAGATGTTACGTGGATGACGGTTCACATATAATAAATAATCTTTAATTTCTTTATAGGTACTACCTGCAAATGTCTCATTTACAAGTAAATCTTTTTCAATATAAAATGCTGCGACGTTGTCATTTGCATCATATAGGTCTATAACTTTATGTAGAAGAGTTTCGATCTGATTCGGTTCTAAGTCTTCTCCAGTCGATGTCTTACTGAAGTATAGATCAATGAAATCTGTGATGGATATCACACCATATAAATTAACAGCAGCGGAAGCATACGAATCCACATCGCGAATCATATCATTAGCAGCGTCATTGACCGAGTCTTTAAATTCAGCATATTTTTCATAGGTTTCTTTAAGTACAATAATATAAATATCAAATCCATCAAAATATGCGGTAATAAGATTCAATTCCAATAGTATAAGAGCAAGATCATATGGAAATGCTTCATCCGTAACATGATACTCACCATCAGAAGTCATAAGTTCGTCAAGATAGAGAAGCTGTTCTTCAGAAGCCATCTCAATAATCTGATCAAAGAAATGTGCACTCATATATTTATTATAAAGTACATCAACTAATGCAGCCTCCTTCAGCGACTTTACATTATCTATCTTCATAGTTGTAGCAATATCACGTAAAGACGCAATTTTGTATTTTTTTAATAAACTACGTAGGTCATATATCTGACTTCTACCAATAATCTTCATTCCGAACACCGTCTCGGGATGTTGCCATTGCTCTAATTTTTCAAGCTCAGACAAATTATCAGAATTTTCTATAAAGTTAAAGACGTTGTGTTCGCTTTTTATTGGATTGACGTCTGAAAATGAATCTATTGTGGCATTTTCATTCTCATCATCGTCATCAAACCCAAGATTACATTCCTCATTTTCATAGGCATCCCAATCAAAAGCGGGATCATTGAACTTGTTGATTTCATCAATACATTCTTGGAATCGTTCTTTGAACTGTTCTTTCATCTGGGAAAGCGCATCTGTTGTAATATCACCACGGTCACATAGATATTTGTAGAACTTCTTAATGGATGTAGCAATTTTCTTTGCATCGTTTGCCGATGACCACATACATTTGCGCAAATACCAGTCAAAGAATGAAATGACTTCGGATATGCCTTCCTTTGCATCCATAAGACTATAATTCAGTAAGAAGTCATTTAGAAATAAATTAACATTGAACATGTGTTTCTTAATCGTGGATTCTGCTAAACCTGCATCCATTAGCGACTGGTTGAAACTAGCAATTAACACATCATTTTCTTTGCTTATTCGATTAAATGTTTTATTATAATCAGATTCGTTGCGACTCATTTGCTTTTTCCTGTGTATATAAATTGATTGATTGATATATTTTAATAAATTATACCATACTGGAAGTAATATTACATTGTTGATTCACAATTTCCTCCATGTTACAATTTCTTCATACTGATGCAATAGAACTATTTAGTCAATTTAACTATTTTTACTTTCAGCATCCGTAATTTGAAAATCTTTCAGTAGTCTCGCTTCGATATCTTCAACACATAGACTGCTGAACCAGTGTCTTTTGATATTGAAAAAACGCTCATTGGTGCTTTCTTAAAATCAGAAATTGATGTTAATGGTACATTGATTCCATTTGCGATTGCCATCTTGATAGTCTCCTTTCACACTTTTAATGATACTAATTATAGTACTTTTAAAGGTACGAGTTAAGAAAGGTTTGGGATTATTTACAATTGCAAAATCAATCGCAATAAAAAACGCCATCCAGCGTATTGAATCTGGACAGCATTTTGTAACAGATATTGAATTGAAGGCATTTGCAGAATTGTCTCAAGAACGAATTATTTCTTATTTAACTGCCCTTTCGAACCCCAAGTATTATATTCCGTAAGGTTGATATACATACGATTAATTGGCACACCAAGTCTCGTCTCAAACAATGCGCTGACGGCACCGACAAATGCATTCTTGTCTTCTTCTGGCGATACACCGAAGAGTCGTACTTCTAAGTTCAGCGCAGGTCCAGTCTGATTCACCGTTCCAAATTCGATATAGCAGCCGTCCACGATATTCATCATCGTGTTCTCGCGTGACTTTGTAGGTAGTAGTGGCATGAGTTCCCCAAGCTCATCACAAAGCTGATGTTTCTCTGTATCTGATAATTTTACGGATGTGTTTAATTGTACGTATGGCATGTGTGTACCCCCTAATTTTAAAATAAGCGATTGTTGTTAAGTAATGAATTCATCATCAATAGAAATTGTACGCTACATAGATGTATCTAGTCAAGATTTTTCATTATTCAGGATAATTTATTCTATTTAATAGGAAGGAACGGAGATGTATAATTTAATTCATACAGAAACCTGATAGATGATAACGAAAGGATTATAATATTATGGATTTTCTTCAGACTCGTGGGAAAGAGATTATCACGGAACATGGCATAGCGACACATCTTCGTGGAATCTGTGTTGGTGGTTGGCTAAATTTTGAGGATTTTATCAACGCATATCCAGGCACGGAGACGGGTATTCGCGGGCATATCAAACAAGTTTTGGGTGAGAAAAAAGGCGAGTTGTTCTTTGATCAGATGACAGACCATTTCTTTACTGAAAATGATATTGCATTCCTTGCGCAGACGGGTATCAATTGCGTACGCCTGCCACTGAGCATCAGACACTTCGAATCTGATGATAAACCTTTTGTCTACAAACAACGTGCTTTTGATCGTCTTGATGCCGTTCTGGACCTATGCGAGCAATACCATATCTATGCAATTTTGGATCTGCACTCCGCTCCCGGATGGCAGAATTGTCATTGGCATTCGGATAATGAACGTGGCGCGGCATTGCTGTGGAGGCATCCTTATTTTCAAGAACGTGTCATAAAGTTTTGGGCGGAAATGGCAAGGCATTACGCAGATAGAAGTGTTGTAGCTGGATATGAACTGTTAAATGAACCGAGCACAGGCAACCCCAATGGCGAGCATTCCTTTGATTTCTATAAGAATTATCATTCTGACTGGGACGCTATCAATCATCTCTATCAGCGCATTACCACAGCAATCAGGGCAATTGATTCAAGACATATCATATTCCTTGAAGGTGATAATTATGGTCGTGGATTTGCTGGACTTGATGAACCATTTGCAGATAATCTCGTCTATAGTAGCCACAACTACACCAATCCGGGCTTTGGACCTGGTGCCTATCCAGGATATTATGGCGGTATCTATTGGGACAAAAACCGTCATAGGCTTGAACTTGAGACGCACGAAGGGTATCAGTATGCGCAAAAATACAATGTTCCATTGCTTATCGGTGAGTTTGGTTCGCAGTACCATGGCACCGCAGAAGATATCCCCTCGCGTCTACAGTCGATGAGAGATCAAATCGATGTATACAATGAAGCGGGTCTCAATTGGACCTCTTGGACATACAAAGATGCCGGAATTATGGGACTTGTTACACTCAATCCAGAATCCGAATATATGCGCATTGTGGAGCCTGTGCAGGAGATGAAGCGCCAGCTTGGTGCGGAGAATTTTGTTGCGCAATACTGGGACTCTCCAGGTCGAAACAAGACCCACGAGCTCGCGAGACTCATACTGGATACCGCGCAGTATACAGACCTTACAGTAGATGATACGGCATTTACGCTTAACTATGCAGCGCTTACGGGCTTTACCGCGGCGATGCTACAACCCGCCTACGCAAAACGGTTTGCAAATGTCACAGATGCGGATATCGAACGCATCATGCAAGCATTTGCATTTGATTATTGTAATATCAACCATGCTTATGTCGAGATCTTGCAATCAATATTTGGAAATTAAATTTTATAGTAAATCTATATAGAATTCCTCTTTGAATCGAGTAAGTTCATCATACGCAAGGGGTCTGTCGCATGACTTAATGAGAAGGATCGATGTATCGATATCGACACAATAAGATAGATCGGTCAATTGGTCGAGATTGAAGATGATACCATCAGACAGCGCCCTTTGTACAAAATGTGAACATAATCTCATATCTTCAAATTTTAATGCGATTTCATAGACTTCATCAGCGCATCCCAATGAAATTAATCTTGACGCCAAACGAAATCGGAGTTCATCATTGCAATCATATCCTTGACTCGCAAGTGCATAGAATTCGCTCCAATCAAGTAATGTTTCTGAATAAATTATATCTTGTTTCATGTATATACCTCATAACTATGTGACAAATTTTCAATTTGTATTTCCTATATAAATTTATACCACATTATTCTAAGTTTAAACATAAAGATTATAATTTTTAATAAATATTCTAATGTTATGTATAAGATTGAATATAAATATAAAAGCAAGTATCGTTGCAATATTTTATACAATGATACTTGCTTTTATATTTATATTGTTAAACTAAAATGCTATGTATGACACAATTATTTCTCAAATGGATAGATGACACCAATTTGCTTGCGAATCGCATCGCTAATTTCAGCAACAATCAATGTACTGTCAAGCGGCATCAATGGCGATTCTTTCAGCCCTTTTGAAATACAATCTTGGACATGTTGTACCTCGTGTTGATACCCTTCGCCAAGAAATGAATCTTGAAAAGTTGGATCACCGCTGGTTTCTGGAGTCTCGAATTCAAGGATTTCCGATTCTGTCGTCAATGTTATTTTTCTTGGTCGCCAAAAGTCTGCATGAACATCAATTCGACCTTTATCGCCATAGATGGTTATCGTATCTGGCGAATCTGATTGAATCGTCATAAATAGAGAGACCAACTTATCACCATAGCGCAGAGACACCGATGCACCAGTATCTGCGCCATTTGTAGCAATTGCCCCGACCGCTTTTACTTCATCAGGTCTGCCCGCAATGATGTCATTTACAAATGCCAATAGATAGACGCCGATGTCAAGAATGGCACCACCTGCGTGGTCAATACTCATCAGTCGGTCATCAAAGTCTAATGGCGCATGAAAGGAGAACGAGCCCGTCACGCCAATAATCTTACCAATCTTTTCATCAGATAACCACTCTCTTAATACATGCGAAGCGGGGAACGTACGTGTCCACATCGCCTCCATGAGAAAGACATCCTTCTCACGTGCATAATCGATTAAATCCTCCGATATCTTTGCATTTGGGGAAAGCGGTTTCTCACATAATACAGGAATACCTGCATCTATTACCTTCTTCGCAAATTCAGCATGTGATGGATGCGTTGTCGCGACATATGCAACATCAATACCACTAGCAAGCAATTCTTCCACAGTACCAAATGCATACTCAAATCCATAATCTTTGGCAAGTGCCTCAGCTTTGGATAGTGTGCGACCATACACTGCATACGGAATCGCATCATCTACTTGAATTAACCCCTCAAGAAATCGACGAGTAATTCTTCCAGCACCAATAAAACCCCATTTTATTGCCATTTGCTACCTCCTATATATATCTAAACAATCGTTCCTTATTCATTTTCTTATTCCTCTCGCGCTTGGATAAGGTCACCGATGATGGCAACACGCGCATTGCTTGCGTCAATTTCTTTCTCGTCATATGGTAGCTTGTATGTGCCCAATTGTCAAGTTTGTTTTCGTCACAAAACAATCACATAAAATCAAAAAAGCCTTGCAAACGTTGAATTTGCAAGGCTTTTCTTTGGTGACCCCACCGGGGCTCGAACCCGGGTTACCGCCGTGAAAGGGCGATGTCTTAACCACTTGACCATGGGGCCTTAGAAGCTGGCGACGTCCTACTTTCCCGGGCAGTCGCCCACCGAGTATCATCGGCGCAGATAAGCTTAACTACTGTGTTCGAGATGGGAACAGGTGTGGCCCCGGCGCTATAGCCACCGGCATGGTTGAAGATAAATGCGACCTTCAAAACCGAATACAATTCTATTTATCATCCTACTT
>JAISJM010000005.1 GCA_031261525.1 Eubacteriales Family XIII. Incertae Sedis bacterium
GTAACTATTGCCTGTAGCTCCGGACACTTCATTGAACGCATGTGCTTCATTTCGAACCTGAACCCTCGAATCATAGACGACAAATGGCACAGGCTCTGACGTATGCGTCCTCATGAGGACTGGAGTCCTGTGATCTGGCACAATCAATACCTTATAGTCATCTCCCGTATTGTCCAAATAGGCAATAACTGGTGCAATTACCTTTGTGTCAATCAGATGCATCGCCTCAATCTTCTCCTCAAGTTGACCTTGGTGAGAGCACTCGTCTGGCGCCTCAACATGGATATATGCGAGATCTTTTCCAAGCTCAAATGCCTCAATTGCAGCGTCCGCCTTGCCCTTATAATTGGTGTGAATCGTACCTGTTACGCCCGCGACGTCAATCGACTCAAGCCCAGCGCAGATGCCAATGCCCTTAATCAAGTCCACGGCAGAGATGACGCTACCTGTGACATCGAACTTCGCTGTGAAGCTCTCAAGCTGTGGCTTTGTACCCTGTCCCCAAATCCAAATGGAATTGGCAGGATTCTTACCTGCAGCGATTCTTGCGACATTTACAGGATGGTCTTTTAGTATATCATATGATTCCTTCATCATATCATAAATAAATGCTGTTCCATTGCCACTTGGGAGAAATTCACCGATTACCTTATCAAGATGGTCATGTGGTGGATTGAGCTTAAAATCGCTCGTATCAAGCCCACCCTTTGCAATGAGCGCATGACGATAACTCACCCCTGGGTAATATTTTAAGTCGCCAACAGAATTGGGATCTCCAGAGCCAAGCACCTGATCAATCGCTTCAATCAGCACAGCGGCTTCTTCATTGGAGATATCGCCAGCACTATGATCGATAATGGTCAGTTCTTCATATGGAATATCCGCATTAAAACTGCCATCTGGCGCCTGCAATGTGACGATATTGGTACGAAATGCGACATCATCAAAAGTCATGTCAATGCCCATACTTACCGCTTCTAGTGGCGAACGACCTGTTAAATCTGTTGCTGGATTGTATCCAAGTACCGCGAGATTGGCAGCATCACTTCCTGGCGCAACACCGACAGGAATCGTCTTTACAAGACCAACTTCACCATTCTGCGCAAGCTTGGTAATATTTGGCATATCTGCCACTTCAAGTGGCGTCTTACCATCGAGCTTCTCTACGGGATCGTCCGCAGCACCGTCTGGAACAACGATTAAATATTTCATGTAGTATCTCCTAAAATCTATGCGTTTGCTTCTTCGAATTTCTGCATAAACGCAATCAGCTTATCAACGCCCGCCATCGGCATTGCATTGTAGATGCTTGCTCTCATGCCGCCGATGGATCTGTGTCCATTGAGCGTTACAAGTCCTTCTGCCGCTGCTTCCGCAACAAACTTCTTATCTAAATCCGCATCACCCGTTACAAACACAACATTCATGAGCGAACGATCTTCGACTGCATTTGGGTTGCTATAAAGCTTGCTCTCATCAATATAGGAATAAAGCTTCGCAGCTTTCTCGCGATTGAACGTCTCCATTGCTGGAAGTCCACCCTTTGCAAGTAACTGCTTGAACACTTCGCCAGCGACATAGATGCACCATGCTGGTGGCGTATTGTACATGCTGCCATTGTCGGCATGAATTTGATAATTTAAGTAGGTTGGCGTCTCAGGTCGTGCCTTGCCGATTAAATCTTTACGTGCGATGACGATCGTAAGACCAGCTGGTCCAACATTTTTCTGTGCACCTGCGTAAATGACGCCATACTTTGTGACATCGATATCGACGGAAAGAATGTTGGAGCTCATATCCGCAATAATCGGAATATCGCCTGTATCTGGTAATTCATAGTAGCTTGTTCCATAAATGGTATTGTTGGATGTAATATGGACATAATCCGCATCCGCTCTAAATTCTTCTTTCTTCACCTTTGGAATGTAAGAATATGTGCTCTCTTTCGAACTCGCAACGACTTTCACGTCGCCGTATTTGCTCGCTTCCTTCGCAGCCTTATCAGACCAAGTACCAGACACGATATAATCTGCCTTACCGCTACCATTCATAAAGTTCAGCGCAACCATTGCAAACTGCAGTGTCGCGCCACCCTGTAAAAATAATACAGCATAATCATCAGGAATATGCATGAGCTCTCTCAAGTTCGCTTCTGCATCATCAATCACCTTCTGAAAATACTTTGAACGATGGCTCATCTCCATGACACTCATGCCACTGTCAGCATAATCTGTAATATTTGCACCTGCATCCTCAAGCACTTCCAGTGGAAGCATGGATGGACCCGCCGAAAAATTGTAAACTCTCTTACTCATAATGTATTCCTTTCCTACTTGCAAATGTCACAGCTATTGGCTATTCCAATCACCGTGATTCTCCGATACTCATAATGCTCCTATATGTTTTTTCCACATACCATTCTATTATACTACTTTTTGCGTATGCTATTCTACTTGAACATTTGTTTGCGAGTTTTGGTTCGTAATTTCGCGCAATTTTGAGTGAGATGTGAGGTCGGTACGAAAATGTGAGGCTGGTACGAAAATGTCGACTTTTTCGTGGTTAGGCTAAAGCAGTAAACTATCCGTGCTATCCGCAACCCCAAACGCGAAAAACGCGAGATTTCGTTCTCTAAAACACTATATTCAAACCCCGAATTACGACTTTTTCGCGAATTGTACTGATTGGCAACCATCCACAGTCGATAGTTCACATATATCACCATAACGCGCTCATGGTTTATGTAAATATCGCGACATTTTCGTATTGTATGATTCTATAATTCGAAAATGACAAAAATCTATGTTAAACGAGGTGAGATGTAAGGTTTGTATCACATTAGCCTGTTTTAGAGCTTTAAAACGATACAAACCTTACATCTCACCTGAATTAACGCTAAATTTTGTATATACTTTCATACGAATCCGTACTATTTATCATAAGTCTGCAATCCGTTGAAAAAAGCAACAATATTGCGTTTCGGTTTATGGATTATCATCAAAATCTACGGGGATAAGCTTGCAATCTATGAATTTATGGTGCAGATGTTATAAAATTTGCTCATACTATTTTTTGCATAAATTTATCTGTTGAAAAATGCAACAATATTGCTCGAGATGCATGGTTAGTATCATTTTAAGGGGTAATTTTATCCAAATTATGATACTAACCATGCATCTCGAGCCAAAATGTGCATATTTTTGACCAACTTTATTTGTAAGCATCGCCACAGTTGCACAGTCGCACGATTGATTGCGCCGTTGTACGGTCGCGCCTATACACGTTTTTGTCGCCAACCACCACCTAAAAGCAAACAACTCTAAACATTTGATATTTTGCAATCATTATTTTATCGTTATTTTCTTCAAATCCACAATGATATTGCTTTTCGGTTTATGGATTATCATCAAAATCTACGGGGATAAGCTTGCAATCTATGAATTTATGGTGCAAATGTTATAAAATTTGCTCATACTATTTTTCGCATAAATTTATCTGTTGAAAAATGCAACAATATTGCTCGAGATGCATGGTTAGTATCATTTTTCATATCTTCGCAATCGGATACCGAATCACCGTCTTCAATTTCTCAGGCGCAGTCTTTCGCGGGTCGTTCAGATAGATTTCATGATGACGCCGCATTTCAGAAATAGCAACACGGTAGCCTGAATCTGCAATAAAGTCCATAAGTTTGCCAATCGTCGCAGGCTCATCATCATAGGATCCGATATGCAGAATTTGCGCACAAAGCCCTTCTGCAAATGTCGCAAGCCGTGCCAACGAAATATCGACCTTCGGTTTCTTTTGAGCAACAATGGTTTTCATATCCTCAAATACATCAGGTGTCACAAAATCAGGTACGCGAATCATCGAAGTCCATTGATATTTACTCTTGTCGACGATTCGTGACTCATGCTCAACCATGCTGCAATCCACATTATTATCTACATTCGTAGCATTTTCATGGTTGTCAACATCATCTGAATTACCAGATTTTCCATAGTGCATATCACTGCTAATCATTGCAATATTTTTATGGTTGTCGACATCATCTGAATTACCAGATTTTCCATGATGCATATCACTGCTAATCATTGCAATATTTTTATGGTTGTCAACATCATCTGAATTACCAGATTTTCCATAGTGCATATCACTGCTAATCATTGCAATATTTTCATGGTTGTCAACATCATCTGAATTACCAGATTTTCCATAATGCATATCACTGCTAATCATTGCAATATTTTCATGGTTGTCGACATCATCTGAATTACCAGATTTTCCATGATGCATATCACTGCTAATCATTGCAATATTTTCATGGTTGTCGACATTACCAAAATTCGGGACATTTTCATCATCAATATTGTAGTCACTATCTTTATTGTTGCCACTATCTGTGCCATTTGCCACCGTCCAGAATCCCTCAAGCGGTGGTACGACGAAATCAAAATATCCATCCGGCTGCACATCGCCTTTTTTACTCATCTTGATGGTATAAGATATGCCGTAAAGTACTTCAATCGCGGCTTTGTATGCCGCGCTCGTATTGGGGTCTCCTTGTCCATCGACCATGATGAAAGTCATCTCGGGTACATCAATAATCGAGGGTTTCGTAACTTGCTGATATAAATGTTTGTCTATTTTTTTAAAATCAATGGTATCCGCCATGCACTACACCTCCTACACCTCTCTATCAGAATCGCTTCGTCTTCAAAACGTTCACCTACATTTGTATTTATCAGCCATATCAAATATTCGTCATCGTTCCGTCATCTTACAAGTATATCACGTTCAAGATGATAGCAAATTACAACTATCACTTTAAGATAACAGCAAATATCACATTTTCATTTTCACGATTGAATCTACAAAATCTACAAAAATCGACAAGAATCGACGTAAATCTACGTAAATTGTATCTACATTTTGAACAATTTTCATTCCAGACGTTTAAACATTGGAAAAAATGGGTATATATTTAATGTAATAATAAGTTATAATAGTATACTTACCAAGTTATCAACAATTGAGAGAAATATATAAATATCAGGAGGTTCATATTTTGAACACTATTTCTAATTGTATTTTCAGAAAATTACGGCATAAATCAAAGTCTATCAAGAGTCAATTCAAGGGGAAATCCGCCTTGTCGGCAATAAAGCAGAATGCAGCAAAAGGCTCGACGTTGGTTTATGCGATGGTTGCATTTCTGATTATTACAATCCTATTGGCAACCTGTTTTTTCATCGTACAGAATACCTTTAACAGACGGGTGCGCTCACATACTGAAGACCAAGCCTACTATACCGCTCTGTCCGTCACGAAGTCCGTTGCGGGCTGGTTGACGAGTGAGAAATCCTCTACGAAGACACAGGTACAGAC
>JAISJM010000101.1 GCA_031261525.1 Eubacteriales Family XIII. Incertae Sedis bacterium
CTCTTGGCGTCTGGATATGCGTGACATCTAGATTGTCAGGAATTTCCTTAATTGTAGGAATTCCTGCGGCTAACACATTGTGCTGTTTCTTGATATCTTCATAGTTTTCGGTTAACGCAAATCCAATGGAGTGGCTGATACCACCATATGCTTGACCATTGACGGCTGCGATATTGCCGATTACACCGACGTCATCAACGCAGTGATAGTCAAGGACTGTCGCTTTGCCTGTGGTTGTATCTACTGCGACCTCGGCTAAGAATAGGGCAGATGTATAGTCAGGAGTTGGATTGCCGACACCTGTGTTTGGATCAAGATCTTCTAATGTGCCAAATTGTTCATTGAGAAATTGGAATTCATATTTGGTAGGAATCCCGTCATCTACCATTTCCTGATAGGTTCTGATACTGCCATCTGGCTTTGTCATTGCCGTTTTTAATTGCTTTACTGCGCCATCACTTGCAATGGAATTCATAAAATGCGATCTTGAAGATGCGCTTGCGCCATGATCTGGGCAGAATTTACTGTCGTTTTGGATGAGTTTTAAGTCCGCCTTATCGATGACTTTTATTCCGTCAAATGCACGTCTTAGTGCTTCTAGCGTAACCATGAGCGAGCCAATATCGCCACCTTGACCTTGATCCTGCCATGTGTCATATTTGATAAATGTATTGTTTTTCGTAAGCTCAATTGCCACCGTGCATTGGTCTGCGGTGCCTTCCGTGACGTTGTATCCACCCCATGCAATGCCAACGCCGCGACGTAATTCTGGCGCATCTTCAGCCTTTGCGCGTGCAACAGCTGCGTCATAAATCGGACGCATCTTTTCCATCATTGATACACCTGGATACAATGTGAATTCATAGCCGTTTACGTTGATGTCGCCAGGTCTTGCGACATTTGCGAGCCTGAAATCAAAGGGATCTATGCCGATTTCCTCTGCCATAATGTCCATCATCGCTTCAGATGCGGTGTATGCTTGTGGTGAGCCGTAACCCCTGTATGCTGTGGCGTAGGAATGATTTGTTGTAGCAACTCTGGAGATTCCTGCAGCGTTTGGTACGTTGTATGGAAAATACATGAATCGTGCAATACGCGTGGTCAAGTCATCACCGAGTTCGTTGTATGCGCCATGGTCAAGACCGTTGTCCCACTCGGCAGCAAGAATCTTGCCATTTTCATCGCAGGCTAGTCTTGTGTTGGTGTAGGACGGTGCACGTTTACCAGAAATGGCCATAAATTCCGCATAAGTCATGGATAGTGCAACGGGCATATTGTCACATGCGATACTTGCAATTGCCGCGAGCGCATAGGTCGCGCTTGCCGTACCCCAGCCAAATGTGCCGCCCGTTGGATTCTGTACGACGCGGACTTTTTCAGGGGGGATGCCTGTCGCTTCGGCAATGTCGCCGATATTTGCATAGATTGCCATGGCTTTGCAATGCACAGTCAGCATATCATCTTCGTCGAAATAAGCCTGTACGGTGTCGCCTTCGATTGGCATATGTGGCTCACGTTGTGAGTAAAAGCTGCCACTTACCACGTGGGGGGCTTTTTCAATAATTGTACGCGTATCTTCCCCCTTAATCGTTGGCTGCATTCCCCAGATATTTGGGTGCTCGTCATGCACACGAATTGCATCAGGACGTGCTGCATCGAGGAAATTCATAACTTCTGGCAATGCCTCATATTTGAATTTGACGAGACAAGCTGCCTCGCGCGCGGCGGATTTGCTCGTGGCGACAACCATTGCGATGACATCGCCATAGTTGAAAATTTTATCTTCGGCGAGCAGGATATGTGACTGTTTTGTAGGAATCGTTCTCGGTGAAAAGGCAAAGAAATTCAAGCGATTGGATCCTTTTACATCTTTCGCAGTGACAACTTTGACAATACCTGGCATCGCCTCAGCCGCAGTTGTGTCAATTTCCAATATCTTCGCATGACTTGCGACTTTCGGTTGTACAAATACTGCATGCAGCGTACCTTCTGGCATTTTTAGTTCAATATCATCACCATAATCGGTGAGTCCCGTAACTTTGCCGAGCGCCGCAGGTCGTGCGACTGCCTTGCCATAATAATTCTTATCCTCAGGCATCTTGACTTTGATGTCATCGATGCTGCATTCGCCGCGCATGACCTTGGCAGCAGCCATGACCGCATCGACAATCTGCTTGTAGCCTGTGCAGCGACAGATGTTTCTGTGAGACTGGAACCAATCCCGAACTTCTTCGCGTGTTGGACTCGAATTTTCTTTTAAGAGTTGGTACGCCGAGACAATGAAACCTGGCGAACAGAATCCGCATTGTACCGCACCATTTTCGATAAATGCAACTTGAAGTGGATGTGGATTGAGTCCATTTCCAATTCCCTCGATGGTAATGATTTCCGAATACTCCTTAACTGACGTAATCTTCCAAGTGCACGCTCGGATTACTTTTCCATTGACAATCGTTGAGCATGATCCGCACACTCCTTTGCCACAACCAACTTTAACTCCCGTGAATCCGATGCGCCGAAGCACGGTCGCAAGCGTGTCTTTCTCGGGATCGCAGATAAACATCTTATCCACACCGTTGATATTGAGCGTCATTTTCCTGAGTTTCATAATAACCTCCTGAGATACTTTCTCACGATTCAAATGAGTTGCAATTTGCTTAAAGTATATGCCATTCATATTTTTAGGTCAAGAATAACGCGGAATTGTAAATTTAGATAATATAACTATCGCAATTTATTGTAGAAATACTATACCTTATTACAGTGTCGTTTTAGATTGTGCCATTATAATTTAGTGTAGTATTAATATTAAGAATAATTGCACAAGTAGAGATTATAAATGAAAATAGATAAAAATCTAGCAAAGATTGTCTTCGATTTAATCATGGTGATTTTATTTGCGCTTATGTATGATACGAACATAACAGGTATGGCTATCCATGAATGGGGTGGGCTGCTTGTAATCGCTTTGGTTACGGTTCATTTGATTTATAATCGAAGCTGGATTGTAAGTGTCAGTAAGCGAATTTTCAAAAGGAAGTCCAATAAAATCCAAGTCCTATCGTATGTGATTAACGTATTATTGGCAATGTGTGTATGTATGATTTTTGTTAGTGGTATTCTCATATCCAGAGAAATATTCCCGATTATGGAAAAATCATCTGAGATTTGGCTTATTGTCCACATCGGAGCTGCATTGCTAGCGATGATACTGATTGGTGTCCATATCGGATTGCATCGCAAGTTTATTACTGGTACGTTGAAAAAGTTTGTAGGTAAATCGAAGATCACACCGATTGCAATGCCTGACGTTCCAACGGAGATTCGTGTCAATGATAACACATCAAAAATCACATCAAAAACAAGACATAGATTTGCCATCTGCATTACCATTTTTATATGTATCATCGTGATTGGATTTGTTGGCTATGTCGGTGTATCGATTGTTCCTGAGTTTATCCATCATGCGACTTCGAGTAAAGGATATACGATTGATGGTGACGGTGAGTACAATCAGAAAAAGACAGATAACCATAAAAGAGCATTCAGTTATTATTAATAAAGTAAAAGGAAACGTGCAAATGAATCACCGTTTTTATTGACGCTGTAAATATATCATAGTAAGTACATTGAAATTTGTGAGTGTCATTTTTTGTGTTCGTATGATGGAATTTAATGACAAATGTTGCAAAATAAGAAATGGATGTGATAGGTGTCGTTGATTTATACAAAGTTGGGGGAGGGGCTTTCGTATAAAATTCGTATGATGGTTACAGTCAAGTTACTGACCAAGTTTGTGAAGGACATGGCGTTGTGGATTTTCTTGACGAAAATCATCAGTATATGGGGCGAGATGTGGGATTTGTAACATGAATCAGTAAAAAAGACGTTGAAAGTGTTACAAATCCCACATCTCGCCCCGTATATTGAGCTTTTTCGTAAAAGCTAAAATTGAAGGTGGTTGCCACTCAGCGTAATTCGCGATAAAGCCTACTGCAAGTAAAAGGTCACCCTCACGGGTGACCTTTCTAGGAGGTTATAATTAAGTTTGCATCGTATCTTTAGTTCTTTTATGCATATCGACAGTCACTTGCTGCGCTTCCGTATCATCGCTAAAAGATATTTAAAAACTTCTGAAGCGGATTTTTTGCTTTTTCTTGAGAAGCTGGTGGGGATTTCGTCGCGATTCCCGTATCTTTTTCAGATTCCGCAGAAGACAACGTCTCTGAATGTGTTGTATCTGAAGTGACAACGTCCGCAGCGTCCGTTATATTTGCGACTTCCGCAGCGTCCGTAACGCCCGCGACTTCCGTAACGTCCGTGACTTCCGTAACGTTCACACCAATCCCCGCAAGTTTCTCATCATCCGCAGATATGCCTACTGAAAAGCCTGTTCGATATCCGCAATAATATCGTTGATATTTTCAGTACCGATTGAGAATCTTACTGTATTGGCGTAGATTCCCTGATCTTCAGCTTCTTCGTGAGAGAGCTGTGAATGTGTTGTTGATTTAGGGTGAATGACGAGTGACTTCACATCTGCGACATTTGCAAGCAAGCTGAAAATCTCTAGCTTATCGATAAATGCCTTTGCTTCCTCTTCGCCGCCAACAACCTCAAATGTGAAGATTGAACCTGCGCCTTTTGGGAAGTATTTTGTGTAGAGTGCATGATCTGGTGCGGAATCGAGTGCAGGGTGGTTTACCTTTGCAACCTTAGGGTGCTTTTCTAGATATTCAACAACCTTGAGTGCATTTTCAACGTGTCTCTCAAGTCTTAGGGAGAGTGTCTCAAGACCTTGGAGGAAGAGGAATGAGTTGAGTGGGCTGATGGTTGCGCCTGTGTCACGAAGGAGTACCGCACGGATTCTTGTGATGTAAGCTGCAGGACCAGCCGCTGCAACAAATGTAATACCGTGGTAGCTGTCGGATGGCTCTGTCAATGTTGGGAATTTGCCTGAAGCGACCCAGTCGAACTTGCCGCTGTCAACGATGACACCACCGAGAGATGTTCCGTGACCACCGATGAACTTTGTTGCGGAGTGGACGATGATGTCAGCACCATGCTCAAATGGCCTAAATAGATATGGCGTTGCAAATGTTGAGTCAACGATGAGTGGAATCTTATTGGCATGTGCGATTTCTGCAAACTGCTCGACATCTACAACGTTGGAATTTGGGTTACCGAGTGACTCGATGAAGATTGCCTTTGTGTTTGGCTTGATTGCAGCTTTTACTTCGTCGAAGTTGTAAGGATCAACAAATGTTGTTGTGATTCCGAACTCTTTCAATGTGTGTGCGAGTAGGTTGTAGCTTCCGCCGTAGATGTTCTTCGCTGCGACGATGTGCTCACCAGATGTTGCAATATTGAGGATGGAGTATGTTACGGCAGCTGCACCAGATGCGAGTGCGAGTGCTGCGATACCACCTTCAAGGGACGCGATTCTCTGCTCGAAGACGTCCTGTGTAGAATTTGTCAATCGACCATAGATGTTGCCTGGATCTGAAAGTCCAAATCTTGCAGCCGCATGTGCACTATCGTTGAACACATAAGATGTTGTCTGATAGATTGGAACTGCTCTAGATTGTGTAACTGGATCAGGCGTCTCCTGTCCGATGTGAATCTGCTTTGTCTCAAAAGCCCATTTGCTTGTGTCTTTTACTGTAGCCATAATTGCCTCTCTTTCTATTAATGAAGTATATTTCCTCTTTCCGTATTATATTTTACCACCTCTGCGTGCTGTGTGCTGTGAATAATATGTGTCAATTTTTCAAGGGTAATACATATAATACATATATGCGAACTATGATATGTATTATAGTACTACTACATTTGTTTGTCAATTACAATTGTGTTACGAAAAATAGAAATGTCTATTTAAGCCTAATTAAGGGGTATATCTGATATAATAAAAGGAATAGCAAAATAAATAGCTAGTGAAAGTAGGGGAGTCAATATGATTAAGGAATCTGGTGAAAATTATTTAGAGACAATTTTATTGTTGTCTGAGCGAAATGATATCGTGCGTTCCATTGATGTCGCAACGGAGCTTGGATTTTCAAAGCCATCTGTTTCGCGTGCGATGGGAATTCTTCGTGACGAGGGTTATATAAAGATTGAAGAGACGGGTCATATTTATTTGACTGAAAAGGGGAAAGCGCGAGCGGCAAATGTCCTCGCAAGGCATAATTTATTCAATGATTTTCTTCATAAGATATTGGGTGTTGACAAAGAGGTCGCTGCAGAAGATGCATGTAAGCTTGAACATGCCTTGAGCGAAGAATCGTTTTCGAAGATGCAGGATTGGATGGCTAGCCAGATCTGCTAGCCAATTTCCACCGAAAATACAGCAATGCTAACGGTTCGTGATAGAAAATAAGGGAATTCTATGGAGTCGGTATGCTCAATTCTGTCTTCACAACGCTGCCTAATTTTGGAGCGTTCTGGCTCATTTGCACCCCTTGCGTAGATATTAAGAAATAGATGGACATCGTCCATGCATCTAAATGGCTGTCCAAATTCCGTTGTGATGACGTGTTTTTTGTATTTAAAATTGTACGGTTCTAGAAAAGCCTCAAGTTCTGGTGCTTTGATTTGATTCGGATTGGCACGAAACATATTGCGTTCAATTTCGTAATCATGATTGTGTACGATAAAAAATACTTTTTTTGTTGCAATCATCATAAAGTCGATGAGCCGTTCGAGGGATATTGGAAAAAATGCCATAATAACGGCATCATAGCTGCCTTGTACAATGGTCTTTGCGTCTTTTAATATCGGCATAATCTTGCCCGCATCACGGACTTGTTTTGATAGTTCATGTTTTCTTTCGTCATTGAGTACAGGGGAAGACTGTTTCTCGATACAATTTTCGAGTAACATTTTCTTCTCTTTCACGAGTTCATCAATGATGAGTGGTTCAACGTCAATCGCATCAATTGCCGTAACATATTCTGCTAAGTCAAAGTCGATGAAAGCTGGTCCACATCCGATATCTGCAACACGCCAGTCTGATTCAAATTCATCTTGAATTACGGCAAGAATCTTTTTGTGTGGTTTTGCAAATTGCAAGGAATCTATGTAAAATCTTAGTTTTTCTGGCGTCCAGCTATATGCAGAAGATTTTGTCTGGTTCATATTTATCAACCTTTCATCGGATTCAGTTTATTATGATTCTTTCGTATAATCTTTTTCGTACATATCTATTATAATCTCATTTTATATATATTTGATATTAAATATTAGTAATAAACAAAAATTATTAAGGTATTTAAATTCATTTGCTTTATATAATTCGTTTCGAATGAACTCTATGTGAAATATTTATCAATCTGTGAAATTGTGAAAGAAAGAACAAGGTGGTATGTTATAATAATTTTAAGAGTATTTCGAAACGGAGAAATAATTAGTTTTAATTTAAGTTATGTAAGTTATTAAGTAGTTTGTTTTTAGGAGGTACTATGTTCAATTCTGGTTCTTGGAATAACGAGGTTAACGTGCGTGATTTTATTGTGCGCAATTATACACCTTATGATGGCGATGAGAGCTTTCTCACACCACTCACAGAACGTACACAGGCACTTTGGGATGTTACACAAGATCTGCTGAAAAAAGAGCAGGAAGCTGGTGGCGTACTTGATATTGACGAGCG
>JAISJM010000110.1 GCA_031261525.1 Eubacteriales Family XIII. Incertae Sedis bacterium
AAGTAGCATTGGCACGAGATGTTTTATCATCCCGATTCCAATGCTACCTTTTGTAAACTTCAATATATCGTAGATCCTTTTCGCATTTTCTATTTTTGTTCACTATCATCAAATGAATCGCCACCTTCTGAGTCGAGATTCGGCTGGGCGGTTGACATTTGAGATTGCCGTAGCCTCCCAAATCCCATCTCCATAAATCCCATCATCGCGCTATTTCCATTGCATACAGTTGACTTCATTGCTGCAGTCTGCGCGCCAATAAGTGTAGCACCAGCCATGTTTGGGCTGCTATACACTGCCGTCTCTTGAAGATCCTTAATCATATCCTCATCGTTTTTAGAGGCTGTGACAGAATCTATATCAAAGGATACGATTTCAATACCTCTCAGGTTGCGCCACTTCGAGGAAAGGACTTGATTGAGTGCACCTGCTATCTCCGTGGTATGATCTGGTAATGCGCTATATTCCACGCCCAATGCAGAAATCTTTGCAAAAGCAGGTTGAAGCGCAGTGAGTAATTCAGATTTGAGTTGGCGATCGATTTGGTCGCGCGTATATTTGCCATCGACATTGCCATCGACATTGCCCGCTACATTGGTATAGAAAAGAATTGGATTCGTAATCTTATAGGAATATTCTCCGCTACAACGAATTGCAATATCAATGTCGAGACAAATATTGGTATCAACGACTCTAAAAGGAATGGGATTTGGTGTACCATACTTATTGCCAATCAGCTCTTTCACATTAAAATAATATACACGTTGATCCTCCGCAACGCCACCTTCGTATTGGAATCGCTCCACACCAGCCTTAAACATATCTTTGACCCCCTGTGCAAAACCGTCTCCCGCAAAGATGCTCGGTTCACCATCATTAAAGGTATACTCACCTGGCACAGCCGTAAATTCTGTAACCTTACCATTGACAACAATTACCATTGCTTGTCCATCTGCAACAATGATGCCTGTCCCCTGTGTTATGATATTGTCCAATCCTCTTTCATTGGATCCGCGCCCATCAGTAAATTTCTCGCCCTGTACAAGAAGAACGTCTTCCGCCAATGAATTACATGTAAAAAAGTCTTTCCGCGAATCCGCAAGAACACCACCAGCCGCGCCAGCAATTGCTTTGCTAAGCCCCATATTTATCTCCCTCCATACTTACTTTGATTCTTCTTCAAGACATGCTTTGCAAATGCCCATACCATCGTTTAAGTCTGGATAGAAGCAATCGTCACACACCCATCTGCTACAGACAGGACACTTGTTAAAATGAAGCATCGCTTCGAGCGTAATTTGCCGTAACGCTGTCTTATGTGCATCATTCCAGACAAGTGATCTGATTTCGTCATTGTCAATATTGCTGCAAAATGGTTCTGATTCAAATTCTTCAACCCAGCTTCGCCATTCCTTTCCGCAGATATCACAATAATAGCTAAACGAAAATGTACTTGCCGTTGAGTGGTCCGTTACCTTTCGCGTAATCGAATGATTCATTTCCTGCACCCACATCGTTTATCTGATTTATGCGTTAATATTACAGTGAAATGATCTAAATATCTACCTAGATAAATTACTAGGTTTGGATAAATTTATAAATCTATTGTTTGTATGCCTATATCCATACAGATTTTTCGTAGTTTTTTCAATTTTGTGCATAAAAAAAGAAGCATTCAATCCAATTGTAGATAGACTGCTCCTTTTTGGCACAAAAATATATCCAGAAAAGATTCCTATTATCTATGAATCACCAAAATGAATCCCAAGCAATCGAGCTTCAACCAGGATATCTGAATCCAGCTCAATTGTCTTTAACTTCCCAGCAACTTCTGCAAGTGGAACCGATGCGATATCTCTACCTTGCATGGATACCATCTCACCAAATCGACCTTCCACAATCATACTCGCAGCTTTTGAGCCAAATCTTGTGCATAACAATCTATCCGTCGGTGTCGGCTCACCGCCACGCTGATAATAACCAGGAATCACCAATTTCACATCTTGCTCGATATGATTGGCGAGCGCATCGCGCAGTCTTGCCCCAGATGTCCCGATGAGATTCTCGCGTTTTTTCCGCGGAATCTTCATCTCTTCTGTCGAATAGGCACCTTCTGCAATGACGATAATTGAGAATTTTTTACCTCTATTTGTGCGCGCATCAATCACCTTTATAACGGAATCTAAATCATATGGTAATTCTGGTAGCAAGATTACATCTGCGCCACCTGCCATGCCTGCATAGAGACTAATCCAGCCGACCTTGTGCCCCATAAGTTCGATGACAAAGACGCGTCCATGAGCCTCCGCTGTCGTATGAATTGAATCAATGACACTTGTCGCTTTCAGTACCGCGCTATCGAAGCCAAAGGTTAAATCCGTGCCCCAGAGATCATTGTCGATTGTCTTCGGCAACCCGACAACATTGATACCATTTTCAGACAAGAGATTCGCCGTCTTCTGCGTGCCATTTCCACCTAAAATTGCGATGGCATCAAAGCCGAACTCTTTGGCATTTGCAATGATTGTCTTGGCTTTTTCGGAGAGTCCTGTGGGGTCATCTTTGTCGATCATAGACTTATACGGCTGCCGTGAAGTCCCGAGAATTGTTCCGCCTTGTCTGAGGATTCCGGAGAAATCACTCGGTCTAAGCTCGCACCAGTCGCGCTCAATCAGTCCTTGGTAGCCATTGCGGATGCCATATAATTCCACGCCTGGTACCATATGATATAACGATTTTGCAATTCCACGTAGGACGGCATTCAGCCCTTGGCAGTCGCCACCGCTTGTCAACATTCCAATTTTTAAAGCCATCTTTCCACCTCCTAAAATACGATTATCTATATCTACATCATGTAATGTGCGAATATCCGAGCCTACAGCATCCGAGCCTGCCTACCAGAATCTCCCGATGGTGCCTGTATCCCTACACACTCACGTTGGAACCGAAACATACTGTAGGTGCTGCGAGTCGATGACATTTGCACCATCTGCGGGCCCAATTTTTCTATATTTTCCATTGGATTCAAGCTCGAAACAACCTACGTTGTCGGACCACAGAAGCTCAAACATATCAACAATGCGGGACTGCATCTGACCGCACAATACAGGAAATACGACTTCAACACGCCGATCAAGATTGCGCGGCATGATGTCCGCGCTACCCAGATAGTATTCTGGATTGCCATCATTGTAGAAGATATACATGCGCGAATGTTCCAGCTGCTCGCCTAGAATTGATCGAACTTTGATATGCTCACTAATCTTCGCGGCGTCAGGTAGCAATGCACAGATACCACGCACTAATAGCCTAATTTCAACGCCTGCCTCCGATGCTTTATATAATTCGCGAATCAGTTTCTCATCGAGCATCGCATTCAGTTTCATGTCAATTCTGGAAGGTCGTCCCGATTTTGCAATCTCAATCTCACGATAAATCTTCTCTTTAAAGAATGGTCTGAGACCTGTCGGCGCAACTTTAATCAACTGATAATCGGGTGGATTTGTATAGCCCGTAAGATTATCGAAAAGCGAAGCAACATCCTCGCCTAAATCATCACGCGCACTAAATAACCCAATATCCGTATAGACTTTCGCAGTCGAATCGTTGTAATTTCCAGTACTGAGATGCACATATCGCTGCAGATGTCCATGTTCTCGGCGTACGACCATTGTGACCTTACAGTGGGTCTTGAGCCCTGGGATGCCGTAGATGACATGACATCCAGCATGCTCTAGTTTCTGTGCCCATGCGATATTGTTTTCTTCGTCAAACCGTGCTTTCAGCTCAACCAATACGGTTACAGATTTGCCAGCTTCTGCAGCTTGTTCGAGTGCTGCGATAACTTGTGAATGTCCACTTACACGGTATAGCGTCTGTTTGATTGCGAGCACATCGGGATCGGTCGCAGCTTGCTCGATGAAATCAATCACCGTATCGAAGCTCTCATAAGGTAGACTCAGCATACGATCCCGTTTCTTAATCATCGGGAAAATATCCGTGGGACTCTCAAGCTCTGAAAAATCAGCTGCACGTTTGGGGATGATTGCAGGCGTTCGTAATGGGTCGAGTCCTTTCGCATTGGCAATCTCCATCAAGTCTGCCAAATCGAGCAAACCATTGATTTCAAATACATAATCGGGCCTTACACGAATCGTCTTTAACAAAAACTTGCTGAGTTTTTCGTCAAACGGCTGCATAAGTTCCATGCGGATAATCTGACCGCGCTTGCGTTTTTTGATTGTCTTCTTCATCTCCTCCAGAAGATTATCCGTATCCTCTTCGGGGTCAAAATCAGCGGATCTCGTGATGCGGAAAACGCCCGAGCTTGCGACTTTGTACATATCGAAAATCTCTGGAAGTTTATATTGAATCAATTCCTCAATTGGAAACAGATATGTCTCGTCATCGATCTCTACCTTGATAAACCGCGCGAGTAGCTGCGGCACTTGCACAATGGCGTAGATGTTGTCGCTCTGTGCACTCTTCATGCGCACGCCAATATTAATTGTATCATTTACCAAAAATGGAAATGGTCTACTTTTATCTACAGCGAGCGGCGTGAGTACTGGGCGAATTTCTTCTTGCCAAATCTGATCTAGATCGGTAAGTTTCTCCGTTGGAAGATCTTCGATTCGTACAGATCTGACACCATTTGCCTTCAACTCTTTTCTGATGGATTTAAAGACATGCTGCTGATCGTCTTGGAATTGTCGCGCTTCTGCAATCACCTTATCAAGCTGCATATGCGGCGTAAGCCCCGCGCTATCCTCATGCGCCTCGTCATGTCGATTGTCATGAAGATACGCAACCCGAACCATGAAAAACTCATCTAAATTACTTGCGCTAATGGCGAGGAATTTCAACTTATCCAGCGGCTTGCTTTCAGGTTTCTCTGCTTGAAGTAATACACGCCGGTTGAACTCAAGCCAACTTAATTCTCTATTTATAAATGGAACTGTCATGATGCACCACCTCCGTATGCGCACATTCTATACCAATGCCGCGTGAAACTCAATACTTGCAATGAAAAAGAGCTCACAATTTAATGTAAGCTGACATAGGATATACTACATGACATGTGATATACTAATAGAAATTAAAATCAAATGGGAGTAAAGACAAGTTGTTGCAATTG
>JAISJM010000151.1 GCA_031261525.1 Eubacteriales Family XIII. Incertae Sedis bacterium
TCAAGCACAACGCGATTTCTCATGTTGTTCATGAGCAGACTCTGATGTGCTTCCGCAACACCGAGCTCCCATGGAAGTCCCGCATGTCTTACAGATGTACGTGGTGCAGCACCAGTACCGCCGTCATAGCCGCTGACGACGATGACATCGGCAAGCGCTTTCGATACGCCGACAGCAATGGTACCAACGCCGCCCTCGCTTACAAGCTTAACCGAGATACGCGCATCTGGATTGGCAGATTTTAAATCACGAATCAACTGCGCAAGATCCTCGATGGAATAGATATCGTGATGTGGCGGTGGCGAAATCAATTCTACACCTGGCGTGCTGTATCTGGATTTCGCAATCCAAGGATAGACTTTCATTCCTGGCAGATGTCCACCTTCACCAGGCTTTGCACCTTGCGCCATCTTAATTTGAATCTCTTTCGCATTGTTCAGGTAGTCAATGGTCACGCCGAATCTGCCTGAAGCAACCTGCTTGATTGCACTGCAGCGATTGTCGCCATTTGCATCTGGAGTAAAACGCTCTGACTCTTCGCCGCCCTCACCCGTATTGCTCTTTGCGCCAAGTCTGTTCATCGCAATCGCCATCGTCTCATGCGCCTTCTTAGAGATGGAGCCGTAACTCATCGCACCCGTCTTAAAACGCTTCACAATCGACTCCGCAGACTCGACCGTCTCGATAGAAATTGGCTTGTCCGCCTCGACAATTTCGAGCAAGCCACGGATATTTTTAAGTTCAACCGTGCGCTTGTTGACAAGCTTGGAGAATGTCTTAAACATGTCGTAATTGCCCGTGCGGCAAGACTGCTGCAAATAATAGATATTTTCAGGATTAAAGAGGTGATATTCACCATCTTTACGCCATTTATAATCGCCACCTGGATCTAAAGTTCCATCATCATTCTTATTGTCAAAAGCGTTGCGATGTCGTGCTCTCGCTTCCTGCTCCATTTCAGTCAGTTCGATGCCCTCGATACGTGAGATTGTGCCTGTGAAATACTCTTCAACACAAGCTTCGCTGACGCCGAGTGCCTCAAATACCTGCGCACCATGATAAGAACGAACTGTAGAAATGCCCATCTTTGACATAATTTTGACAATCGCTTTCGTCATCGTCTGTTGGTAATTTCTCAGCGCAGTCTTCTTGTCCACATCAATCCAGCCTGTATCAGCCATGGATTCGAGCGACTTATAAGCGAGAACTGGACATACGGCATTTGCACCATATCCGACTAAAGTAGCCATATGATGGGCTTCACGCGCTTCCCCTGTCTCAACCACCAAGCTTACCTTTGTGCGCGTACCGTTCTTCACGAGATAGTGATGCAAAGCGGACGTTGCGAGCAATGCTGGAATTGGGACATTTTCCTCATCGGCACCGAGATCTGAAAGAATCAAGATATTATATCCCTGCTCCATGACAATCTCTGCTGCGATAAACAAGTCATCGAGCGCTTTCTTCAGCGCATCTTCCTTGCGGCGCTTGAATGTAATCGGTAACGTCACGGACTGATAGCCATCCAAATCGATGCCTTTCAGCTTGCTCAAATCGTCAATTGTCAAAATCGGTGTCGAGTGACGAATCATCTGGCAACGCACGGCAGCAGGCTCAAGCAGATTGCCCTCTGTACCGAGTTGTATATTGGAAGAAGTGACAATCTTCTCCCTGATTGCATCGATTGGTGGATTTGTAACTTGTGCAAACAGCTGCTTAAAGTAGTTATATAACAGTTGTGGCTTATTGGACAGAACTGCAAGTGGCGTATCAATACCCATCGAAGAAATGGGATCGTCGTGCTTCTCCGCAATTTCTTTCAACGTTAGATTGATATCCTCATACGTATATCCGAACAATTTTTGTTCCTGAACAAGGTTGAACTCATCCGTATAGAATCCACTCGCAGAAGTCACATTGCTGACCTCAAGTGAGGAGATTGTCTTCAGTAGCGCCTGCTCTTTTGGATTGTCAGAACCGCTTTTGATGCCAGTTACAACATCAGACCATGAGATTCCAATCTTGTCACTAAAATGAAGATTATCCAGTTCTGTCAGATATTGATCGAGCCATTCTCTGTAAGGTAGTGCGGTTGCAATATTGTGCTTGAGCTCCTTATCTTCGATGATTCGCCCCTCTTCGGTATCAATCAAAAGCATACGACCTGGTCTGAGCCGATCTTTCTTTACAACTCTTTCCTGTGGCAGTTTCAACACGCCAACCTCGGACGCGAGAATCAACGTATTGTCGTCCATGAGATAGTATCTTGACGGTCTAAGACCGTTTCGATCGAGCGTCGCACCAGCAATCTTACCATCTGTAAATGCAATCGCAGCGGGTCCATCCCAAGGCTCCATGAGCGTTGAATTAAATTCGTAGAATGCTTTTTTAGTGTCATCCATATCTGCATTATTTTCCCAAGGCTCTGGCACTGCCATCATGACAGCCTGCGGCAAGGAATATCCAGAATGAACCAAAAGTTTTACAAAGTCATCGAGCATCGCGGAGTCTGATCCCTCTTCGTTGATGACGGGGAAGACGCGTTCGAGTTCTTCGCCAAAATAATCGGACTTAAACGACGCTTCACGCGCACGCACCCAGTTCACGTTGCCGCGAATCGTATTGATCTCCCCATTGTGGATGATGTAGCTCATCGGATGCGCACGTTCCCAGCTTGGGAATGTATTGGTTGAGAATCTGGAGTGAACAAGTGCAATTGCTGACGCAAAATCGACATCTTGAAGATCAAGATAGAATCCAGAAAGCTGATCTGGACGAAGCATTCCCTTATAGACAATTGTGCGTGATGAAATGGATGACAGATAGAAATAGACATCCTTTGGACGTATCGCATTGTGGGCAAGCTTACTTACAATATAGAGCTTTCTTTCAAACTCGATTTCCGTCATCTCGGCAGGCTTCTTAATGAAAATCTGGCGGATTCCAGGACATAATTTTCTTGCTGTGTCGCCAATAAAATCATAGTGTACAGGCACAGATCTGACGCCAAGAACCTCAAGATTTTCATCTTCAAAGACGCCAACGAATCGCTCCGTCGTCATCTGAAGTCCTTTTTGTTCAGGTGAACCAAACATCATTGCGATGGCATATTCGCCTGGCTCTGGCAATTCAACATCCATGCATTCCATGACTCTCTTGAAAAAGTTGTGCGGAATCTGCGTCATTATGCCGGCCCCATCGCCGGTCTCAGGCTCTGCCCCTACACCACCACGGTGCGTCATGTTGATGAGTACTTCGATCGCATCATCGACAAGACCATGGGACTGTTTGCCTTCGATATTGACGAGCATCCCGATACCACAAGCGTCTCGCTCGAATCTGGAGTCGTACATTCCAAGCTTCATTGGTTGGAATTGATAATCAGACATACTTCTCTCCCCTAAATCAGTTAGTAACTACTTAACATAAAATTGCACAAAAACATATATTTCTTGCGCATATCGTATTATTCTATTATACAAGCAAAAACAGCAAAATACAATGTATTTTGCTGTCAACTTTATGTCAATATGAGCAAGTTGACATCTGGCTTGTGCAACCATTATCATTTCAACGTTTTTACTATAGTTTAAATGCTTTTATTATAACTTAAAAGCCTCAATCATCGATTTTAGTGTGGCGGACTCGGCAGACAGCTGCTGTGCAGATGCTGAAGAATTTTCAGCCATCATCGTATTGGTCTGAACGACAGAAGAGATCTCGTCAATCGTCGAAGTAATCTGCTCAATTGCTTTGCTTTGTTGCATCGATTCCGCGTGAAGATGCGTAACCGTATTCGAGTTTGTTGAGATTAATTCTTCGATTTCAGTAAGCCGATTATTGATGAGTGTTACGATTTCACTACCTGCTTTGACATTTGCAACACTTGATTCAATCAAACTTGCGGTCTCCTGTGTCGCCATAGCGGACTTACTTGCAAGGTTTCTCACTTCATCTGCAACCACGGCAAAACCCTTGCCATGTGCGCCAGCGCGAGCCGCTTCAACAGCAGCATTCAGTGCCAAAATATTGGTCTGGAATGCAATGGAATCAATTACATTGATGACTTTTGACATCTGACCAGAACTCTGCGCAATGATATCCATGGCATGGACCATGTGATTCATATCTTGCATAATCTCTTCAATACGATCCATATTTTTGTTGACGTTGATCAAGACATCATCGGTTAAGCCGACATTATTGGCGGCAGTATCTCTTACATCTTCGATACTCACGCTGAGTTCTTCAATCGCGGATGCCTGTATACTGGCACCATGCGCCAAGTTTTGAGAGTCCGCCGCTACAGAGATCGCCGCGTCTGACATGTTGTGAGAAACCTTTTTCAGACTCCGCATCAAGTCACCCTTCGACTGAATAATTTCGCTCAGCGAGCGGAACATATCATCTTCTGGACTTCGCACATTTACAGTAATATTATAATCGCCAGCAACCATTTGGTCGAGCATCTCGGATTCCTCACGAATCGCCTCAACTGTCGATTGCAGACTACTTGAAAGCTGTCCAATCTCATCAGAGGATACGAAATCGAAATTGACACTTGTATCACCCACAGCAAGCTTTCTCGCACCCTGTTCCATATCTTTCAGCGGTGTAATAATCGCCTTTTGTATCATTAATGCAAGTGGAATAATGATACATGAGCCTAGCACGACACCCGCAATATAAATGACTAACAGTGTTCGCAACATTTGCGCTGCGTCCAAGTCATGCACTTTCACATAATATCTTGCATAGATGTAACTTATAATAAGTACAGGAAATGCAAAACAACTATAGGCAATATACACGGACCAAAGTTTTTTACTGAGTGGTAATTTATCTATCAAGATGTACCCCATTTCAACTGCAAACCGACCATACCTGATTCATAATCTGAATTTATTAAGTATATCACAATAATATGGCAAGAGCGTCATTGTCCTCATAGATTAATAAACTAATTATACATTTTTTTAACTGTTTCTTTAATCCGCTTGCATTAAATGTCATACAATAATAAACTTAACATAAGATACATTTTGATGACCATTTAGGGGGATATGAGTATGAAATATAGAACAATGGCAAATGTCGGCAAGAATCTGTCACTTTTAGGATTCGGCTGTATGAGATTACCCGTTATTGACGGCGCCGATGCGCATATCGATGAAGCCAAAGCGATACAGATGATTCGCGATGGCATTGACTGTGGCATCAACTATATTGATACAGCCTATATGTATCATGGCGGTAACAGTGAAGTGGTCGTCGGGAAAGCGCTAAAAGATGGCTATCGCGAGAAAGTTTGGCTTGCAGATAAATTGGCGGCATGGTATGCAAAAGAACCCGAAGACCTTGATACCATATTTGAAGAACAACTCAGACGACTGGACGATGACTATATTGATTTATATCTGATCCACAACATCGATGAAGCAAATTGGAAAAGAGTCCTAAGGCTGGGTGTCATTGACTTTGTAAAGCAATTAAAAGAAGATGGCAAAATTGGGCATTATGGATTTTCTTTCCATGGAAGTAGCGCCGCATTCTTCAAAGAAGTCCTCGATTATACAGACTGGGAATTCTGTCAAATCCAGTTCAATTACATGGATACGCATATCCAAGCTGGTCTCGAAGGGCTTCTGTATGCAGGCGAAAAAGGTATCCCCGTCGTCGTCATGGAACCACTGAAAGGCGGCAAACTCATCGATGAATTGCCACCTACCGTTCAAGCATATTTTGATCAACTCGGTTCTACAAGGTCGCCTGTCGATTGGGCACTCAGCTGGGTTGCCGACTTCCCTGAAGTTATGACCATTTTATCTGGCATGAACACACCGCAACAGCTCGTTGAAAATATCGACATCCTGTCTGTTTCCGAACCAAATTCGATGTCAGATGAAGAGCTTCAGATTCTGGAAAATGCCGCAGCAGAATATAATAAACTGATACGGTATGGTTGCACAAAATGCCAGTACTGTATGCCTTGTGCCGTAGGAATCAACATTCCGACCATCATCGATTACCTGAATCAATATAGTCAGTATGCTGGCTCCGAGAAAATTGTCAACGACTTTAAGATGTTTATCCAGCCCACGCGCAAAGTACCATCTACGTGCGTGCAGTGTGGCAAATGCGAAGACGCGTGCCCACAGCATTTGAAGATTATGACAGCCATGAGCGAAAGTGCGGCGATCTTCGAACAAGGTGAGAATAATGCGAGATGAATATGATTTTTCAAAAATGAAAAAAGCACCAAATCCATATCGTAAAAAAGCACGAAAACAGATATCAATTCGGACCGCACTGCGAACCATTTTGGATACATTAAGAAAAAGAATGGCATAGCCGATATTATTTCAGCTATGCCATTCTTAAAAAAAACAGAAATCTCTTATTTAACTGCCCGTTCGCACTCTATTTTAATCTAAGTAAGGAATCAATCGAAAACCTTATGCCAGAAGCAACTTCTCCGCGGCTTCCAGTGCGGCAACGACGCGGTCTGTAAATGCGTCAAAATCGGGATCCTCTCGTTGCAATTCGGGACTAGACAGAAAATGCGGAATAATTTTGTCAAGCGCTTGGTCTAGTCTCACAGTACCTACAAATCCAGGTACGAGTGCCTTTAGCTTGCTTGTATCAAACAATGCGGTATTGGCTTTGTCTCCAAGTAATTCACCAGTGAAATTATATCCATATTTCTCTTCAACCTTGATTAATAAATCCGTTGGCACATGAACTGGGTTGAGCTTCACACCGAGCTTTGCTGCTATGATTTCGTGAATCTGATTCCATGTCAAGCGCTCTTCACCCATAATCTGCACCGCTTGACCGATTGCGTGCGGATTGCCCATAAGTCCGATATATGCTCTTGCAAAGTCCGCATTGTAAGTGACTGTCCAATATGTCGTACCGTCACCTGGAATGAGAACTGGTTTGCCTTCTTGTATTCGCTTCAGCACCTGCCAAGGACCATTCTTGCCATGAATCCCTAGTGGAATTGCCTCGTCACCGTAGGTATGGCTTGGACGCACAATTGTAATTGGAAATCCATCGTTTTGATAGTGCGCATTCAATACAACTTCGCTTGCAGCTTTGTCGCGCGAATACTGCCAATACGGATTAGATAGCGGCGTGCTTTCATTTGCAAATGGATTCGCAACGGGCTTCTGATATGCTGACGCAGAACTGAGGACGATATACTGGCTCGTCTTCCCATTGAATAATCTAAAATCGCGCTCTACATCTTCTGGTGTAAAAGCGATAAAGTCCGCGACAACGTCATAAGTCTGATTTTCTATAAGTTTTGCAATCGCAATCTCATCATGGATATCACCGATTAAAACATGCGCCCCACTTGGTACATTTTTGCTTCGGTTTCCGCGATTGAGTAAATAGAGTTCGTGCCCCTCATCAACGAGCTGTCTCGAGATTGCTGTACTGATATTGCCTGTGCCTCCAATGAATAATACTTTCATTCCTTATATCCTTTCTAACAATAGCAATTAATACACACTCGAATCATAGACTTTGGAGTACTCTGCCGCGAGTTTAATTGCCTCATACATACTGACTTCACTTACAATATTCTTGCCTGCGATATCAAAAGCCGTTCCATGATCAACGGAAGTACGGAGGAATTCCATGCCCATCGTCACAGAAATTGTCCGTTCAAAATCAACCATCTTTGTTGCGATATGACCTTGATCGTGATATAGCGATATGACTGCATCGTACCTACCGCCCAAAGCTTGATGGAATACGGAATCTGCACCGACTGGTCCGGCGACATCAATACCTTCCGCTTGTGCGCGTTTGATTGCAGGCTCAATGGATACAACTTCCTGATTTCCGAAAAGTCCATGTTCGCCGCAATGAGGATTCAGCCCCGCGATTACAAAATGTGGATTCTCTACACCGAGACTTTTTAGTCCCGCATAAGTTCGGTAGATGTAATTGTAGACATTTTCTTCTGTAACATAATCAATCGCGTCCGCGAGTGAAAGATGCCTGCTTAGAAAAAACACCCTCAGATTATGTACTTGGAACATCGTCATGGGGTCTTTCACACCTGCAAGTCCACCGATGATTTCAGTATGTCCAATATAAGGGACTTTCGCGGCATGAAGCGCTTCTTTATTGATTGCTGTTGTTGCAATTGCATCGGCTTCGCCAGCTTCGATGAGTCTTACCGCTTTTTCGATAAACTCATAGGCAGCTTGACCCGCGGCAGCTTGGACAACACCAAACTCGATATCAGCGGCATTGATATTTTTCAAATCGACAAGGTCGATACTTCCAAATTTGCCAATTGCGTCCTTTGTATGCTCAATCACATTGATTTCCAATGTCAATCCCGTGATTGCTAATACGCGCTGCAACGAAGTCAATTCACCAACAACAATCGGGATACACCAATCATATACTTCTTTATATGCAAGTGCTTTCACGACAATTTCTGGTCCAACTCCAGCGATATCGCCGATTGGAATTACAATTATTGGTTTCTTCATATCAGTCACCTATACCTTTCATAATCTTCGAAAAAAGAATGTCTAAAGTTTGTGCGTTACCAATCATGCCACCTTTGGTGCAGATTGGTAACGCATCATATATACCACCAATGAGTTTGGCATGAACAGCAAGTGGCACGGGTTCGTCAATCAAATCTAACCCTTTGGCACCAACCGCTGCAATAAAAGATTTTGCAATATCACCGCCACAAAGAAATACAAAATTGATTTCACTGGCTACCGCTGCCAAAAAATCTTTTACCGTCTTGTCGTATCGTGCATGCTTCCAATGACAAGCAATCCTTTTTTTATGCAAATATTGTGACATTTTCAATTTTACACCACAATACTTATATTTTGCAACTTGCATTGTAAAAGCACCGGGATCGATACATGCAAATTCAATTTCCGATTCTAGGCATGCCATTGCGATGATTTCTATATGTGCATCTGTGACCGCATCAAATATAATAATAGGCTCTACTATTGTAGCAAGAAAAATATCATCAGGGTTGACATGTTCTAAGGCACGTCCGAACAATAAATACATTTTTCGGACAAAACAGTTAATTTAAACATTTCGACAACAAAACGTTATATACTATACATTGCTATTCAGCTCAAATAAGACTAAAATAGATACATACCATATTAATTAAGTATTTTAATATGATATGTAGATAGATACAGTTAAGTTATTTTACGATACTTTTGGAGGATATAAATGGGAACGACAATAAAGACAATGAGAATTACAAAGCTTGCGACATTTGCATTGATGTTGCTTTTGAGCCTATCTTTAGTGCT
>JAISJM010000156.1 GCA_031261525.1 Eubacteriales Family XIII. Incertae Sedis bacterium
TAATTTTATTTATGGGGTGGGTGATGATAGTTATACAATTTCTTTAGCGCCGAATGATATAGCAACGGCTGAATGGGAAAACATGACTGGTCGCAAGTTACTCACAGCTGGTGGTGAACGGACGAATGAATTTGCTGCAGTTGCAAACAAAAGTGGACGAATTCTTGCTTTTCTATATACGTATTCTGATGATGGAGACTTGAGTAATCCACAAGGTGGTACCTATAATTGTATATTTGATCTCGAAAGTGGTGGAGATACTACATTGAATTATGACTCAAGTGCTGGTTTTAAGCTATTGCCAAAAGTATCACTGTAGTTTCGATCATGAATTATGATATGAATCGTACAAATGAAACAAAAGTATTACTCAAAAATATTATCCGCCAAAAAGACTGTCGATATGACAGTCTTTTGGCATTTATATGTTATAATTATTGTATATGTGAAGTTGTAAAGGAGGGAACGATGGCTCTCAGAAATATTGTACAAGTTGGTGATGATGTGCTTAGAAAGCAAGCCAAAGAAGTGAAAGTTATAAATGACCGCATTCTCACGCTGGTTGAAGATATGGTTGATACCTTGTATGAATCCGGTGGCGTCGGACTCGCTGCGCCGCAAGTGGGTGTACTTAGACGGATTGTTGTGATAGACCTCGGTAGTGAATTCGAAGATGAGTTGTTAAAGCAAGATGAAGATGCTGATTCTGCAGACGTTACGACTGACACTACCGTTGATGCCGCAGCCGATGCTACAACAGAAGAATCTAGCAACGAGACACCGCGCGATCGTCGGTCACAAGCAAGAGCGCTCCCAACAAGAAATGAGTGGGATCTTAGTGTGCTTGATGGCGAAGACGATGAAGAGGAGGAAGATTCGCTTATCGTATTAATCAACCCCGAAATCATCTACTCCGAAGGCGAGACGGTGGCGGAGGAAGGCTGCTTGAGTGTTCCAGGTAAGACAGGAACTGTGAAGCGTCCATACAAGGTTGTCGTCAAAGCACTTGATATTGATGGTGAGGAGATTGAAGTCACAGGCGAAGGTTTCTTGGCAAAGGCAATTTGTCATGAGCTCGACCACTTAGACGGTAAATTGTACATTGATATTGCAACAGATATTCACGAAACAGAACAGTAATGACAGTAATGAGGTGATATGAAGATAGTATATATGGGGACGCCCGATTTTGCGGTTCCCCCGTTAAAATCATTGGTAGAAGCTGGCTATGATATCCCATTGGTTGTCACGCAACCTGATCGCGCACGTGGAAGAGGTAAGAAAGTCACTTTTTCACCCGTAAAGCAGGCTGCAATTCATCTCGGTAAAGGCATGCAAATGTCACAACCAGAGAAAATCAAAGACAACGAAGAATTTTGTGATATGCTTACAAAGCTTGCACCTGACTTGATAGTCGTATGTGCGTATGGTATGATTCTACCAAAGAACATCCTAGATATCCCAAGATTGGGTTGTATCAATATCCATGCAAGTCTATTGCCGAGATACAGAGGCGCTGCGCCAATCGAGCGTGCTGTAGCAGCAGGGGATGCGATTACAGGCGTGACGATTATGCATATGGCAGAGGGTTTAGATACAGGTGATATGATCAGCAAGGCAGAACTAGAGACTGGTGACAAAGATGCTGGCACAGTCACAGACGAACTAAGCATATTAGGTGCTACGCTTCTAATCGATACTATTCCACACATCGCTGATGGAACAGCTGTAAGCGAACCACAAGATGACCGTTTCTCAACCTATGCTTCGATGTTAAGTAAAGATGATGCGCACATCGATTTTCATCAGCCAGCAGATAAAGTGCTAGCCCAAATCAGAGGTATGAATCCAAGACCAGGTTCTTATGCAATGTTAGATGAGAAGAAGCTAAGAATTATAAAAGCTGTGACATTTTCAGATGACCCTGAGCCCGTGAACGCAGCGCCCGGTACAATCCTATCGGCGGACAAAGACGGCATCAAGGTCTCGGCAGAAGATCACGCAATCACAATCACCGCAATCCAACTACCAGGGAAAAATCCTGTTCACGTAGCTGATTATTTACGTGGCAATCAGATCGAAATCGGTATTATCTTGAAGTAAGTGGAGGTCAAAGTGGATCACAACAGAAGACTGGCATATTACATCCTACGTGATGTAGAAGAAAACAAGGCGTATTCTCATATTGCGCTTAGTAGATCACTAAAAAATGCAGACCCGCAATCGATTCCTTTCATAAAAGAGCTCGTTTATGGCGTCACGCGCTACAAGATGTATCTAGACTTTGTAATTTCTAGTTACATTAAAGGTTCTATTGGTAAGGTGAAGCCATCGGATCTCATTTTGCTACGTATGGGATTGTTCCAGCTTATCTACATGAATAAAGTTCCGAGCCATAGTGCAGTGGACGAGACGGTAGAACTTGCCAAGGTATTTTCCGTTGGCAGGCAAGGTTTTATCAACGCGATTCTCCGAGAATATTTGAGAAATCCTGACAAAGTGCAGCTCCCTGATCCAAAAGAAGATTTGGTAAAGTATCTATCCATCAAATACAGTTTTGAGCCGTGGATTGTTTTCATGTGGATACGCGAGCTTGGAGAAGACGAAGCACGCGCACTGCTTGAAGCGAGCAATACCATCCCTTCGGTGACGATTCGAGCCAATACCTTAAAGACAAATGGCAAACATCTTTATGATCGTCTGATTACGCGCGGTTATAAAGCGGAAAGATCCGCCCATAATGACAATGTCATCTATGTAGACGGTGGCGAGCTGATTTCGTCAAATTCATATAAGCAAGGACTGTTTTCCATTCAAGATGAGGCGTCACTCGAGACGGTGAAAGCGCTTGATCCAAAACCAGGTGATACGGTTCTTGACGTATGCGCCGCACCAGGCGGCAAGACAATGGCAATTGCAGAAAGGATGGAGAATTATGGCTCGATTTATGCGTTTGACATTTATAGAAAAAAATTACAAGAGATAATTGAACAAGCGACACGCTTAGGCATTGAAATTGTTACGGTGAAGTCATGGGATGCAACCGTTGCAAATCACGCATTCCAAGAGAAAGCGGATAAGGTTCTCGTGGATGCACCTTGTAGCGGGCTTGGCACAATAAGGAAAAAACCGGAAATCAAATATAAAGCATTTGATGACGATATGAAAGATTTACCTGTCAAGCAGCTTAAGATTTTAAATGCATCCGCAGAGTATGTGAAGCCTGGCGGTACACTCGTCTATAGCACATGCACGATTGCAAAGCGAGAAAACCAAAACATTCCAAAGGCTTTTCTGAAAATGCACAAGAATTTTGAGAAGGTATATGAGAAGCAGCTTCTGCCAAGCGTAGATGGCACAGATGGATTCTACATATGCAAGATGATTAAGAAGGATGATATATATGCTTAGTTTCGGCTACAAGACAGATGTAGGTAAAATTAGGTCCAACAACGAAGATGCGCTGCTGGTGCTACCAGCAAAGGGCGTCTTTGCTGTGTTTGATGGGGTTGGTGGCGCGAGTTCAGGTGAGATTGCATCTCGGGCTGCGGTCAACTCGCTTCAGGATTTTTTAGAAAAGAATCCGATGGACAAAGCGGATGAGTTTGAAGAGACTTACAGAGATAACTGGCTTGAAGGCTATTTTCTCAGGTGTTTTCGCAAGATGAATACGGAAATTTTATCCATTGTTGCCAGAGAGCCTGTCACAAAAGGCATGGCGACGACAGCGGTACTCGGCGTGTTCTATGGCGATATGCTTCATATTGTCAATGTTGGCGACAGCAGAGCTTATCTATATAAAGAATTAAACATCGGTGTACATGCCACAGATAGTGACATTTGCAAGCTTGGTCAAGTGGTTGCACAATCATCTGAAGATGAGATTGATCCGAATGTCTTGATTCAGATTACAGAGGACCACACATGGGTCAATTCGCTGATCAATATGGGTGAATTAACCAAGGAAGAAGCTGCCAACCATCCGAAGAAAAATATGATTACAAAAGCGCTCGGTGCAGATGGCGAATGTGAGCCCGATTTCTATCACATTCCTTATCATGGCGAGCGAATTCTTTTGTGTTCGGATGGACTGAATGGCGAAGTGGACGCAGAAGGTATACGGGAAATTCTGAGCTTGAAAAAAGAAGAACTGGGGATCGTCGCCGATTATCTAGTTGAGGCCGCACTGGCGGCTGGCGGTGGCGACAATGTGACCGTAGTGGTATTTGAAAAATAGGAGAAATGTATGGCAACTAAAATACTTGCCGGTAGATATGAAGTGTTAGCCAAGATTGGCGAGGGCGGGATGGCTGTCGTCTATAAGGCGAAAGATCGCAAACTCAACAGACAGGTGGCAATTAAGGTTTTGAGACCTGAATTTGTGAAAGATGAGTCGTTTGTTGAGAGTTTTCGCCGTGAATCCTATGCGGCGGCACGCTTGCAGCACCCCAATATTGTAAGTGTATATGATGTGGGTAAAGAAGGCAATATTTACTTTATTGTCATGGAGCTTGTCGTTGGTAAGACGCTGAGTGAATTGATTGCGGAAAGAGGTTCGCTTGACTTCAAAGAGACCATAAGAATTGCAAAGCAAGTGGCGTCGGCGCTGAGTCTCGCACACAAAAATAGCATCGTCCATCGAGATGTGAAGCCACACAATATATTGGTAAATGCAGATGGATTGGCTAAAATTACGGATTTTGGTATTGCTAGAGCCGTAAGCGATGGCACGATTGTGAGTGATCAGGGATCGATTATGGGATCCGTTCACTATTTTTCACCAGAGCAGGGTCGCGGTGGATATGTCGATGAAAAGACGGATATCTATTCGCTTGGTATTGTTATCTTTGAGATGCTTACAGGTAAAGTTCCGTTTGATGCGGACAATGCAGTGGCAATTGCAATGATGCATATGAAGGATGCGATTCCTGCACCATCTTCCATTGTGCCTGGCGTACCTCCTGGACTAGACCAGATCGTATTGAAAGCAACTGAAAAATATCAGACAGACCGATTTAAGACAATCGATGAGATGTATGATGCGCTAAACAATGTGAATTTTGTAACGGGCGTCATCGATGATCCAAATGCACTCAGCTATACAAGACGCAATTTAGATGCGCCAAAATCAATCAAACCAAATGATATCAAGGCGGGCGGTGTGCTCATCTCGGATCGCGATTTGAAAAATTACGGGCAGCAAGACGACTATCCTCGATCTAATCTCGGCGAAAAAGTCAACAATGGTAGCTCTTATGGTGGTGCAGGGAATCCAGGTGAGTCAGGTTCCATCTCAAATTCAAAAGAAGGAGATTCACGAGGCAATAATGCTGCAAAGTCTGCTGGCAAAGCTGTTGGTGGCGGGGTCAATGCACTGGGATCCGCAGGGGCATCAGCTCTAAAATCAGCCGTAGGCAATGGCAAAAACAATAAAAACAATAAAAAAGGTAAAAAGACCAAAGAACAGAAAGTCCAAAGGCGCAATATTGTACTTGCCGTCGTCATTGCAATTGTGCTCGCATTATCCGCAGGATTTGGAATCTTTAAACTTTATACTGTATTGTCTGCAACAAAGACAGTGCCGGTACCTGAATTAATCGGTCTCACTATCGAAGAGGCTACCGTGAAAGTTTCTGATGCAGGTCTCAAACTCAAAGAAGCCGATGAGGTTGAAAGCGACACGTATGAAGCAGGAAAGATTGCGTATCAAGATCCTAAGAAAGGTACAGAAGTAAAGAAAGGCCGCACGATTGAGGTTAGTGTAAGTAAGGGTGCTGCGGTAGTTATGGGTACGGTTCCTGATTTAGTCGGGCGTAGCAAGGTGGATGCCGAGAAACTGGCTAAAGCTGATGGATATGAACTTGCCGAACCCATTTATATGGATAGCGAGAAAGACTATGACACTGTATTGAAGCAGAGTCCAGAATCAGGCAAAGATTTAGAAAAAGGTGGACAGATTACCTTGACGCTAAGCCAAGGCAAGAAATCCAACGATGTAAAGGTTCCAAGTATCATCAATATGACAATAGATGAAGCAAGAGCTGCACTCGAGGGGGTTGGTCTTGTGCTCGGAGATGTGCAACCAGAACATTCTAGTGCCTATGAAGAGGGACGAATCATGTACCAGTCGATAAAGGCTGATGATGTGGTCAATGAAGGACAGACAATTTCTGGCAAAGTCAGCAGCGGACCTGAAGAAGTGGAAGGTACCGTAAGTATTACAATTCCATTTAAGGATGCACCAAGCGAGGTCTTTACTGTTACCGCTTTACAGATATCAAGTGATGGAACCCAGACAGATATCTACCGCGATAAGTCATTTAATGCGGAGGATGAAAAAACAACCATTAGTGTGACGGGTAAGGGACTTGGTAAGGTTCAAGTATTCTTTTCTGGAACTTTGTATAAAACTTACGACATAGATTTTACAAATGGCACCTATACAGAGGCGTAAGCATGGGACAAAATCATGCAAATGCAAATGTTATTTCCACACAGATGGGAATCCCTGCTGGTACGCAGCTTGAAGGCAAAATTATCAAAGCCCTCTCTGGTTTTTACTATGTAAAGACAATAGAGGGCACCTATATGTGTCGGGCGCGCGGTATCTTCAAGAAAAAGGGCAATGCGCCACTTGTCGGAGATGATGTCACAATCGTCGTAAATCCAACAACGGATAGCGATGAAATGGAAGGTCGCATCGAAGTGATGCATGAAAGACGCAATAGCTTTATAAGACCGCCTGTCGCAAATATAGATAACTTTCTCATTGTTCTTGCAGCCAAAGATCCTGACCCAAGTCTTGAGATTTTAGATAGATTCTTAGTCATGAGTGAGGCAGCAGGTGTCATTCCAATCATCATCATCAACAAGATGGACTTAGTCGACAACGATAAAATCGAACAGACCATAAGGCATATCTATGAAAAGTATTATGACGTACATTTTCTTAGTACACTGAATGACGATATGGGTGATTTGGATGTACTACTTTCGGATATGCAAGGTCATGTATTGGCATTTGCAGGACCTTCAGGGGCTGGGAAGACAAGTCTCATCACGAAGGTGCTGAATCTGGAACAACCAGACGAAACTTATCAATCCGATGAAACGCAATTTGATGGTGGTCGTTATCTTCAAGAAAGTTCCGACACAACCGACCAACGTATCTATTCAGGTGAAAGCTTGAAGACATCAGATGTCAGTGGCAAGACAGGGCGCGGTCGACACACGACACGTCACACGGAGATTCATGTGACACCAAAAGGTGCGCTTGTCATGGATACACCAGGCTTCACCTCGTTTGAAATCATCGATATTCTATCTGAGGAAATTGCAGAATATTTTCCAGATTTCCCGCAAGGAAAGTGCCGCTTTAAAAATTGCAAACACCTCGATGAGCCTGATTGTGCCATAAAAGAAGCATTGCAAGACGGCAAGATTGCAGAAAGTAGATACCATTCGTATCTTGCAATGATGCGAGATGCCATTCAAAAAGAAGAGAACCAATATTAAGAAAACATTAAAGAGAGAGGATTTATTATGTCAAGGTTGCTTGCACCATCGATTTTATCAGCAGATTTTTCAAAGCTTGGAGAGGATGTAAAAATGCTCGAACGCATTGGCGCAGATCTCATCCATGTAGATGTTATGGATGGACACTTTGTCCCAAATATCAGCTTTGGGCCAATGGTTATGAAGAGTGTATTAGGTCAGACGAAATTACCGTTTGACGTACATTTGATGATTGAGAATCCAGATCAGTTTGCACATGAATTTGTGACGGATATGACGCGCTATATCGTCGTACATCAGGAATCAACGAAGCATTTAAACAGGTCGCTCCAAAACATCAAATCGCTCGGCGTAAAATCTGGCGTATCCTTAAATCCTGCAACCCCTGTGAGCACGCTTGAAAATGTACTCTATCTGTGTGATATGGTGCTGATTATGAGCGTCAATCCTGGCTTTGGTGGACAGAAATTTATCCCAAACTCCTATGATAAGATTCGCGAGTTGAAGCAAATACGTGAAGAAAAAGGATACGATTATTTAATCGAAGTAGATGGCGGTGCCAATTTAGATAATTTAGCCGATCTATTTGAAGCAGGTGTCGATGTTGTCGTCGCTGGTTCCGCCGTGTTTGGCGCAGATAGCCCAGACAAGTGGGCGGAGCAATTTAGAGTGATTGCTGCCGAAAGTGAGGGGAAATAATGCCCGTACCAAATCGTGTAGCATTTTCCATATTTGGCATAGATATCATGTGGTACGGCATCTTGGTTTCTCTAGGAATTGTTGTCTGTGTACTACTCATATGTAAGCGAGCCTATCCAAAGCATGGCATCAATCAAGATAGAATCTTTAACTGGACTATTCTATTTATCATTTGCGGAATCGTTGGTGCAAGACTCTATTATATATTGTTCAATTGGTCCTACTATTCGGAGCATACGGAGAAGATTTTTGCACTCAGAGAGGGCGGACTCGCAATCCATGGTGGGTTGATTCTGCCTGTGATTATTGCCTTGATCCTTTGTGGCATCTTCAATGAACGCCCCTTGAATCTGCTAGATTTATACTTTGCAGTCATACCGCTCGGACAAGCAATTGGACGTTGGGGCAATTATTTCAACAGTGAAGCGCACGGCGGACCAACGAATCTGCCATGGGCGATAACGGTAGATGGTGTCAGCGTTCATCCGACATTTTTATATGAATCCATCTGGTGTCTATTATTATTTGTCATATTGATTCTAGTAGATAATCATCGAAAATTCACCGGTCAGACATTTTTGCTTTACTGCATGCTCTATTCGTTAGAACGTTTCATCGTTGAGGGTTTGCGCACGGACAGCCTCATGCTATTCGGTGTCATAAAACAAGCACAAGCTCTAAGTGCGGTACTATTTATAGGCGCACTCGCTCTATATATAAAACTCCGTCAAGGAAAGAAATCAAGAAAGAGGAAATCATAAGTGAAATTAGGAATCGTAGGTCTACCAAATGTAGGCAAAAGTACGTTGTTTAATGCAATCACGAAAGCAGGCGCGGAAGCCGCAAACTATCCATTTTGTACCATTGAGCCAAATGTTGGCGTCGTGGCGGTTCCTGATAAAAGAATCGACAATCTTTCAGATTTATATCATTCAAAGAAGAAAATCTATACAACGATTGAATTCTATGACATTGCAGGATTGGTAAAAGGTGCGTCAAAAGGGGAAGGACTCGGCAATAAATTTCTCGGTCATATTCGAGAAGTTGAGGCAATTGTCCATGTTGTCCGTTGCTTTGATGATGTCAATGTCGTGCATGTAGATGGTGCATGCAATCCAAAGAGCGATATTGAGACGATTAACTTCGAGTTGATTTTTTCCGATTTAGACCTGATCGACAGAAGAATCGATAAGACAACAAAGATGTTAAAAGGCGACAAGAGTCTTGCGAAAAATATCACAGTCTTAGAGAAACTCAAAACAAAGCTTGAAGAAGGGGTGAGTGCAAGAGCAGTTGAACTGGATGACGAAGATGCCGAATACGTGAAGTCGCTAGACCTCTTATCCTATAAACCCATCATCTATGCGGCAAATGTCTCAGAAGATGATGCTGCAAGCGAGGATGACAACGATTATGTGAAGACGGTACGTGAGATTGCGGCGACAGAAAATGCGGATGTTGTCGTTGTCTCTGCAAAGGTTGAGAGTGAGCTTGCTGAGTTAAGCGATGAAGAAAAGGAAATATTCCTCGAGGAGCTTGGAATTACAGAGCCAGGTTTGGATAAATTGGTGCATGCTTCCTATCATTTGCTCGACCTGATTAGTTATCTTACAGCAGGGGAGCCT
The DNA here is from genome assembly GCA_031261525.1 of Eubacteriales Family XIII. Incertae Sedis bacterium. Taxonomy (GTDB): domain Bacteria; phylum Bacillota; class Clostridia; order Peptostreptococcales; family Anaerovoracaceae; genus JAISJM01. Next base: position 9,840 of record JAISJM010000156.1, read on the forward strand.
GAGACAAGAGCGTGGACGATTCGAAGAGGAACAAAAGCACCTGGCGCAGCAGGCAAAATTCATACGGATTTTGAACGCGGATTTATCAGAGCTGAGACCATTAGCTATGAGAATTTGATGGAATGTGGCAGTCTCGCTGTCGCCAAAGAAAAAGGGCTATTACGCTCAGAGGGCAAGGATTATATCGTCCAAGATGGCGATGTCATTCATTTCTTGTTCAATGTGTAGAAAAATGGGTATATATAAAATATAAATATAGGTCGCATTAAATTTTGAGGATTCGATATGTATAGTAATATGAGACGCCCTGCATGGGTTGAGATTGATTCACAAGCATTGAACCATAATTTTCTAGAGATGAAGCGCTTAGCATCGAATAGTCAGATTATGTGTTGCATTAAAGCGGATGCCTATGGGCATGGACTTGTAAAAGCCGCTTGGGAATTTGTGAAGTCTGGTTGCGATTATCTAGCCGTAGCAACGCTACTTGAAGTGGTTGAGCTAAGAGTTGCTGGCATACGAACGCCCATTGTACTTTTAACGGCAGCACCTCGGGAAAATGTCAAAGATATCATTGATCTTGATGTGATTACGGTTCTATCCAATATTGAAGATGCGGAATTGCTCAATGATGAAGTTTTAAAGTCTGGTGCGAAACCGTCTCAAGTATTGATTGCAGTTGAGACTGGGATGGGTCGACTTGGGTTTACCCATACGATGGGTAGCATTGCTGAGATTAAAGAAATCTCTATGATGGAAGGTATTGATATAAAAGGGATTTTTTCACATTTTGCTGCTGCGGATGAAGAGGATGACAGCTATACATTAAAGCAGATTGAAAACTTCAACCTCTATGCAAGGGAACTCGAGAAAGTCAATATCGCTTATGGTGGCAAGACCCTATGCAACAGTGCGGGTGTCATGAGATATCCCGAAGCACATTATGATATCGTCCGCCCTGGGATTTCTTTGTATGGCGAATATCCATCAACTGTATTTAATCGTTCTTTTGCTGAATTAAAGCCCGTTATGACTGTGAAAGCGCATATTGTGCATATCAAGGAAGTTCCCGCAGGTTTTTCTGTGAGTTACGGAATGCGGTTTAAGACAGAGCGCAAGAGTATCATCGGCACGGTTCCTGTTGGTTATGGCGATGGACTACCAAGGACACTGACGGGTATGGGCCGCGTGATTATCAACGGAGTCTACGCACCAATTATTGGAACCATTTGCATGGATATGTGTATGGTGGACTTGACCGATGTGCCCGATGCAAAATTGTATGACGAGGTGACGTTCCTCGGAAGTTCGCATGGTCTTACCATTACGGCAGATGAAATTGCACAGAAGACAGGAACGATTAATTACGAGATATTAACAAGATTCGGTCAGCGTCTATCTCGAATTTATAAAGGATAAGAATCTCTATTTCAACAATCGAAAGGATTGGTAAATGTCAGCAATTGCAAAACAAAAAAAGAAAAGAAGTGTTGCTTCCATTATAATCAATATCATCATCATTCTTTTAGTGATTGTCATTGCTGTGTGCGCCTATAAACTTTTGTCCTATTATATCGGCAATGCGAAAGAAGAGAAGGCGTTTGATCAAGTGCGCATGCCCACAGTGGCGGAAGAAACGACAATTACGGATGCGGATATCGTGGCACATTACAAAGATTTGCTTGCTCAAAATGCTGATTTTGTTGGCTGGATTACGATGCCAGGAACTCAGATTGACTATCCCGTTATGCAGACAATCAGTGACCCCGAATTTTATCTAAAGAGAGATTTCTCAAAAGAAGACAGTTCAAAAGGCACGCCATTTATGAGTGAACGCTCGACAGCGATTCCTCAAAGTCTCAGCATGCTGATTTTTGGTCATCACTGGAAAGATGGAAGCATGTTCCAGAATCTCGATAAATTTAAGGAACCGGATTATTTTGATACTCATAAGACAATCATTTTCGATACTGTAGAATACAGAGCAGAATTTGAAGTCATTGGTGCTGTCGTGACGGATTGGACAGGAGACAACGATTCATTCAAAGTCTACAGCTTTGACAACAATGGTGACGAAGCCTATTACAATGATTATCTAGCTCAAGTCAAGTCTCGTTCCATCATCCAATCAGATTTCGAGCCCACCTATCCCCAGAAACTCATCGCACTGTCAACATGCGAATACAGCAGAAAAAATGGCAGAATTGTAGTGATAGGAGCAGAAGTGAATCACCACGAATGGGAGACCTAACCCAATTTACGAAGTAAATTGATGGTAGGTCCCCCGAGAGGATTCCGCGGCTTTAGCCGCAATGGAATCTACCGGGGAGACGTAACTTCGCAATAAAATCTATCAGGAAAGTCTAGCCAAGCAAAGAATGCGAGAAAACGGTACGTCAGATCCCGAGAGGATTCCGCGGCAGCTGCGAGCATAGCGAGTCTCATCCCATGCGTCAGCTGCAATGGAATCTATCAGAAAAGTCTAGCCAAGCAAAGAATGCGCGAAATTATAAGTAAGTTTAAGTTTTCAAATAATAGATTGAAAAGGATACACATGGATAATAATCACGAAAATGTCGGCAATATTGCTGCGAATCCGCAAGACATTTTATATCTAGAATGTTTGTCTGGAATCAGTGGTGACATGACAATGGGGGCACTGATTGACCTCGGTGCAGACTTTAAAAAGATACAAGAAGAGCTTGGCAAACTAAGTTTTGATCATGAATATGCGCTTGTCGCTGACAGAGATTCAAGAAGTGGTATCTCTGGAATAAACTTCGATGTAATATTGACGCATGATGAAATACATCATCACGATAATACGGCACATCAGCACAACCATGAACATCACGATGAAGCACATCATCATGATGCGCACAGTCACCGCACCTATATGCACATCAAGTCAATGATTGAAAACAGTACACTCAATGACACTGTTAAGAAACATGCACTCAGCATCTTTCATGTAATTGCTGTAGCCGAAGCAGCTGTACACAATATGCCAATTGAAAAGGTAAGTTTTCATGAAGTAGGTGCTGTTGATTCAATTATCGATATCGTTGGTACGGCAATTGCGCTAGATTTATTAGGAAATCCCAAAGTCTACGTGAGCGAACTACATGATGGGCAAGGCAATATCCGCTGCCAACACGGCATCATTCCTGTTCCTGTTCCAGCAGTGCTGAAGATGCAAGAAAAAAGCAATCTTCCAATGATTCTTCACAGCGAAGTGCATACAGAAATGGTTACACCGACAGGTTTTGCCATTGCGGAAGGTCTTGGTGCAACATATGTCAATGCGCCGAAATTATCCATAGAAAAAGTGGGTTATGGCTTTGGTAATCGTGATACAGGCAGATTCCCAGCAGTGCGTGCCATGCTCGCAAAGTTGATATAACAAATAATAGCAATAAAACGCATGAGATGTAAGGTTGGCATCAGTTTTGGCTCAAAAACGGGCATAAAGTGATACAAACCTTACATTTCACGCGAGTTAAGCTGCTTTTAGGTACAAAGAAGGTTGTCAAAATATTTCAAAAATTGAATGTCAAATTATTATAGATTTTTGTAAGGAAATTCAATATAATTATATGAGGTCATATTATATAATGAGCACATATCGTAGAGGGTTGTACCTCAATTTTTTTTAGATTTGGCGTGCACGTACACACACAGGCAGCACGCATACACAAGCAAGCACAAATGTGCGAAGTCCCACCAATAATTTAGTCGTGGATGCAATGATTGTTTTTATGATTGCATGGTTTAAAGTAGTATTATAGATTAGGAGAAAGCAATGGGTAAAGAATTTCATGTAGCCAAAACTGGTAGCGACAACGCTGCTGGCACAAAAGATGCACCATTTTTGACAGTTGATAAAGCGGCACATGTTGCGGCAGCTGGTGATACTGTCATCGTACATGAGGGTACATATCGGGAGTGGGTGCGTCCTCAAAACACGGGTCTGAGCAACACGAGAAGAGTTGTATTCAAGGCTGCAGAAGGTGAAAAGGTTTCTATTAAGGGTTCAGAAGAAGCAACAGGATGGGAAAAAGTCGAAGGTAACGTATGGAAGAAAGTACTGCCAAATTCATACTTTGGCGAATTTAATCCATTTGCCACCAATATCGAAGGGGAGTGGGTTGTGCATGGTTTAGATAAGCATCTTGGTGATGTGTATCTAAATGGACTATCTCTTTATGAAGTTATCACATATGATGGGCTCCTAGATCCACAGCTTCGCACGGAGATTGTCGATGACTGGACGAAGAAGACAACGCCGATTATCAATCCTGCACAGACACAATATGTATGGTATGCAGAAGTAGAGCCTGGCGTCGATGGCAATACGACAATATTTGCGAATTTCCAAGAGTATGATCCAAATCAAGAATTGGTTGAAATCAGTGTACGTAAGACGGTATTCTATCCAGAAATTACGGGAATTGACTATGTAACGGTAAGCGGATTTGAGCTTGCGCAGGCTGCATCGCCTTGGGCTCCACCGACTGCAGATCAGCCAGGATTGATTGGACCAAACTGGGCAAAAGGCTGGATTATAGAAAACAATATTATCCATGATGCCAATGCAAGTGCAATCAGCATCGGTAAGGAAATCACGACGGGTCATAACCAATATACGAGAAGAGGCGATAAGGCTGGATATAATTATCAGCTCGAAGCGGTCTTTGTTGCATTGACACAGCGTGGCTGGAATAAGGAGCACGTCGGATCTCATATCATCAGAAACAATACGATTTACGATTGTGGTCAAAATGCTGTCGTTGGTCATCTTGGTTGTGCGTTCAGTGAAATTTATGATAACCATATCTACAACATCGGCATCAAGAGAGAATATTTTGGTCATGAGATTGCGGGTATCAAGCTTCATGCTGCAATTGACGTGCAGGTACGACATAATCGGATTCACAATTGTTCCCTCGGCTCATGGTTCGATTGGCAGGCACAAGGAACTCGTGTAAGTCAAAATGTATATTATGACAACAATCGCGACATTTTCATTGAAGTTACACATGGACCATTCCTGGTTGACAACAATGTATTTGCATCGAAAGATTTCTTTACAAATGCTGCACAAGGTACAGCGCTTGTCAATAATATCATCAGTGGCGACATGCAGTATTATGATGTTCTCGACAGATCGACACCTTATCACTTCCCACATAGCACGGAAGTAAAGGGCTACACAGTTGTATTCAGTGGCGATGATCGTTGGTTTAACAACATCTTCACAGGTGCAATCGCAACAGGCGCACACGAAGGTGCATTGAATGATATCGGTGGATATGCGACAGGAACTGCCCTATATAACGGACAGGCTGCATCGTATGACGAATATATACAGCGTGTTGTCGATGATGGTGAATGTGATTTTGAGGCATTTATCAATGTCAGCAAGCAGCAGGCGGTTGTCAATAACAATGCCTATTTTGCGGGCGCGCAGGCGTTTGACCGCGAAGAAAATAATATCGTTGATGATGCGTTTGATCCAAAAGTTGCCATCATTGAAGATGGTGAGAAACTCTATCTATCTATCGAATTGCCTGAGTCTATCACGAGTCTCAAGACAGATGTAATCGATACAGAAATTCTTGATCGAGTCAGACTTGTTGACGCGAACTATGAGAATCCAGATGGCAGTGAGCTCACGATTGACACAGATATCCTCGGCGCAAAGCGTGACGCTGGAGCAGTTGTTGGACCAATCGCAAGCTTGAAACCAGGTGTAAATAAGGTTCAGATATTCTAATTAATTCGTAAGTAGCGAATGATTTAATGTACGATTATAAATAAAGTCCAGTATTTTCTAAAGGCGAAAATGCTGGACTTTTTTGGAAGAGAAAATGGGAAAAGAGGCGAAAATGCGAAAAGAATTTCATGTAGCAAAGCATGGCAGTGACAATGCGATTGGCAGTCAAGACGCTCCCTATTTAACGATTGATAAGGCGGCACATATCGCTGCTGCTGGTGATACCGTCATTGTTCATGAGGGCGTATACCGCGAATGGGTTCGCCCACAAAACACGGGACTTAGTAATACAAGGCGTGTTGTGTTCAAGGCTGCCGATGGCGAAAAGGTTACAATCAAAGGTTCCGAGGAAATAACTGGCTGGGAAAAGGTCAATGATCGTGTCTGGAAGAAGATTCTACCAAATTCGTTCTTCGGTGAATTCAATCCATTTGCAACGACAATTGTCGGAGAGTGGGTTGTTCATGGATTAGAGAAACACCTTGGTGATGTCTACCTAAACGGATTGTCTTTTTACGAAGTAACGGCGTATGAAGATTTAGAGAATCCTCAGATTCGTACCGAGGTATATGATGACGGTTCTAAATTGATGACACCTGTAATCAATCCAGAACAGACAAAGTATGTATGGTATGCGGAAGTAAAACCTGGTGTAGATGGGAATACGGCGATATTTGCCAATTTCCACGAGTATGATCCAAATCAAGAATTGGTTGAAATTAGCGTTCGTAAGACTGTCTTCTATCCGGAAATTACAGGCATCGATTATGTGACGGTCAGTGGATTCGAACTTGCACATGCCGCATCACCTTGGGCGCCGCCGACTGCGGATCAGCCAGGTTTGATTGGTCCAAACTGGTCCAAAGGTTGGATTATTGAAAATAATATCATTCACGATGCCAAAGCGAGTGCAATCAGCATTGGTAAGGAGATTACGACAGGTCACAATCAGTATACAAGAAGAGGTGATAAAGCGGGCTATAATTATCAGCTAGAGGCTGTGTTTACGGCATTGACTCAACGTGGCTGGAATAAGGAGCATGTTGGTTCTCATATCATCAGAAACAATACCATCTATGATTGCGGACAGAATGGAATTGTTGGACATCTCGGTTGTGTATTCAGTGAGATTTATGACAATAACATCTACAATATCGGCATCAAAAGAGAGTATTTTGGATATGAAATTGCGGGCATTAAGCTGCATGCAGCGCTTGATGTATTGGTGCGTCACAACCGAATTCACAACTGCGTACTGGGCTCTTGGTTTGACTGGCAGGCGCAAGGAACGCGCGTGACTCAGAATGTATATTACAACAATAATCGTGATTTCTTTGTTGAAGTGTCTCATGGGCCATTTCTTGCTGACAACAATATCTTCGCTTCGCCAGACTTCTTTTTAGATGCGTCGCAAGGATTGGCATTTGTAAATAATTTAATCAATGGTGATATCTCATCTTTTAATGTATTGGATCGTCCGACACCATATCATTTCCCGCATAGCACACAGGTGAAAGGATTCTCTGTCGCATTTCGTGGTGATGAACGTTGGTATAACAATATCTTTAACGGTACGAGTGCTGCGTGGAATCAAGGCGAGCCCGGCACTGCGAGATATAACGGTCAAGCTACGACGTTAGAGGAATATTTGCAGCGCGTCAAAGATCAAGGTCCTGGAGATTTCGAGGCATTTCTAGAGGTTAATTACGAGCAAGTATCCATCAACAACAATGCCTATTTTGGTGGCGCAAAGGCGTTTGATCGTGAAGAAAATAACATTGTAGACGATACTTTTGATCCGAAATTTAGCATCATTGAAGAGGGTGATGAATTATTCGTCTCAATTACACTTCCAGAATCAATCTATTCTCTCAAAACAGATGCGATTGATACCGAGATTCTAGATCGCGTAAGAATCGTGGATGCAAATTTTGAGAATGCTGACGGAAGTGCACTGACGATTGATACCGATATCCTTGGTCAGAAATATGAAGCTGGTTCCATCATTGGACCCATTACAAAATTGAAGCCAGGTGTCAATAAAATTCGGTTATGGTGACCATTTTCGTGATTATTTTCATGTGCTTTTTTGTGCTAATTCATGTAGTTTTTTAAGCGTGTTCGTACACATCGGGCAAAAGTAGGTAAGAATTTTCTATATTTTGGGCATTTTCTTATATTTCATCCATTCATAATAAGGCATATAATAAGTCTACATTAAAGGTCAGCCACGCCGTAAGTGCACTGCGGCAGGCGACCTTAATCCATAAATCTATAATATTGAGGAGAAGGGATAACAAGATGAAAAAGAGATTACTAAGATTTGCGGCAATCGCATTATCAGTGATGATGATCGTGTCCTTAGCAGGTTGTGGTTCTAAAGGGAAGTCCTCATCAGGAGGTGGAGATGCGGACAAAACAATAACATTCTGGAATATTGGTGCTGAAGGTGTCAACAAAGTATTGCTTTCCTATCCAGTAGAGTTATTCAATGAACAGTCAGATTCTGGCTATGAAGTCGAGTTCGTTGCAACACAGAATGATAGCTACAAAGAAAAGTTAGTTGTCGCAATGAGTTCGGGAGAATGTCCTGATATGTACACAAGTTGGTCTGGTGGACCAATGAATGAGTATATCGAATCAGGTTTTGCGCAGCCACTTGATGATTTATACGAGAAGTATGGTTTGACTGACAGGCTTATGGAAGCTGGTATTGCACAGTCAACCTATGATGGCAAAATCTATGCGGTGCCTACCTACAATATCTCAGTTGCAGGTACCTACTACAATAAAGAAATGTTCGAAAAATATGGTCTTGAAGTTCCGAAAACAATTTCTGAATTAGAGGCTGTATGTGCAAAGCTTAAAGAGAATGGAATCACACCATTTGCACTTGCAAATTCAACAAAGTGGACAGGTTCCATGTACTTCCAACTACTCGCAGCTAGATATGGTGGACTTGAACCATTCCAGGCAGCAGTTGATGGATCTGGCTCATTCGAAGATGAATCATTCGTATATGCTGGTGAAAAGATTCAAGAATGGGTTGAAAAAGGTTGGTTCCCAGAAGGCGTTAACTCCTTATCAGAGGATGATGGTCAGGGCAGACAACTTCTATATCAAGATAAAGCAGCAATGGATTTAATCGGTTCATGGTACACAGGTACACTAAAGTCAGATAGCGAAGAGTTCTATGAGAAGGTTGGTTGGTTCCCATTCCCAGCAGTTGATGGAAAAGAAGACAATCTACCAATCGCACTCGGTACAGTCGGCGACCAGTTCATCTCATTCAATTGTGAAGGCGACAAGCTAGACGCAGCATTTGAACTTGCAACTTACTTCTCATCAGAAGAAGCAAAGGCGAAGGATATTGAAAATGGATATCTTCCACCTACTCCAGATGTAGCAACACTTGTAGATGATCCAATTTCCCAGCAGGTATTGTCAACAATCGCTGACGCAACAGCTGTACAACTATGGTATGACCAATATCTACCACCTGCAGTTGCAGATGCGCACCTTAATACATGTCAGGAGCTCTTTGGACTTACGACAACACCTGAAAAAGCAAATGAAGTTCTTCAGGCAGCAATGCAAGAGTATTTAGACGAGAAATAATAGATCAATCTGAACAACTCAGTAAAGTTAACTGTCACCCCCATGTTCGTTTGGGAGACACATCCCAACTGTATATGCATGGGGGTGATAGCTTTATATACGTGTAAATACGTGTAGAGCGCGGAGGAACGTAATGAAAAAAAAGAGTGAAGCGTTGGCGCTTCAAAGAAATAAAGAAACCAATCGAGTGGCATTCTTATTTCTAATCCCTGTTGCGGTATTGTTGATTTTATATATCTTTTATCCCATTATTGATGCCTTTCGTATCAGTACCCTAAAATGGAATGGAATCTCACCCAATACAACATTCATTGGATTAGATAACTGGATTAAACTGATTCACGACCCACATTTCTGGTCAGCATTTAAAAACAATATCATCGTCATGATCTTATCCATCTGCGTACAGATTCCATTGGGGCTTGCAATGGCGACATTTGTAGAGTATGCAGGAAAGAAGAGTAAATTATTTAAGATCGTTTGGTTTATTCCAATGCTGATGAGCTCTGTTGCAATCGGTTTCTTATTCCAATATGCACTAGCAACCAATGGTGGCATCATTAGTTCAGTTTCTAGCCTTTTCGGAGGTGGAAATATTGATTTACTTGGTAATCCTGACACTGCACTATTTACTGTAATTGGTGTCATCGCATGGCAGTTCACACCATTTTATATGGTATACTGCGTTGCAGCTTATACCAATATATCTACAGATTTATATGAGGCAGCGCAGCTTGATGGTGTCAATAAAAGAACGTATTTTGCACATATTGCATTGCCATTGCTTGCACCTTCTCTAAAGAGTGCCGCAATCCTATCTATGGTCGGATCCCTAAAATACTTCGATTTAATCTATGTAATGACTGGCGGTGGTCCTGGTACCTCTACAGAACTCATGTCAACCTATATGTACAAGATGTCATTTGCGAAGTTCAATATGGGCTATGGTTCCACAATCGCGTCAGGTATGTTCCTCGTTATTACGATCATATCTCTTCTCACAATGCGATTGCTTAACGGTAAAGGGGAGGAAAAATAATGAATCCAGAATACAGATTAAGCAGAATAAAGAGCATAATCTCATGGGTTATTGCATGGTTTCTTGCAATATTTGCATTGTTTGTTGCATTGCTACCATTTTTCTTCATGGTACTCAATTCATTCAAAGATAAATTTGAGATGCTTACGAAGGGCGTATTTGAATTCCCAGATAAGTTTTATGTTGAGAATTATACCGAAGTATTGACAGGAAATTTTTGGCACTACTTCTTGAATTCAGTCATTGTACTGGGTGTGTCATTAGTTTTACTGCTGGCAATATCGGCATTTGCCTCTTATCCGTTATCAAGATTTAATTTTCGCCTAGGCAAGCCAATTTATGCTATTATAGTAGCATGTATGTCGATACCTGTGCATGTTACGTTGATTCCAATTTTTAAGATGACTCAGAATATGGGCATTTATGACAGTATTTGGGCACTGATTGGACCAAATGTTGCATTGGGTATTCCAATTTCAGTCTTTATTCTTACGAGTTTCATGAAGGAAATTCCTCGCGAGATTGAAGAATCGGCAGAAATTGATGGCTGTGGCAAGATCGGTATGTTTTTCAGAATTATCATGCCAATGGCAAAACCTGGTTTATCGACACTAGCAATCTACAACGGTGTCAATATGTGGAATGAGTTTATCTTTGCATATTCCCTCACGCAGAGTTCTGCAAATCGGACACTGCCACTTGCAATCTGGGAATATCAGGGGCAATATACAATGAATACGCCAATGATTATGGCTGTACTCGTATTGACCGCATTGCCTATGATTATACTATTTATATTTGCATCAGATAGGCTCGTAAAAGGTATGACCGCAGGTGCAGTAAAGGGCTAATGACAAAAAAAATCAAAAAATTACATAACTTGTTAAACACGTCGAGCTGGGGCTTTAAGCGCAAGCTCGGCTTTTTCGTGACATTGATTCTGTTGGTTTCCTCCGCGGTGATCCTCATTATCTATTCTGTCACCTATGTATCGAGTATCACTGCGCGCACGAAGAGTATTGTGACGACGCAGCTCCATGAGCTTTCTGTGAATTACAAATACGCATTGACGCAGTATTGTAATTTAGGAACCGCAATTATCTTAAATGAAGATGTCGATGTCTATTGTGATAGTATCAATAAAGATAATATCGCTGAATATCCATTTGCTAGTGACCAGATGTACAATACGCTGATTCGCTATAAACTTGTACAACCGAATTGTAATTTCTTGGCTGTCATTCCAGAATCATCTTCAAAAGGAAGCCCCGATGAAATTCGCTTCGGCGGGAATTATGTATCCCACGGTTTATTTGCAATGACTTCTGATAACTTTGGTAGAATGTATGTCTTGGATTATGCCAATAGTAAGCCCATTCGCGCAGGTAGTAAGCTTCGAATCAGTATTAATGATGTCTTTTCAAATACGGGTGACTACAGTCTTTCCATTTATTATCCAATCTTTAGTGGCCCAAGTTTGTATAATAATCAGAAAGGTGTATTGCTTCTGAATTTTTCTGATACCTTTTTAAATCAATTTGATAGTAGAACGACAGTAGATCAGGATTTATCATCGGAATTGATTCTCGCTGGCTCAAATGGACAAGCGTTGAAGAGTGGTGGACGTTACGCACAACCCATTAAAATTAAATATTCAGACAAACTCCTATATTCTTCTGGAAGCTTTCAACAAGAAGGAAAGTTGATTAACTATCAGCGTGTTGGTGATTGGGATTTATATCTCATCAATGAGATTTCACTATTTGACCTCTATCAAAATGGTATACAAGTCGCGGTTATCATTGTAATTTTGATTCTCGCCATGATGACAGCGACCATTTTGGTCATCAGAAGACTGACAAATAAATTCTATGAGCCAATCGACGAAGTGATTTCTGCGATGGATACCGTTGTCGATAAAGAGTTGCGATTGCGAATTGAGACCCATTCAATGGATCACGACAGCAAGGTTCTAGCTGAAGGGTTTAACTCGATGATCGATGATATCGATGAATTGATGACGGAAGTGAAGCGGGAGCAAAAGCTCATAGATCAGATTCGACTAGAAGCACTTCAGTCCCAAATCAAACCCCATTTCCTGTACAATACACTGGAGTGTATTCGGTGGCAGGCGATGAGCGAGGGCAATCGCGAAGTTGCGACAATGGTAAATGCGCTAGGTGGCTACTATCGAATTTGCCTGAGCAAGGGTGAGGATATCATCAGCTTGAAGGATGAAATTGAGCACATACGCCTCTACATGATTATTCAAAATATGAGATATGATGATATCCTGGATCTCCAAGTGAATATTCCCGAAGAATTTAACGATATCAAGATTCCAAAACTGACATTACAACCGCTCGTGGAAAATGCCATCTATCACGGTCTGCGCGTTGAGGAAGGGAAGCGGGGGTCTATCTATATCACCCTTGAAGCTTATGAGGACGCTGTATTTTTATATCTGACAGACAATGGTGTTGGCATGACAGAGGAAGATATCCAGCGGTTGAATAATTCGTTCCATGACGAGGAACACCCCGTCGGATATGGCGTGCGAAACGTCAATAAGCGTATCGAGTTATTATTCGGAAAGCAATATGGACTGAATTTTCAAAGCAATGCAAATGGCGGTGTAATTATTACGATTGGATTACCGCGAAATTAGGTTTTCGGAGGTTTCCATTCGGATATGAGGGTAGAAAATGTACAAATTACTGATTGTTGATGATGAAAAGATGATTCGCAATGGACTCGCGCTCGGCATTACATGGTCGGAGGTGGGCATTGACGAGGTCTATACAGCGGCTTCTGCAACGGAAGCATTGAAAATGATTGAAGTGCATGCGCCTCAGATTATGCTCAGCGATATCAGTATGACAGAACTTTCTGGCATCGATTTGATTGGCAAAGTACGCGAAACCGATAAAGATATGCGCATCATTGTCCTAACAGGATACGATTATTTTGAGTATGCAAGGGATTGCCTGAAAATGGGTGTGCAGGATTATCTATTGAAGCCAATTGATGATGTTGCATTGTTAAAACTCGTGAAGAAACAAGTGGAAGAGCTGGAGCAGATTCGAATCGAGGAGGAAGAAGCATTCTTAAAGACGCGTTCCGAGGGCACGAAAGCGCAGATGGCGATAGAGGCATACATGCGTGAGATTGTGCATCATGGCGATCATGCACACAACGAAGCAAATGATGTCGAATTTCGCGATATTGCGACATTTGCAATGGATATCAAAAAAGATGTTCCGATGTGTGTCGGCATTTTGATTGCGCAGATGCATAACAATCTTGACCCGTTTGACCAGCACTACAGGCTGCTTACCATGCGGCTCTTATGTATTCAGATTGTTGATTCGAGAGGGCTGGGCATCACGTTTACGGACGATGACGGTAGTTTGATCATTGCATTTTATGCGGAAAATGGTGATATCACCGCGCATACACGTGAGTTGGAACACATTTTAGAAGATGAGTATGATATTCGGCCGCGTATTGTGCTTGGTAGTGTTGTGCCTGAACTGAAGATGTTGAGTATCTCCTACAACGATGCGGTAATCAATCGGAGCAATGTTGGTCAGCTTGTGCAGAAACAGGATGAACCATTTGATCTGCGCGTCGATACGCACAATAAATTCAGAGGGTTTGATGACAATTATCAAGCGTATAAGCGGCAAATGCTCGTCGATGTCGCGGACGGAGATGCTGTCTTTGCAACCTTTGAGCAGATTGCAAATTTATTTGATAATTACAATCTTTCAACAGATTTTGTGCAACTTTGCTGCTTTGATGTTGTGTCGGATTTGTATTTTCAGTTTGTGAAGTCGTCCCATATCAACCCAGATGATAGTTTGAATCGGTTCATGAATGGTATCATTGGTTCAAATATGAGCGATGCCATCTTTGCTACGCAGGCTTATATCACAAATCTTTACGCTGCAGAAAAGGGTGATCGCCACGAAGCAATCGCAAAGGCGAAGAAATACATCATCGACAATATCGAGCAGGATATCTCAGTGGCAAGCATTGCGGACAGTCTCTATCTCTCACCAAACTATTTCTGCAGGCTGTTCAAGAAACAGACGGGTGAAGGCTGCAATGAGTACATCTGTAGAAAGCGCATTGAGCGCGCAAAATATCTGCTAGAGACAACGATGATCAAGTCTGGTACAATTGCTAGTATGGTTGGCTACAATGATACGAATTATTTTTCTATGGCGTTTAAGAAGCATACAGGCAGTTCGCCATCTGCGTATCGGAAACAGGCACAGGACGCATTAGTATAGAGGGTTATGAGGTTGAGATGAGAATGGGAAAACGAATGGAAACGAGAAAAATAGGCTGTGTGAGAATCATGACGATGACATTTGCATTGGTTCTGCTCATGACATCTGTCGTGGGTTTTAGCGGATGTGGAAAGGATAAGCTTACTCAGGATGTGAACATAATTCCACCGACATCCAAGATGCAAGAATGGAATAAAAGCTTAGCCGTTGATGAGGACGCTTCGATTCCATTGAGTGAAACGATTCGTGGAATCAGTATCATTAAGGATGGCGCAGAAAAGTTTGGCGTGACTTATCAAGAAGATATTGGATATGCAAATTACGATTACTGGCGCGTCTTTACGCCATACAAGGGGCTTTCAAGTGTCAATACAGAAGCATTATATCAGTATATTGACAGTATCCTAATCTACAAACAAGTTGCGGAGGGCGTAAGCAAAAGCGATGCGCACATCGATGGAAGTTCAGACAAAATAATCCTTGTTTATAACGACGCACAAAGCACTAGCTCGAAAGGTGATGCGGAGCCGACACATATCTTGACGATATGGATTGGCGATGCGGTCAATGACGAATATTATTATGTGTCATTAAATTCCGATGAAACCGTATACAAGGTTTCTTATGATCAAATCAACCACGCTTTAGATGTCAATCCCTATGATTATATCTTGAAGATACCAACGTTATTGGATATTGAGACGGTATCTCATGTGCGCATCGATATCGATTCGAAATCCTATCTCATGAGCAGCAAAGATGATGTCTACAAGTTTGAAAAGAAAAAGGTCGACAAGAAAGAATACGATGAACTGTATGGCGCACTCTTGGGGGTCATACTCGATTCGGAGGTTTCTAGAGAATATCTCGCAGAGACGGATTTGTTGACAAGCCCAGTCCTTGGCGTAAGATATTTCCGTAAAGAGGAGCAATTATCCGATGTGACTGTTGAGTATCGAGATTACGATAAGGATCGATATTCGGTAGCAGTCAATGGTGAAACTTTCTTTACAGTAAAGAAAACCGATGTAGATGATTTGATTCTCAAGATTCAAGATGTGATGTAAATTACCTGCCCTTGCAATGATTCATAGGGATGATTGCAGGGGTTTTTTCTTTTCTTGTGAACTTAATATAATCGAAATAGTTTGAACATTAATATATGATAAAATAAATGAGTCTAGTTGATTTGTAGAATGTTTGTAGAATTTTGTTAACGTGAGGTGGTGAAATCATTACGATTAATATCATATTTTCAATTTCGATTATTGTGTGCTGTATCATTCTGTATATTTTGGGATTGTTATGGTTCGGTGGTAAGCGAGATGCGTGTAGCAAATGTTTCTTTACGCTGGGTGTCATCGTCTTTTTTTGGGTTCTATTGAACGCCATCGCACTGACCTCATCGGCAAGTGCATTCCCCTTTGTCTATTCGTTGAGAATGGTCTGTATTTGTTATATTCCATTCAGCACACTTTGGCTCTTTATGAATCTAGCTTCTTCAAAATGGACGAAGTCGCGTGTGATACAAATCGTACTTCTGACGATTCCATCGCTTGATGCACTAACCGTATTGACCAATCCGCTACATAAGCTGATGTTTCTGAACTACACTTTCCCTAAACCAATCTATGGCATTCTGTTTTGGGTTCATATGGTTGTAAGTTTCACTTTTGTATTGATTGCGTTTCTATATATCATGTGGTATGTAGTCAAAAATGCGAGGAGCCAACCAATCGTAATCCTTGCAGGCATTGGCATAATTCTACCTTATTTTCTAAATGTGATGTATTCATTGGGTGGCATCATACGTTATGATATAACGCCACTGGGCTATTTTGTGACCTTTATATTGTATGCTGTTAGTTCGTTCCATTCACACCTCTTGAATTTCAGGACATTATCCTTGACGAAAATGCAGGATCTTCTTGAAGATGCCGTTCTTGTGGCACGTGAAGATGGGATTATTACCGATTACAACCAGTCTGCTGCAGACCTTTTTCCGCAGCTGGAACCTTCTGCAAGTGTCATTTCAATCAACACAATCTTTAGCTATTTACAAGAGCAAATCCTTGATTGTCCGCCAGAATTAAAACTAGATGCCCAGTCACTTTTATCTAGTAAGATGGAAAGCATTGACACGGAATTTAGGCTTCCGATGCCAAATGGTACAGAACGAAATTATTCCATGACGGTACGCACCATGACTTCACGTGAAAAAGTTGTTGGCTGCATTGTAATGCTCTCCGATATTACGGAGCATCGCTCGATGATTTCTGAGATTCATGAGCAGAACAATAAATTGGTCGAACTGAAAGAATCTGCTGAAGCTGCTTCCATCGCAAAAAGCTCATTCTTAGCCAATATGAGTCATGAAATTCGTACCCCAATGAATGCAATTATCGGCATGACATCCATTGGTAAATCCGCTACTGACGTAGAGCGGAAGGACTATGCTTTTGAGAAGATCGAACTTGCGTCCACGCATCTTCTAGGCGTCATCAATGATATCTTGGACATGTCCAAAATTGAGGCAGGCAAATTAGAACTATCTCATTCGGAATTTAGTTTTGAAAAAATGTTGCAAAAAGTTGCAGGTGTCATCAATTTCCGCATGGAGGAAAAACAACAGAATTTTGCGGTTCACATTGACCGAAAGATACCATCTTATCTAATTGGTGATGACCAAAGGCTGGCACAAGTAATCACCAATTTGCTTTCCAATGCCGTGAAATTCACGCCAGCGCAAGGTTCCATTCGTCTGAATACCCAACTATTATCATCCGATCAAGATGGGGATACAATTCAGATGGAAGTAATCGATACAGGCATCGGCTTGAGCCCTGAACAACAGAGCAAATTGTTCAGTTCATTCCAACAGGCAGAGGGAAGTACTTCGCGCAAGTTTGGTGGCACGGGATTGGGGCTTGCCATCTCCAAACATATTGTTGAGATGATGGGTGGCACGATTTGGATTCAATCAGAACTTGGCAAGGGCGCAACCTTTACCTTTACGGTTAAGATGAAACATGCTGATTCCGTTCACCATCAGCCAGCCGTCCTATCATGGAACAATTTGCGTACACTGGTTGTAGATGATGATGAAAGCGTTTTAGAATATTTCGAAGAAAACATGGTTTCAAATGGCGCGAGTTGCGACACTGCGATTTGTGGTAAGAATGCGCTTTCCGATATTGATCGGTATGGCGACTACGATATCTACTTTGTAGATTTAAAGATGCCTGATATGGATGGGATTGAATTGACACGCCGCATTAAAGCTTCCCGCGTAAGTACAAATAATCCCGTCGTCATCATGATTTCTGGTACTGAATGGAGCACAATTGCGGATGAGGCAAAATCCGCTGGCGTAGATAAATTCCTTCAGAAGCCATTATTCCCATCCGATATTATTGATATTGTGAACGAATGTCTCGGCACGAGCGAGCTAGATTCCGCGAATCAGCTTCCTCTCGACGAAGTAGATGATTTTGCAAATTTCCAATTGCTACTCGCTGAGGATGTGGAGATTAATCGCGAAATTCTAATGGCTCTGTTAGAGTCAACACAGATTCAGATTGATTGTGCAGAAAATGGAGAAGAAGCACTCCGAATGTTCCGCACCAACCCAGAACGTTACGATATGATTTTCATGGACGTGCAAATGCCAAAGATGGATGGCTACGAAGCGACACGCAAAATTCGTGATCTAAACATCCCAAATGCGAAAGATATCCCGATTGTTGCGATGACAGCCAATGTATTTAAAGAAGATATTGAACACTGCCTCGCCTGTGGTATGAACGACCATGTCGGCAAACCGCTCGATATCGATGATGTGCTTCATGTGTTACGTCGATATGTTGGGCATAAATGACATATATAGGAATAATTTCTGTATAGAATTGCAAATAAAAATGTTAAAAAGTACTTGCGCAATGGCAAATATCCTGTTATAATCTTTATTGTTGTGCGCGCGTGTGGCGGAACTGGCAGACGCGCTAGATTTAGGTTCTAGTGGGAGACCGTGGGGGTTCAAGTCCCTCCACGCGCACCAATGTAAAACCCTTGTGATTGCAACGATCGCAAGGGTTTTTCTTTACCCTGAAATCGATGGCGCTACAACAAAAAGTAGTCATTTAGGGGCAATATTGGTCTAAATAGACAACACATGTGACAACAAATTTGTATGTATTTGGCAATTATTCTGGTAAAATTGAATCGATATCGACGCATATTATTACGATACTGACCTTACAGATGTGAGGTCAGTTTTTTATTTTTTGAAAGGAGTCCATAATGACTAAAGTGATCGCAATATCAAATCAAGAAGGTGGGGTTGGTAAAACTACGACAGCATTCAATCTCGCAGCGGCACTTACCATCTAAAGAGGAATATTTGAGAGAATGTAAGCACTACGCTTTAATTCCTGCAAATATAAAATTAGCAGCAACAGAGATGAAACTACGAGACGAGCTAGGTGGCGAGAAAGTTTTGCAAACTTCCTCGAGAATGTGAAAAATAATTTCGATTATGTATTGCTCGACTGCAATCCAAATCTTGGTATGCTTACAATCAATGCACTTGCGGCGGCCAATACTGTCATCATTCCAGTAAGTACCCAACTCTGGTCTGCGAGTGGTCTCAATGCTTTGCTGCAAACGATATTAAAAGTTAAGAAGATGATTAACCGTGAACTGGACATTGAGGGTGTATTATTAACACAGACACATGAGAATACGATTCTTGACCGTGAGATGGTGGATATCGTAAACAACACATTTGGATCAACGATAAAAATATTCGATACATCGATTCCATACACAACAAAGATTGGTATGGCAAACAAGAAAAGTACGAGCATTATCGACTATGACAAAAATAGCAAAGCTGCTCATGCATTTATTGATTTTGCATCAGAACTAATGAATCTAGCTTAAAGAAGGAGTGTGTAAAATGGCTGAAGAAAATATATGGGGATTCGGAGTACCGAAGGGATCAATGGACCTGTCAAACTTGAATATGAGATTGTAGAGTTCTATAAAATGGAGGATTTTCCGCATCATTGATACATTAAAAGATAATCCCTATAATCCATCGGATGGATTTTTGATGCTCGTTCCGTGCTTTGAAAATATGTGCTCTCGGCGAATTAGCTTGCAGCACCACATTGTATATAAAGTAACTCGCAGGAAAAAAATCGTAAAAATCTATTCCACATGGGATAGGTAGTCATTTCGCATACAACTGAATACAAGGGAGAATACATGTCAAACTTTACTAGGATTAAGTCATCGGGCTCGCTTGCATATTCATACTTTAGATTGCCAAAGGCATTGTTTACGGACAAGGAACGCTTTGCCGGCATATCAGTTGATGCGATACTTCTATACTCAATATTTCTGGACAGAACTGCTCTATCAATTAAGCATGAATGGATTGATGAAAATGATGACGTGTATATCATCGCACCACATAAGGAAATGCAAGATCTAACAGGTTTCAGCAAGAATAAAATAGGTAGACTATACAACGAATTATTAGAAGTAATGTTAATATCCCTCGAATCTCAAGGCATAAGTAAACCAAACCGAATGTATGTAAACGTCATAGAAAACGTTGAATTGTCAACATCCTCATCGATGCCCCAAAACAGGGAGTCCTGATGCTCCAAAACAGGGAGGAAACGAACTTGACACTAATAATCTTGAATTAATCTATCTTGAAAGAATTAACATAAAGAAACAACATGACGAGGATCTATATGAGACGGTTATGAAAAACACCAATTTTTATGAGCTTTGTGAAAGCAGCAATGAACTCAATACAAAATATTTTGGTATGAAACGAGCAAAGAAATCTGTAGGTATCTACTGGCATATTGAGAATGCAATTCGTCATGTAATGCTATCAGAGGATGACAAGAAATTCTCAATCAATGGTGAAATGAAAAAAGGACAAGAGGTCAAACGAGACTTCTTGTCACTTACTGAAAAACAGATTTACTATACGCATGATGTAATTTCTACACGAAAGACGGAACCGACACATATTCTTGCGTATACTGTTAGTCTCTTGTGGAATACAGTTTCGTGCGGTTGATGGTAGGGGCGGATTGACTACAGCGTATTCATGATATTGAGCAGACTCTGATAATTATCAACATCGTGGTACTTCACCTTACTTGTGGAAAGCTCATTGAACAGCTTCCGTGCGCAAGATATCTTTGCTTTTTCAATCGGGCGTAGGTTCATACTGTCCATTGTACCTTTGGTTTCAGCGAGGAAGTAGATATGCTTTACCGTGCCCTCATTGAACGCAATAGCCCAATCAGGTGCGTAATTGCCCACAGGAGTCGGTATTTGGAAGCCACGCGGCAATTTGGCGTATACAGCCACTTCTGTTGCAGTATCTAAATCTTGTGCAAATCGGCGCTCCACACTTTGATCAGCTAAACCATCTGTAAACACATAGTCCTGAATATGCTTGTTTGCCTTGAACGCTTTATCAAAACTCTGTGAGTGTTTTTCTGCCGTGAAGATGCCGCTATCATATTCACCATCAATTTGATTATAGGATATGTGATCTACGATCATGGTGGCCTTTTGTTCTTTGATGAGCTTAATGACCTTTGATATGAATTCTTCCGGATTATTCTTGAACATCGATAAATGGGGTGCGTCGAGTCTTCCTAGAATTGCTCCTACTGTTTTCCTAGTCAATGTTGCACCAACAGCTATCTTTCCAATGAGATCGTACTTTATCTGACTGATTTCTGCATGTTTCAGTGTTCGGGTTTTACTTGATTCACTGTAAAATGCCTCGGAATCATTAATCATAGTGGCACTAAGAATATCGTGCTGAAAACCCGAGGTCGTTGTATATTGCAACTCTGAAACGTAAAGTTCATTCGAAATTGCTGCACTTGCTTTATCGATCAATTCCGCACTATCAAAATCAACGGTATAAGCATATTTATGATTGATGTAATTCCAGAGTGTCTGGAACTCTTTTTTATAAAAGTTGTCGTTAAGTGCATTCTCCTGAATTTTTGTTCTATTACCGTCCTCTATCATGCTGTCAAGAACGCTATCATCGAATACGCCCTGAATCAAAGTATGAATCCCATCTGCCATTGGTATCAATTCATCCGGTAATGAGGCAAGGCAACCATTTTCGGCATCTGTCCTATACGCGTCAGTGACGTTATCATCATTGTCTACATAATCATTTTTCAACAAATAACGATAAATTTCCTTTGCTTGCTTTGAATCTAAGATAACAGGTTCTTCACCCAACAGAACTGTCTTGCCATCAAAATACTCTATTGTGGCTTTTGATGGACGGTCGTAAAGGATGTCCTTTATCTGTTTCTGCAAGTCACCCACAAATCCCTTGTAACTTTCGCTTGCAATGACTGTGAGCATATTAACTTTATGAACAGTCTCACCGAGAGAATCAGCATCCATGCGATTACCACCTTGATTGACGCAAAGCCGCAGTCCACGCCCAACCTCTTGGCGTTTCATCGTCGCCTGGTCAGAGTGCTTGAGTGTGCAAATCTGAAATACGTTAGGGTTGTCCCACCCCTCCCGGAGAGCGGAATGTGAAAATATAAATCGTGTAGGTTCTTCAAAGCTAAGCAAGCGCTCCTTGTTTTTGAGGATCAAATCGTAGGCTGAAATATCATCAGAAAATTCACTTCCACGCTTCAGCTTACTGTTGACTGGCTGGCCTGTTTTCTTATCAATACTGAAGTAGCCTTTATGCGTTTGTGCAACATCAATTTGCTTCAAATATTTCTGATATGGCGTATCCAAAAGTGTAGTATACTCGTTCAGTACACTGATATACTCCTGCTCAAACATCTGTCCATATTCGCTTGGGATTTCGTTGCCGTCATCATCATATACACGATACTTAGCAACCTCATCAATAAAGAATAGGGAAAGTGTCTTGATCCCCATGTTAAACAGCACTTCCTCCTTCTCAAAATGGGAGAGGATGGTTTCTCTGATTTGGATTCACCGCATATCCTTTTCGGAGATATCGCCCACAACATCACCGGTCTCAATAATTTCACCGTTTGCGAATGTTACCGCACCCCTTACGGGATCAATATCCGAAATGGTATATCCCTCTTTGTATTGCTCCATCTCACCCGAAATAAAGAATAGATTATCACCAACACCCAGAATCCTTGTCTCACGATTGATAGATTTCTGATAAGCGATTTCAAATTCAATCCGAGCCATTGGTGGTTTCTTACTTGAGAGGACGATGCTTTCTAAATAGAGATATTTGTCCGTACCACGGAAGTTCTTTACCTCAAATCCTTTGACTTCAATCTTCTTGACAAGACGCTTGTTAAAGGCATCAAGTGCATCAAGCACATAGACAAGATTGTGCTGTTTGGCATGTGTCGCGGAATAATTCAGCATAAACAGTGGCCTAAAATTCTGTAATGCCTTTTGTGTAACCTCACCGCCCATCTTCTGTGGTTCGTCCCTTATAATAATCGGGTTATTGGCTGCAATAACATCAATCGGTTTGCGGCTTCCAAACTCATCTCTTTTCGAGTAAATGATTCGCGATTCTTTGTTTCTCGCACCCTCTTTTAGTGATGATGCAAATGCCTGCGTGTTGATAATCATCACGTTAATGCCGGATCCGGAAGAAAATTCATCAAGTTGATGTAGGTTGGAACTATTGTAAATAAAGAACCGCGCCTTCTTTCCGTAATATTCCATGAAATGATCCTGCGTGATTTCAAAACTTTTCTTCACACCTTCACGGATGGCAATAGATGGTACAACTACAATGAATTTGCTCCACCCAAAACGCTTATTCAGTTCAAACATCGTCTTAATATAAACGTAGGTCTTACCGGTACCAGTCTCCATTTCAATATCAAGACTGGCTCTGCCGATATCCTTTACGAGGGCAGGCGAGAGTTTGATATTATTTCGGGTCTGTAAATCGTGAATATTCTTAAGTAGTTCGTCATCTGTCAGATCGAGTAAGCTATTCTTATAACCGGTATCATCCGCCGGATCAAATACTCCAAGGTCCTGATCTTCCAATCCAAAATAGAGTTGCTGCGGTGCGGTGTTACTATATATGACCTCGCCCATATCGCGAATATACCCAGTACGCTCTGAAAATCCCTGTCCATCGAAAACACGGCAGACTGCTTCAACAGCATCCGTTTGATAGTCCTGTATCTTGAAATTAAACTTCACCTATTTCACCTCCGATGTCATCTATCTCACGCTCGATGAGTTCACGCTCGCGCATCAATTCCGCTTTAAGTTCTTCTTCTGTTGGAAGGAATAATTTGTACTTTGAGGCAAACAAGTTTTCTTTATCAGCAAGTACGGAGTATTTTACGAGAGTTTCGTCCTTTCCGGCACACAGCACAATACCGATTGTAGGATTGTCGTCCTCTCCTTTTATCTTGTCGTCAAACAGTCTTGTATAGAAGTCTATCTGCCCAATATCCTGATAACTCAAATCACCTGCTTTCAGGTCGATGACTATAAAGCATTTAATAATATAATTGTAAAATACAAGGTCAATATAGTAGTGCCTGCCACCCTCGGTGGTTATTCTCTTTTGGCGAGCTACAAATGAGAAACCCTTACCAAGTTCAAGCAAAATCTCATGCAATTTATCAATCAATCCTTGTTCAAGTTGATTTTCGCTGTATTTTGTATTTTCTTTTAAGTCTAAAAACTCCAAGATGTATGGGTCTTTGAGAATGTATTCGGACTCGTTGTTAGGTTCGAGCTTGAAAATTTCACTGGCAATTTCCGGACGATGTTCTTTTTGCGTAGCGAGCAAACGCTCGTAATAAAAAGAGTGTATCTGTCGCTCCAATTGACGTGATGTCCAACCTGCTTCTGCACTTTCTTTCAGATAAAAATCACGACGACTTGTTTCATCAATGCGCATGAGCATACGGTAATGTGTCCATGTTAATTCGCTACGCAGTGCGTAGCGATTCGGAAACATATGATAAAACTGCCGCATGTTGCGAAGATTAGCAACGGTAAAGCCCTTGCCAAATTCTGCCGTTAACCGTTCAGATAGGAATGATAGCAAATTGAGTCCATACTCGGCGCGCTCGCCAACAGCGTCGGTTATTTGCCGTCCGATTTCCCAGTAAACGCTGACCATAGTCTGATTGACAGTTGAGACAACTTTAGTGCGTGCCTCTGCAAGGGCAGCTCGGATGGACTCGTAAACCTGCGTATCAGATTTAGCAAGTGGTGACTGCTGCTCTTCAGATTCACAAATCAGTGATTGGTCTTTTTCCATATTCGGGCTCTTATTATTATCATCCATTTACAAAACCCTCCTGACTGTGTCCGGGCTGTAGGTGGCAAATATTTGTTCAAAGTTCGTCGCCACACTATCTGATGCATAGCTGCTGTCACGAAAGACAGCGTAATAGGGTTTCTCTTGCGCGATAGCCGTAACAGTTTCCTCGGTCACATCATCATCGAAACAGGCAATCAGGAAGCCATCTGCAACATTAAACACCTTCTTGCCTGCAATCACGCTCTCCTCAATCTTACTGGAAAGCAAAACTCCCAAATCGAGCATCACCTGAAACAGCAAATCTTCCGGCGTTCTATCCTCTTTTATGTTGTCCGTTAGACTGGAAAACAGCGTGGGGTTATATTCCTGTGGAGAATAGTATACGTCCTTCATGTTTGTACTGCCCTGTTTGAGGACACGAAAACCTATATCCAAATCTTTGTCATCCTGCGCGTGAGTCGCAGAATCCAGATTTTCAATTGTGGTCTGTTGATTGTCTTGCTCCAGTTGTTCTTTAATTTTCTTACCGGCACGGCGGATACGTTCCTTGCCAATTTCGCAGATGTTCGAATAGCCTGCTTTATATGCTTCACTTTTTTCGTCGGTAGATTCGGGAAGTTGTACCATGATGAATTTGCGATTGCCGCCGTCCTCGGCGTTGAGCTGCATTACCGCGTGGGCGGTTGTGGCAGAGCCAGAGAAGAAGTCGAGAATAATATCTCCGTCATCTATGTTGGCCATTTTTAGGAATTTATTAAGTAACTGCGGAGTTTTCGGATAATCAAAAATAACAGTACCAAATAATCCTTTTACCACTCCCGCCCCGTCATTTGTTTCTTCAATCCAAGTTGTGTATTTTTTTGTAG
>JAISJM010000010.1 GCA_031261525.1 Eubacteriales Family XIII. Incertae Sedis bacterium
CAACAACACAGCAACCAACAACATAGCAACTAACAATATAGCAACCAGTAGCACAGCAACCCACAATATAGCAACCAACAACACAGCAACCAACAACACAGCAACCAACAACACAGCAACCAACAATATAGCAGCCAGTAGCACAGCAACCCACAATATAGCAACCAACAACACAGCAACCAGTAGCACAGCAACCAACAATATAACAACCAACAACATAGCAACCAGTAGCACAGCAACCAACAACACAGCAACCAACAACATAGCAACTAACAATATAGCAACCAGTAGCACAGCAACCAACAACATAGCAACCAGCAACATAACGACAACGAACATAACAACCAACACAACGCTAGGCTGTGTGATCACCAATGCAGCGCTTACAAAATCAGCTGCAAATCGCCTCGCAATGAATGCACACAACGGCTATGCGCGGACAATCCGCCCTGTACACACTTCGGCCGACGGCGATACGATTTTCTCCATAAATACAGGTGAGGTCACGATGAATGCGGATATACTAGCAGTCCTCGCGACAGAAGTTATATCGCAAGCTGTCATGAGGGCAGTATTATCTGCCACGCCTGCATACGGGCTTCCTTCTGCATCAGTGATACCCAACCAAAATAGATAATCATAGAAATATACATCTTTTTGTCACACTTATGCTATTTTATTTTAAGTAATTTGGTGGTAAAATTAAGTAAACTAAATTGATTTATTAAGTATATGGGGTGACAAAATGGCTAGGGCGAAGTCAGTAAAGCTTTCCGATATAGCCGAACAGGCAGGGGTAAGTGCTGCAACTGTCTCAAATGCGTTATCGGGTAACAAAGGGGTAAGTGAGTCAATCAGGACAAAAATTGCAGGAATTGCTGAGCAGATGGGGTATCAAGCAAAGGCAAAACATGCGGCACATGAAAATAAAGTTTTTAATATCGGCGTGGTAATCGCAGAACGATTTCTTGGGAGAGAGACGTCCTTTTATTGGACACTCTATCATGAATTGACGCAGGCTGCGCAACGTGCAACTTGTATTATCATGTTTGAGGTGCTCAGCAGTGATAACGAGAAGAATCATGTCATGCCATTATTTGCGCGTGAAGATCAAGTTGATGGCGTGATTATCTTGGGTCAGCTGGATAAGCAATATATAGAATCGATGAAACGCGATATCAGTCTTCCAATGCTGTGCTTGGATTTCTATCTTGAAGATATGCACATGGATTCGGTCATCTCTGAGAATTTTTATGGCATGTATCAGATGACCAATTATCTCATTGACAGAGGACATCGTAAGATATTCTTTGTCGGCACGGTCTTGTCGAATTGTAGTATTACGGATCGTTATTTTGGATATAAGAAAGCCTTGCTTGAAAATGGTATTCATGAAGAGGAGTCGTGGGTGATTCCAGATCGGGATATGCAATCGGGAACGATTGATGTGAAGTTGCCCGATGACATGCCGACAGCATATGTCTGTAATTGTGATTTGACGGCTTGTGATGTCGTGATGGCACTGCAAGACAAAGGCTTCCGTGTACCAGAGGATATCTCAGTCGTTGGCTTTGATAATTTCTGCTATGAGCGGTATCGTGATGTAGATATTACAACGTATGAAGTCAATATCAAGCGTATGGCGAAAATGTCAATCGAACGAATCTCTCATAGAATCAGACACAATGAATTAAGACCGACCAAAGAGAGCTTACAGATTGCGATGGGGCATATGATTGTAAAGAGCAGCGTGCAAGCGATTGAAGTCTAACAAAAGAGAGCGTGAACATCGACTTTTATCAGCACTTTTTCAAATTCTGTTTCCGCGATTGAAGTCTAACAAAAGAGAGCGTGAACATCGACTTTATAAGCGCTTTTTCAAATTCTGTTGCCGCGATTGAAGTCTAACAAAAGAGATCGTGAACATCAACTTTATAAGCGCTTTTTCAAATTCTGTTTCCGTGATTGAAGTCTAACAAAAAGGAAGCGTGGGGATTGTTCTCACGCTTCCTTTTTTAATATAAGCAGATCATATACAGATTATTTTGTTGATGAAACGCAAGTAAAAAGAAACATTTGCGTCACATAGTCACCAGATAATGTCTCATCAATGTATAATCCAATATTCATGAGTTCATCACCAGCATATTTGTTACCATTTTGATCGATATATGTCTTATGTGGGTCAAGTCCTTGAAACTGAATGGTGGCAAATGGCGCACTTGGCTCAGCCAGTGATCTAAAATAATATGCAATTGCGGTGTCTTGCCGATTATCAACAAACATCCACGCACAATCGTTCGTGCAGAATGGATTCATTAATCTGTAAAAAGTACCATATTGAAATAAGGGTCGATATTTTTTATAGAAGAT
This sequence comes from Eubacteriales Family XIII. Incertae Sedis bacterium, assembly GCA_031261525.1. Lineage (GTDB taxonomy): Bacteria > Bacillota > Clostridia > Peptostreptococcales > Anaerovoracaceae > JAISJM01. The sequence continues at coordinate 2,374 of JAISJM010000010.1, forward strand.
AATTTGTTCGCGAATTTCTATTTTTTCAGCATCGCTTATTTTCGTTAAATCCAATTCATAGCCTAGCAGACCACTCATTGCGACATTTCCACGTATGGCTAGTGATGTATTTCTACCTGTTTGGTGATTTGGTATGGCTGAGACATGGCTACCCATTGTGGAAATGGGATAGAGCATACTTGTGCCATATTGAATTTTTAGACGCTCAATGGCATCGGTATCATCACTTGTCCATATTTGCGGCATATAATAAAGCATTCCTGCATCAAAGCGGCCACCGCCACCAGAACAACTTTCAAATAAAATATGGGGATATTCTGTTGTCAGTTTCTCTAGAAAGTCATAAAGTCCTAAGATATATCGGTGGGCAACCTCACCTTGCCTGTCTGGCGATAGTGCGGTAGAAAAGATTTCTGTCATATTACGATTCATATCCCATTTTATGTAGTCAACAGCAACCGTATCTAAGATATTTTTCATTTGATTGTAGATATTAGTTCTTACCTCTTCACGAGAAAAATCCAATATATATTGGTCTCTTGATGGGGATAGTCCGTGGTTTGGTGCTTGCAGCGCCCAGTCAGGATGTGCACGAAATAAATTGCTATCTTTCGAGATCATCTCTGGTTCAAACCACAATCCAAAGTGGAGTCCTTTTGCGTGTATTTTATCAGAAAGACTGTCCAGTCCAAATGGCAACTTGCTTTTATTCACAAACCAATCCCCTAAAGATGTAGAATCATCTTCTCTGTGACCGAACCAACCGTCATCGAGAACAAACAGTTCAATGCCGAGCTTGACCGCTTCATCTGCAATAGATAATAGCTTTTCTTCATTGAAATCAAAATAGGTGGCTTCCCAATTATTTACTAATATGGGTCTTTGTACATCTTGATAGGTACCTCTCACAAGGCGTTCTTTGAACAACTGATGATAGGTGTGGCTCATCTCTCCCAATCCACATGCGCTATATACAAGTGCTACTTCGGGGGTCTGAAATTGTTCATCAGGGTTCAAAATCCATTCAAAATTTGTTGAATGAATGCCCATTACAATACGTGTCTGATTGTAATGATCGATTTGAATTGCAGTTTCATGATTGCCACTATAGAGAAGTGCAAACCCATAAGCGTCTCCTTGCGTTTCTGTTGTCTCTGGTGTCACAAGACAGGCAAAAGGATTCTCCATGTGACTAGAAGCGCCCCGCCGAGATTCAAGCATTTTAATGCCATAGTTTATAGGTTCTCGTACGATATGTCTCTCCTTCGCCCATGCTCCAGATAAGTGAATGAGTTCTAAATTCTTTTGAGCAAAATCAAGGTTCATACTCGCCGCTTTTTCAAGTGCGATTGCATCTTCGCCATGATTCATATAGCGTGCAGATCTTGTAATCACATTTCGCTGTGCATAGATTGTATAGCTTACCGTTAAGGTAAGTTTGGATAAAGAATCAACCAATGTAATATCTAACGTAGTTGCTTCGTTATCATCGATTACATAGGTTGCTGGAAGCCCCTGCAGTGGGCGTTTCCCTTTATAAATAGAATAAGAATCAAATCTATAGTCGGATACTCTTGATCCACTGGATAACCTTGTAATGGACATCGGGATTCGATGATCCCCGACACCATTCGTCGAGACTTCTTGTAATACGGTGTCTAAGCTGAATACACGATTCACTGCATCTGGTAAATTTGCAGAAAATGATCGATCCATTCGTGGATATTTTCTTGAGGCATGATAGTTCGATACTGCCTTTCCATAATAAATATGTGCAAGAATACCTTCATCTTCAATCTCCATAATGTAACTGATTTGTCCATTAGTAAGATGAAAAATTTTATTTGCTTCATCAAATGTGATCATTTTCCCTCCAAATTATTCTACTGATAGATGAAATACGCGTGCAGTGTTTTTACCTTCGATTGAAAGGGTAAGCTTTCCTGTATCTTTATTCCATTGAGACTCATATTGCCAATTTGCTGGGAATACCAAATCAAGACGAATTTCTTTCCCGATATATTCTCCAAATGTAAGCGTAATGGTATCACGTACAGGATTCTTTTTCCAAACAGCAAAGTAGGTATCAGATTCATGATGTAACCCATAGCTATACCAATTATCTTCAAAATTAGAAAATTTATCTAAAGGATAGATTGGATTTGCCAGTGGTATATGTTGCCGAATTTCATTTTTGTATATCTGAATTGCTTGTTTTACAAGGGCGCGCCGCTCACTTGAAAGTTCAGCGATATGCCCACTTTGGTGAATGCGCAGCAACAATGCATTTGCCATATTGAAAGCGACATCATGAAGATTGCCTTCCCGTAACGGATAAGACCACACGGCTGCTTGCTCCGGCGTCACAAGCGTCGTGGCATTTGCCGCAATGGCACCTGTCTTGATATAATCTTCTTGATCGGAAGTTGATTGCAAGCTATGCCGAGATAGCAATGAATAATCTTCACGCATGCCGCCACTGCTACAGCTTTCAATAATCAAGTCCGGATATTTCTCAAATTGTCGGTCAATCCATGCGATATAGGCACGATTATGTTCGAGGAGACCATCACCAAGGCTATCGGAATTGAAGTCTGTTCCCGCGCCCGCATCGATGTTGTAGTCCATTTTGATATATCCTGCACCATATTCAAGTACGAGTCGATCGATGATTTCATCTGCAAATATTCTTACCTCTGGATTTCGAAAATCCAATTGATAGCGCCCGCGATCCATGACAGGTTTGCCATGTCTGTGGAAGAACCACGCTTGTGGTGTTGTCTGAACGAGTGGCGAATGAATCCCCATGACTTCAATCTCCAGCCATAATCCGGGAATCATTCCCTTTGACTTTATATAGTCTGTGACTTCTCGTATGCCGCCAGGGAATCGCTCTGCGGAGGGCGTCCATGCTCCAACACCGTCCCACCAATCGCCAGAGGAATACCAACCTGCGTCAATGCAATAATACTCACAACCGATATCAGCCGCCGCATCAATCAATGGAAATTCCTTTTCTGTCGTCGGATCTCCAAACAAACAATTCATATAGTCATTAAAAATGACACCTAACTTCTTATTATCCTCATTCTTTCGTCGAATCTGCCGCCTATAATTCGTCAATTCTTTTATGATATGATTGAGGCCTCCATGTGCAAATGCCACCGCGACAGGAACGGTCTCAAAGGACTTACCTGGTTTCAGATTCTTATACCATTGATTTTGACGATCGTTTGGTCCACTCAATTGAAGGTATAGCAGATCCTGAATACCACTGATTTCCCAGTTCCAAGAACCATGATTTTCAATCTGCCACGCGAGAAAAGAGCCTGCTTCTTTGTTTTCCAAAATTGCCATCGGGGCAAGTTCATGGGAGGACCACGAGCCTGTATTGCTACCAAAGATTCGCTTCGAGGACGCAATTTCGTCCGCATAAAATCCGAGCTCTTCGAGTGTGTAAGATTTCCACATTCCTTCATTGGACCATGAACTGTGTGGATAATAGATGTTGAGTTTTTCGTTTCGTGGTAACAATCCTTCCGAATCTATATTTGCTAAATAGAACGAAGAAATATGTTCAAGGCCAATACAGTCCGTGCCCTCATTTATCACTTTTGTCCAAGCGCGAATTGCTTTGACATCTGTATAGAACTGCCAGAATACATATACTCGTGCCTTTGTAACAGCATCATACAGATTGAATGTGATTTGTTTGCCATATTCATTGATTTCTTCCGTATGTGCTACATATCGAAGTCGATATCCTGGCAATGTGCCAACTTGCCTGGGCCCATGATGTTTTACGACATTTTCACCAGAGAACTTTACCTCCACCAATCGCTGGTTATTGGCAATGCCCTCTTTGCATTGATTAGATAAACCAGAATAGGGTATATCTGATAAATGCAGTAGGCGGATATCCTGCTCCGCGGTAACTTCAAGGACCGCGTATAGTCCGTTTTCTTGAAATTCAATTCTCATAGTTTTCCACCTGTTGTTGCAATGCCCTCGATAAATTTCTTTTGGAAAAGGATAAAGATTAAAATCATTGGCCAAATGGCGAGCACAGAGCCTGACATGAGCTGCGGATAATTTGTCGTATATTGTCCCTGTAGATTGGCAAGCCCAGAAGACAATGTCATCTTACCCATTGAGGAATTGACAATGAGTGGCCACATCAAATCTTTAAACGCAAATAATGCTGTAAAGATTGCAAGTGCAACCAATCCGGAACGTGCAAGTGGCAGCATGATTTTATAAAAGATGGTCCAGACATTTGCGCCATCAAGGACTGCCGCCTCTTCAAGGTCATTTGGCAGGCCAAGGAAAAACTGTCTGAGTAGAAAGGTACCGAAGGCACTGACAATGCCAGGCACCATGAGTGCGGGGATCGTATCCAGCAATCCCATTTTCTGAACGAGTAAATATTGTGGCGTGATAAAAATCTGAGAAGGAATCATCATCTGAACGAGCACCATTCCAAAGAACAAATCTCTTCCTGGGAATTTTAGACGTGCACATGCAAATGCCGCCGTAGCACTGAACATCACTGAACCTGCAACTCTGCCTAAAACCATCAATAATGTATTGAAATAAAATTTACCAAAGGGCAATACCTTTGCGACATCTTTAAAATTTATAAATTGAAATTTCTTCGGGAAAATCGTTGGTGGAATTTGTGTCGATTCAGGCAATGTTTTCCCCGCTGTCAAAACCATCCATACAAATGGTACAACCATAATCAGCCCACCTAGTACCAATAATAAATGGATAATCCAGTTTTTATTTTTTCTCATGATAGATAATCCTCTCTAATAGTTCACCCAACGTTTCTGCAGTTTCATCTGGATTCCTGTCAATATTAATATGATGACCAATAGTAATACGACGATTGCAGAACCATACCCTTTATCATTTAAGATGAATGAATGCTTATAGAATAGGTATGCTAGGGATTGCGTATGTAACATCGACTCTGTAGATGGTTCTATCATCATGAAAATTACATCAAAGACTTGGAATGCGCCAATCACAGTTGTCACGACAACAAAGAAAAGGGAGGGTGTCACAAGTGGTAGCGTGATGCTAAAGAATTTCTGGAATGGACCAGCCCCGTCTATTTCTGCGGATTCATAATAATCTTTTGGTATTTCTTGAAGACCAGATAAAAGGAGTATCATATTATAACCTATGGCGCTCCATACACCGACAATAATGATCGATATGATTGCGATTTTAGGATTTGTCATCCATTGGACGCCATTCAGACCTATTTTTTCAAGGACAAAATTGATTAATCCGTATTCTGAATTAAACAACCATCTCCAAATCATTGCGACTGCAGATGGAGCTGCGACAACTGGAATAAAATAAATTGTTCTGTAGATGGTAAGTCCCTTGATTTTCTGATTCATCAATACTGCTGCAAGTAATGAAAAGACAACGATTGCAGGTACAGAGACAATGGCATATTTAAAAGTATTAAATAATGATTGCCAAATCTCCGAGCCGCTAAACATTTTTTTGTAATTATCCAGTCCAACAAATACAGTATTGCCAAACCCCGAAGAACGTTGGAAACTCAATATTACTGTTTGAATTGCTGGCCATATATTAAGTAAGAAAAGTCCGATTGCTGTTGGAGCAATAAACAGATACCCCCAAAATAGATGTTGTTTATTATATTTTTTTGAGTGATGCATAACGCCTCCTTCTTAAAAAAGAGCACAAAATCATCTATCTGATGTTTCATGCTCTTTCATAAGTTGACATCTACCAATAATTATTGAGCTTCTTTGATAATATCGTTCATCCCGCTTTGGAGCTTTGCGGCGATATCTTTTACTTGGGCCTTCCCCGTAAACGCATCCATTAAGGTCTCTGTCTCGAGTGTCTCCCATTTAATGGTTGCATTGTTGAAGGGTCTGATTACACCATAGTCAATCTCATCGACAAATGCTTGGACATTAAATTCAGGATATGACGCAACCCATGCTTCCGCGAGTCCTTCATAGGCAGGGATTGCGGTACCATTTTCAGCTTGGATTTTATTTCCTTCTTCAGAAGCCATAAATGCTAAGAAATCCTTCGCCTCTTCAGGATGCTTTGTCTTTGCAAAGATTGAATATCCCAATCCATTCATCTGAGCTGCTCTAACTTTACCCTGTGGAAGTACTGCAACATCACAATTGTCACGTGTGTATTCATTCTCTTTGAATGGATTTGCCATCCATGAACCATGTGTAATCATAGCGGCATGCCCTGCTTGGAACATGGATGATGGATCATTCTCATCTGTCTGTGCAATGGTCGGAGATACTTTCTCTTTGTTGATTAAATCAACATACCATTGAACCGCATCGATTGTATTTGGATTATCAAAGGTTGATTCCGTTCGATCTGCATTTAGGATTGTACCTTCATTTTGGAATACAAAACTATTGTATCCATCTTGCGAATTGTTGATTGCCGCGTAGCCATAGATGCCTTTTTCTTCATTGGTCAATTTCTTTGCTGCATCTAAGAACGTGTCCCATGTCCATGTGTTGTCGGGGTAGGTCACGCCAGCTTCATCGAACAACGTCTTGTTGTACCATAATGCAATCATACTTACATCTTTTGGAATAGCATATGGATCATCCTTATAGGTATATAATTCGGAGATTCCCTCTTTGTAATTTGCTAAATCCACATCGCCGCGATCAACCAAATCCTTCAGATTTAACAATACGCCATTTGACATATAGCGGTAGGATTCATTGGAATGCATAGTGATGATATCAGGCGCCGTTCCGCCTGTAGAGGCTGCTTCCATCTTCGTCCAATATTGATCCCATGGAATGACCTCGACGTCAACTTTAACATTTGAATTTTGTTCATGGAATGCTTCCGCAATCGCTTTCATTCCTGGAGCCTCAGATGTATCCCATACTGCGAATTTAAGAGTAACCTCTTTGGACTTAGATTCTTCAGAACTTTTGGTGTCATTGCCAGATCCACATGCTGTTAATCCCAACATCACAATAATTAATAGAACAATGCCCAACCTCTTTACCAATTTCATTCTTCACTTCTCCTTTT
>JAISJM010000046.1 GCA_031261525.1 Eubacteriales Family XIII. Incertae Sedis bacterium
TGTCTTCTTTGAAAATATCATTGCGAAGATTTCAATCACAAGCAAGACCGCGTTGACCGCTGTCCATTTGTCAAACAGCACCATTGGGAAGTTTACATCCTCGGTCATGACAAAGATGAAGACATTTGCTGGGTTCTTCACGATTGCTTGAATCTGAATCGTCTGCGCATCTGCCGCATTGCCACTGCCATCCGTTGCACCTTGTGCATCGAGGAAAATGCTGCCATTGTAGGTAATTGGGGTATAGCTTTGCATTAAAAAAATCAGGTGACTTTTTTACGAGAAATCTCTTTGACTTATCGGCACATACTCATGCCGAGGGCTTACACTCATGTAAGCTGGACGGATAATCTTGCTTGCATTATTGAGTTCCTCAATTCGATGTGCAGACCAGCCACTGATACGAGCAATTGCAAAGAGGGGCGTAAACAATTCATGTGGCAAATCGAGCATGCTATATACAAATCCACTATAAAAGTCGACATTTGCAGATACGCCCTTGTAAATTTTGCGTTCTTCGCCAATGACTTTCTTCGCAAGTCGTTCTACCGATGTATATAGTGCATATTCTTCAGTGCGACCTTTTTCCTCGGACAACTGTTTTACAAATCGTTTGAAGATATCGGCACGTGGATCTGAGAGCGAATAAACCGCATGCCCCATACCGTAAATCAATCCTTCTTTATCGAAAGCCTGCTTTCTGAGTAATTTGAGAAGGTATTCCTCCACTTCAGACTCATTTGTCCAATCTTTGACAGACTTCTTCATATCGTCAAACATCTGCACAACTTTAATATTTGCACCACCATGCTTCGGTCCTTTCAAAGAACAAAGCGAAGCCGCCACCGCGGAGTAAGTATCCGTACCAGAAGAACTCACAACATGATTCGTAAAGGTCGAGTTGTTACCACCACCATGTTCTGCATGAAGCACCAATGCCAAATCGAGAATCCGCGCTTCAAGTTCCGTATACTGATAATCCTTACGAAGCATCTGGAGTATATTCTCAGAAGTGGAAAGTTTTACCTTTGGTGTGTGGATAAATAAATCTTCGCCTTCATAATAATGTCTGTAAGCCTGGTAGCCATAGACCGACAACAATGGAAATGTCGCAATCAGCAGCAAACTCTGTCTCAGCACATTGTCAATCGATGTGTCGTTGGCATTTTTGTCATAAGAATGAAGCGTAAGCACACTGCGAGCGAGCGTATTCATCATATCGAGGCTTGGTGCCTTCATGATGATATCTCTGACAAAACTTGTTGGAAGTGTTCGATATGCGCTGAGCAAGGTATTAAAATCGTCCAACTCGTTCCTATCTGGAAGTTCGCCAAAAAGCAATAGATAAGTCGTCTCCTCAAAACCAAAACGTTTATCCTCAATGAACCCACCGACAAGATCATTAATCTCATAACCACGATAGTAAAGCTCACCATCGCAGTTGATTCTCTCGCCGTTTGCACCCTTCTCAAAAGATTTGATTTCAGAAATCTCCGTGAGACCTGTAAGTACGCCATTTCCATCCAAGTCACGAAGTCCTCTGTTGACTTTGTATTTTTGATATAAATCCTGATCTATCGTACCATGCGCCTTGATAATAGACGCGAGTTTCTCAATATCTGATGTGACCTCCGAATAAGAATCTTCTATCGTTTCGATTTCAGGTAAAGTCATAACAACCTCCAATCACCTCTGTAATTCCCTGTAATTAAATGATCTGCGAAAGCACATTCCCCACTTCAAGCAAAAATACTTCCGTATCCACTTTCTTTTTATTTAAGTTGCTAGAGAGCAAATATAAATCCCCAGTCATGATTCCAGCTTCAATTGTCTTAACCGTAGCAAGTTCAAGCTTCTCACCAAATCTGGATAATTTTGAATTGCCATCGAGTTCGCCACGCTTTTTCAGTGCCCCAGCCCAAGCAAATATCGTCGCAACGGAATTTGTTGAAGTGGTCTCCCCCTTCAAATATTTGTAATAATGTCGCTGGACGGTGCCATGTGCAGCCTCATACTCGTAATATCCCTCGGGTGATACGAGTACAGAAGTCATCATCGCGAGAGATCCGTATGCCGTCGCAACCATGTCGCTCATGACATCACCATCATAATTCTTACATGCCCAGATATATCCACCATTACTTCTGATGACACGAGCAACCGCATCGTCAATCAATGTATAGAAATACTCAATGCCAAGCGCCTGAAACTTCTTCTCATAGTCATCATTATAGACCATATCAAAGATGTCCTTAAAACGCCGATCGTAGGTCTTTGAAATCGTATCCTTTGTCGAGAACCACAAATCTTGCGCTGTATCTAACGCATAATTCATACAAGCACGTGCAAATGACTCAATACTCTTGTCCGTGTTATGCACGCCCTGAATGATTCCAGCCGTATTCGTAAAATCGTGGATTGTTTTCCTAGTCTCTGTACCATCTTTCTCCGTCAATACCAACTCTGCCTTGCTTCCTTTGGGTGCGTCTAGTTCAACATTACGATAGATATCACCATAAGCATGACGTGCAATCGTGATTGGTTTCGTCCAAGAAGGGATAAATGGTGTGATGCCTTCCACTAGAATTGGTGCTCTAAATACAGTACCATCAAGACTTGCTCTAATTGTTCCATTTGGAGATTTGTACATATGAGTAAGATCATATTCTTTGACACGCTCCGCGTTTGGCGTAATCGTCGCACATTTAACACCAACACCATATTTTTTAATCGCATCCGCAGCATCCGTTGTAATCTGATCTTTCGTCGCTTCACGTTCCTTTAATCCAAGATCGTAATACTCCGACTTTAAATCTACATAAGGTAAAATGAGAATTTCTTTTATCTTCGCCCAGATGATCCGTGTCATCTCATCGCCATCCATCTCTACCAAAGGTGTACTCATCTGAATCTTTTCAGCCATATTCATCTCCATTTCCATATCCCTAAATTCGAATCATTTCTATTATATCATAAATCTGTAAGATTTCTGATATAATTAGCCATGTCACGAAGTGACGGCATATAATTTTTATAATAATCGTGAAACGATTGTTATATCATAAATCTGTGCGATTTCTGATATAATCATAAGCTGGCTGCCGATATTCAAGACAACGAGTGACACACGGAATGAGCATGGAGTAACTGGTGGGCTTCCATTCTTCCTTCCACCATTAGCGTCAGCGGCTCCATGCTCACTCAGTGTGCCACTCGTAGCTTCGACTTTCACAAAATTGTAACATAGCTGTTTTGCAAATTGTGTTGACGAATCAAAACATACTATATGTAGACATCCGTATGGGGATAATTTACATAACATTCGATGCATTATGTAACTCGTTGTTCGCACAAATCAAGATAGTTTTCAACATATCATAAATGGCGTGTTTTTGTCATTTGGTGGGTTTATCCACAACTCAAAAAAGATTGTATACAATTTTGTCCACGTAGGGATGTGGATAAGTTGAAAACTTTATAGTCTTGTAATTTCAATGACTATCTGCATTTTATTCAAAATGCACAACAAAGTTATCCACAGGTTTAAAGGCGAAATTCTATTGGAAATCACTTCCAAGCGAACAAAAATAAATTTGTTTTTTTGATAAAAAAATAAAAGTCAATATTGACTTTTATTTTAAAGTATCTTATTTTAAATTGTAAAAAGTTAGGTTATACAATTATTGTATATATTCTTAATTTTCGCCCTGCAAGCGGTCAATCTCTTGTCTCGTCAGCTTACGATAATGTCCCTGTTTTAAGCCACCTAGATAGACATCGCCTATCGCAGTACGCTCCAATTCCATCACTTTATTGCCGACTGCTGAAAACATTTTCCGTACTTGACGATTTTTCCCTTCTGAAATCTTAATCTCGACGATTGAATATTTTGGAGCCTGTTTTATCAAATTGACCTCAGCTGGTTTCGTAATATAGCCACCAATATCTACACCTTTACGAAGCAATGCCTCGCGCTTTCGTGTAAAGTCACCCAAAACTTTCGCTCGATAAGTCTTTTGTACGTGATTTTTTGGATGCATGAGCTTATTCGCAAATTCACCATCATTGGTAAGAATCAATAATCCAGAAGTGTCTTCATCCAGACGCCCAACAGGAAATACGCGCTCATCGATATCCTTGACCAAATCAAGCACCGTCAAGCGGTCTTTCTCATCTTGCGTTGTCGTGATGAATCCTTTTGGCTTGTTCAATGCAACATAGACTTTTCTACCTTCTGGCTTGATAATCCGACCTTGATAAGTAACCGTCGAGCCATCTGGTACATCGAACCCAAGCTCCGTAATCCTCAGCCCATCCACTTTGATGTCGCCTCTTTTTACGATTTCATCTGCTTTTCGTCGACTCGCAATACCGCACACTGCAATATACTTATTGATTCTCATTAAATGAATATCCCCATCTTTCTTCTGTGCGCACAATTGGCGCATAAGTTGATATTGCTGATTGTGCAGCATCCATCGCGTCAAGTGACTTCGCCACATCTATAATTCTCTGATTCCTAGATCCTTTGAATCGAAGCGTGAGACTGCGCTGCGCCAAGATAAATCGACCATCAATAATCGTATCTGCAAGGCGAAGCAACGCACGCATTGCATCTTTATTGGTACAATTGTCATCTTTAGAATCGGCATCATCACAATAAATCTCTTCCCAAGTATAGCCTGTATAGATGGCGAGTTCAAGCCCCTTTGCGCGAATCTTCTCCGCAAGAGGTAATAATTCCGCAGCCTGAAGCAGTGGTTCTCCACCAGAAAAGGTTACACCTGTCAATATCGGATTGCGATCAATCATCGCCCAAATTGCATCCGCATCATAAAACTTACCGCTTTCTAATGACTGCGTATCGGGATTATGGCAACCCGGACAATGAAACTCACACCCTTGTACAAAGAGTGTGAATCGCAATCCAGGGCCATCCACGATCGAATCATTCTGAAAGCCAGAAACTCGAATCATATGTTTGCCTCCATTATAGTAAGAGACGAACTATCGAAATCGTTCGTCTCTATCATCTTCATTCATTCATCATTCATCATTCATCAACAGTACAAATTGTATTTTTTCATACGGCTTTCTCTTCGGAAGCAATATGTGCGACATTTGCAACTTCGGTGCGTTCGAGTTCTTCACCAGGTAGAGATGCTACATTGTGCTTTACTCTGTCAGCAACTTCAGCCTTCTTCGCATCGTTGAAACGATCGAGTGTACCGACGAGATATCCTGTGATACGCCTGATTCTCTCAAATCCATAAGGGCCATCTTCTTCGTGGCGACCACATCCTGGGCACACGTCATCAATGATGCCGTTGTATCCACAGATTGGATCTCTGTCTACGGGATGGTTGATGGAACCATAACCAATGCCCGCTTCCTTCATACAGCGCACGATACTTTCAAATGCGTCGATATTGGAAGATGCATCGCCATCTAATTCCACGTAAGAGATATGTCCAGCGTTTGTCAAATTGTGGTAAGGTGCTTCAATCTCAATCTTCTCAAAGGCACCGATATTGTAGTATACAGGAACATGGAATCCATTTGTGTAATATTCTCTGTCCGTTACGCCCTCAATCGTACCAAATTTTTTCTGATCCAAACGTACAAATCTACCAGATAAACCTTCTGCTGGTGTTGCGAGCAATGAGAAATTCATGTGCGTTTCCTGACTCTTTCTGTCAAGATAGGTTCTCATAAAGCCGACAATTTCAAGTCCCATATTGCGCGCTGCTTCAGACTCACCATGATGTGCACCCATGAGTGATTTCAATGCTTCTGCAAGTCCAATGAATCCGATTGAAAGTGTACCATGCTTGAGAATCTCACCAATTTCGTCATCGGCATGCATACCCTCTGAGCCAATCCACACACCCTGTCCCATGAGGAACGGGAAGTTACGAACGCGCTTCTTCGCTTGAATTGCATATCGGTCTAGCAATTGCTGTGCACATAAATCCATCTTGCGCTCAAGTTCCTCAAAGAAGAATGTAACATCGCCATGTGATTTAATCGCGATACGTGGCAAGTTAATTGAAGTAAAACTCAAGTTTCCGCGACCAAACGCAATCTCATTGTCCGGATCATAGGTGTTGCCAAGTACTCTTGTCCGGCAACCCATATAGCCTACTTCCGTCTCAGGCTTGCCTTCCTGATAGTAAGCAAGGTTGAAAGGAGCATCGAGAAAAGAGAAGTTTGGAAAGAGTCTCTTCGCGCTTACGCGGCAAGCAAGCTTGAATAAATCATAATTTGGATCCTCTTCATTGTAATTAATGCCTTCTTTTACTTTAAAGATATGAATTGGGAAGATTGGTGTCTCTCCGCCACCGAGTCCAGCTTCCGTTGCCAATAATACATTACGGATAATCATACGACCCTCTGGTGAAGTATCTGTACCATAATTGATACTTGAAAATGGCGTCTGTGCACCAGCTCTTGAATGCATCGTGTTCAAATTATGCACGACAGCTTCCATTGCTTGATGTACTTCCTTCTCGGTCTCCTGTTCCGCATGTGTGTATGCAAAACTCTGCACGCGGTCATACATCTCATCATCTTTAATCAGGTCAGCAAATGCAACTCTCTCAGCCGCAAGATACTCCTCATCCATATTGAGTTCAGGAATCTTGTTGTAATTATCCTTCACGGAATTGATTCGAGCTTTTACGTCATCACGTGTCGTATCCTCGTTAACAAGCAAGTTGAGTGCCTTTGCAAAATTGCTGATATAAATCTTTCGGAATGTCTTCTTTACGCCGAGCGCAAGTCCATAATCGAAATTTGGAATACTCTGTCCACCATGTTGATCATTCTGATTGGACTGAATCGCGATACAAGCAAGTGCCGCATAGCTATGGATGCTGTTTGGCTCTCGTAGGTGTCCATGACCTGTTGAAAATCCATTTTCAAATAGTCGCTTGATATCAATCTGACAACAGGTCGTCGTCAACGTATAGAAATCAAAATCGTGAATATGGATATCTCCTTCAGAGTGTGCCTTGTGCTGCTCTGGTGTCAAGATATACTTCGCGTAATAATCCTTTGCACTCTCAGAACCGTACTTTAGCATGACACCCATCGCCGTATCGCCATCGATATTGGCATTGTCACGTTTCATATTACTATCCCCAGCGGCGGCAAATGTCAACTCATCGAGTGTCTTCATGAGATTGGTGTTCATCTCACGAACTTTGCTTCGCTCTGCACGATAAAGGATATAGCCTTTCGCTACGTTGGGATAACCATTCTCCATAAGAACATCTTCTACTACATCTTGTATTGCCTCCACTTCTGGAGAGGCGTTGCCAAATTGTGCAAAAAGCTGATCTTCTGCCAACTTTGCCAATTTTGCGCTTACGTTTGTATCTGGACGATTGTTGGCAATCATCGCTTTTGAGATTGCTGACTCAATCTTTGAAATATTGTAGGTTGATGTACGTCCGTCTCTTTTTTTAATACTTGTGAACATTGTGTGCCGCCTTTCAGTCAAATAACTATTGTTGTGTATCACGTGTTTTTTACATCCGTATGTATGGGTGCTTAATTATTATATACACCACATGTAGTATAAGTCAATGTACTTTATTAATTTCACATTTCTATCGCATATATGTAAACAAGATGTCATATTCTATTTTGCAGTACATACTTGACAAAATGAGTCTAGTAATATTTCACCCCAAATGGCAAAAAAGATGGTATACAATATATTGTATACCAAATCGCAATTATATATTTAAATCACACAATTAAGATATCACTCTAAATCGAGCATTGTCTGTCCCATTGACAGCAATTCATCACTTTCTGAGATAATGACATCCTCAACATCTTCAATTTCCGGAAGATCTTTAATGCTACTCAGATTCAAATGTCTTAAAAATACATCCGTCGTGCGATAAAGAATCGGTCGTCCAATTGCATTCCCTCGACCAGCATCCTTTACCAAATCTTTGACGATAAGCCCCTCGAGTACGCGGTCACTCTTGACACCGCGAATGGAATCAATCTGTGCTTTTGTCACAGGCTGCTTATACGCCACAATGGCAAGAACTTCAAGCGCTGCCTGTGATAATTTCTTCTCACGAGCAGGACTGACGATTGCACGAACATATTCGGCATTTTCCTCTATTGTCACGTACTGGTACTTTCCTGCAATCTCACGGATACGGATTCCTCTGAAGTCATTGTCGTATTCATCTTGCAGTTCCATAAAATACGGAATCAAGTCTTCTTTCTCCATATCAAGTGCTTTCGCAGCATCTTTTGGATCTAGCGGCTCTCCAAATATAAACATAATCGACTCTAAAGCGCTTTTTATTTTATCTCGTTTCTGTAGCATATATCTCCTCTTAGTTCCAATCTTCTGATTTCGTATCCGAACCAATCTCCGCAAGCTCCAGTGCGCGCAGACGGATATCATCAAAATTACGATCCTGCTCCGCCCACATCTCGCCCTGCCGTGTCATATCTAAAACAGAAATAAAGGTCAACACTTCATCATAAGTCTTCTCGGCATCAGTACCATCTTTCAACGTAATGAGATCTTTAAAAAGAACCTCTTCTTCGGAACTGAGTTTCGACAATCGGTCCCGAATGATATCTTTTTTCTGTTCAAGACTGAGTGCCTCATGGCGAATCTTATCTTGAATGGAGGCAAGTTCTGTATCTTTTCGTTTCTTATAGATAAAATTTGAAAATGCCTGCATAAACATCTCGATATCCATCTTGAGAAATTCTTCACGCTCTTTTTCGTACGGCTCGAGATTTTCAGCAGGCTTCTCCAGAAAGAGCGACCCGTATTCAAAACGGTCTGCAAGATGAGTCGCAAGACGTTTGTATTTCTTATATTCAAGTAATTTAAGGACGAGATCCTCTCGAGGATCCTCAGCCTCTTCGTCGGTATCTGAAAGCCGAGGTAGCATCAGCTTGCTTTTCAGTTCAATCAACGTCGCCGCAAGAACCATGAACTCCGCAGTGTCCATGACATTGCTTTCTTCAAGTGCAAGCACATATTCTAAATACTGAGATGTAATCTGCGATATACTGATATCGTAGATATTCATCTCAGCATTTTCTATAAGATATACAAGAAGATCAAACGGACCCTCAAAGGATTGTAAGCTGACTCGATATGACAAAAGATACTCCAATTTCGACTATTTTGGCTGATTTTTTCAGATATATATCTGATATATATATATGTATGTATGTATGTATGATGCGTGCAAGCTTCGTTCAGGTTGCGTCCGAAACACACATAAGGCACCCGCAGCGTATGAATTACGATGTGAGGATGACGCATGTGAGTTTCGGATGCAAGATGGGCGAAGATCGCACGCATCTTCTTAGACGACTTGGCAAAGTTGTTTAAGCTCTTCCCAACGCGCATCTACCCCATCTTGAATCTGTGCGATCAGGTGCTCGTTGCCTGGCTTAAACAAATGCTTGAATCTACCTTGCAATTTTAGATATTCTTCGACAGGCAATTTTTTCTTTGGTTCATAATTCAGAATCCATTCGCCCTCTACGACTTCAAACAATGGCCACACACAAGTCTCAACAGCAGCCTTTGTGATATCCATCAGCGCATCTTCCTTATATCGCCAGCCACGTGGGCATGGCGCAAGAACATTGATAAATGCAGGACCTTCCGTATAAATTGCAGTCCGAGCTTTCTGATGAATGTCCTTGAAATTACTCAGATAAGTCGTCTGCGCCACATATGGGATATGGTGAGCCGCCATGATTTTCGTAAGATCTTTTTTATTTTGAACCTTACCATCAGAATGGGTACCGATTGCCGAGGTCGTCGTATCTGCATAAAGTGGAGTTGACGAACTTCGCTGAATCCCTGTATTCATGTACGCTTCATTATCATAGCACACATAGACCATATCCGTCCCACGTTCCATTGCCCCCGATAATGATTGAAAACCAATGTCATACGTGCCGCCATCACCACCAAACGTGATGAATTTGTACGTCTCATCGAGTTTCCCTTTTTTCTTCAATGCATCATAAGCAGCGGCAACACCAGACGTTGTTGCTGCTGCATTTTCAAATGCCGTGTGAATGAAACTATCTTCCCACGATGTGTATGGATAATTGCATGAGCTTACCTCAAGACAACTTGTTGCAGAGGTAATGACGGCTCTATCCTCAGGGTTCAGCGCTCTAAGGATTGCGCGTACACCGATTGTAGAACCACAGCCAGCACACATTCTGTGCCCAGCAGTAAGCCGTTCAGGCTTGCTTGCTTCGTCTTTTAAATTGTATTGTCCAAAAGCCATTTTATATTCATCTCCAATTCTTGCAACTGTTTATCGTTCGCGTACGCCGTAATATTTGTACAACTCTGGAATTTCGTCTGCTTTGATTGCCATGATTTCTGCATAAATGTCTTCAAAATCTCGGACGCGCATATCACGTCCACCGAGACCATAGATGTAGTTGATTGTCTTGATTCCATCTACTCTGCCGTACAACGCAGATCGTACTTCTGCGCCGAGCGGACCACCAGAAGCCGAGAATCCTTCACTTCGATCCATGATTGCAAGACCCTTGACCTTTGAAAGTGCCTGCGCAATTTTGTCAAATGGAAATGGTCTGAATACTCTCAGTTTGATTAAACCGACTTTTTTCCCTTCAGCTCTGAGATTGTCAACTGCGTCCTTTGCCGTGCCTGATGCAGATCCCATGATAAGAATCGCATATTCGGCATCGTCCATCCTGTATGCTTCAAAGAAGTCATACAACCTGCCTGTTGCATCGGAATAAAGCTTGCTAATCTGTGCAATGACTTCTCGCGCATTTTCCATCGCTTGCTCTTGACCACGCTTCGCCTCCATGTAATAGGGGCTGATACCGTAAGGACCGACGCCGAGGCTCTCTTTTGTATTGAGCAAGAACTTTTCAGGAGTGTATTCCCCAACAAATTCTTTGGCAAATTCATCCGACTCCAATAAAATATTTTCGATTGCATGAGATGTGATGAATCCATCTTGACAAATCATGACAGGTAATTTTACATCAGGATGCTCCCCGATACGATGTGCCATGAGCATGTTGTCATAGGCTTCTTGGGCATTTTCACTGTAAATCTGTATCCATCCGCTATCCCTTGCACCCATGGAATCCGAATGATCTGCATTGATGTTGATGGGGCCTGTGAGCGCTCTGTTGACCGCTGCCATAACAACAGGTAATCTGTCCGATGCCGCGACATAAAGTAGCTCGTACATCAATGCCATACCAGCGGAACTCGTTGCGGTCATCGCACGTACACCTGATGCCGAAGCACCGATACAGGCGGACATTGCGGAATGTTCACTTTCCACTGTAACAAATTCCGTTGAAATCTTGCCATCCGCTTTGTATTTTGAGATATACTGAGGAATTTCTGTGGAGGGCGTGATTGGAAATGCCGCAATAACATCTGGATCAATCTGACGAATCGCATAAGATACCGCCTCGTTGCCACTCATGCGCTCGCGAAATGCAGGTGCTTTGCTCTTTTTATCGATTTTGGGATATTTGTAATCACTCATCTACGCTTCTCCCCCTTCCTCATGCATGGAAATGGCACCAAATGGGCATACCTTTGCACAGATGCCGCAGCCCTTACAATGAAAGAAATCAAAGTCTTCCCTCTTTTTTTCTCTTACAATGATAGAACTATCTGGGCACACAGGAAAGCATAGCAGACATTGCTTGCAACTCTCTGGATGCCATTTTGGAATCGACGTACGCCAATCACCCGTGTTAAAGAACTCACTATTTCCTGAGCCGTAGACGTGCGTACCTTGCGTGACATCCTGCCACGGGCTCTGCTCGTTTACATGCTTCATCAAATCTATTTTTGACATTTGCACTTCTCCCCTTGTCCCTTACTCATTAATCCTGATTACTGCATTCCACGATTCCTTGATACTATCGACATTGCCCTGAATCACCGCAGGCTTGCTTGCAAATTTATGAGAAATCGCCTCTTCAACGCTCTTCATAAATTCAGCTTCAGGAATCAATCCGGTGAGTCTTGCAACGGCTGACAGAAGTGGAGAATTTGGGATATTTTTCCCGATATACCTGATAGAAATATCTGCAGCATCAATGACATATATTTCCGCATTAATCTCAGGAAATTCTTTCAGAATATCTTCCGCCCTACGTTTCGAATTAATCAGAAGCTTGCCGCCTGGCTTCAACCCTGCCGTCACGTCCACCGCTTTGATGAGTGTCTCATCTACCACGACAACAATGTCAGGCTCATAAATGTTGGAATGTACACGTATCACATGATCGTCCAACCTGTTATATGCCGTAATTGGCGCTCCCATACGCTCTGGACCGTACTCTGGAAAGCCTTGCACATACATACCAGCCGTAAATGCCACATCTGCAAGCAGCAGCGCCGCCGTCTTTGCCCCCTGGCCTCCTCGACCATGCCATCTAATTTCTATCATATTTCTTCTCCCCTATAAAATATCTGAAAATTTTATTTTTTACAGCGTATTAATCACAGTGTTTATCTCACAGTGTCTTATTTTCCCACAATAAGCATGGAAAATCAAGTATCAAAAAAATTCCTACTATGATATAATAGCCGTAAATTCACAAGCACCATCACAATAAACTTCATTTACGATTATGACAGGAGGAATATATGAATCACAATATCGGTGTCATTATGGACAACAAGCCTGGCGTACTTTCACGCATCTCTGTATTGCTTGCAAGACGAAACTTCAATATCGAGAGCATCACCGCTGGTCCAATGCCTGGCGATGAGACGACACGTATGACTGTCGTCATTCAAGGGGATGAATATGTCGCGAAGCAAGCAGAAGAAGAGATGCTCAAATTAGAAGACGTCATCAAAATCGAGCACCTCAAACCTAGTGAGACAACGCGAAGAGAAATTGTCTTGATTAAAATCCAAGTTCACAAGGAACAACGAAGCGAAATCGTTGACTTAGCGAAGATTATGGACTGCAAGATTGTCGATATCAGTCATACAACACTCATGATTGAACATTCTGATTTACCAGAAAAGATTGATTTGCTTATCGATTTGTTATCTGGCTATGAAATTTTGGATGTTGCACGCGGTGGCGCCATTGCGCTTAAAAATGGTATAGAAGAACCAAGTGCATCAAATTAGGATTCGAATCGCTTGTGATTGTAACAGTTTCGTGACATTTTGTTACAACCGCAAGCTTTTTTTATCACAAAGATTTTATATGATATACTAATTCCATGATAAAATTTGTTAAAAGCTTTATGAATAAATACATCTTTACGGATGAACTTACTTTTGACGCAAGGGTTTTCAACCTTGTCTGCGTTGTCGGAATATTTGCACTGCTCACATCAGCAATTGGTCATATCATCGAGCATTCACACCTACTCATGATGATTGTCAAATTCATCATGATTCTCAGTGCGGCACTTCTCTTATACCTGTGCAACAAATACAATATTCACAAATACGGTAGAATTGCCGTAATTCTTGGATTCTGTGATGTTCTGTTTCCCCTGGTATTCCTTGCAAATGGCGGAAGCAACGGTGGTATGGCAGCCTATTACGTATTGACCATGATTCTCATCTTCCTCTTATCGGAAGGGAGCGCATTCTTCATCTTCATGGGGATTCACCTGATTATCATCGTTTCGTGCTATCTCCTCGACCGATATCACAATAGTTTTATTATTCCACTCGATGTCTTTCAACATTATGCCGACAATATCATCTCCATTGTCGTATCAGGTCTATTTATCGGTCTAATCACAAAAGGTGTCTATGCACTTTTCAGACGGGAACAAATCAAATCGGAAGCGGCAAGCAAAGCCAAAGGAGATTTTCTTGCGCAAATGTCACATGAGATGCGTACACCGATGAATGCTATCCTTGGTATGACAACCATTCTTGAAAACTCAGATGATCTCGAATTGCATAAAACCAACGTACAAAAGATACAGATGGCATCCACACAATTGCTCGGTGTCATCAATGACATTCTTGATATGTCCAAAATTGAAGCAAATAAACTGGAACTCTCTCAAGAATCTTTTGATTTTACAAAGATGATTGACAATATCATGACCGTTATGAATTATGATATCAATGCCAAGCAACAGCACTTTACATTGGACATTGATTCAGCCATTCCACAATACCTCATCGGTGATAAGCAACGATTAGCGCAGGTTATCACGAATCTACTTTCAAATGCCATTAAATTTACGCCACAAGAAGGAAGTATATCCCTTAATGCCCATTTGACTGGACAGAACGATGAATTTTGCGCCATTCGCATTTCCATCGCTGACACAGGAATCGGCATTACAGAGGAGCAGATGCCACGGCTCTTTCATACCTTTGAACAGGCCGACAATAGTACGTCAAGGAGATTTGGGGGTACAGGACTCGGGCTGACAATTAGTAAGCAGATTGTTGAACTTATGGGCGGAAGCATCTGGGCAATATCAACACCAAATGAAGGTTCCACGTTCACCGTAGACATACACCTACAAGTAGGCGAATGTCCGCTAGAAGAGATTCTGATAGAGGATATGGACATACATGACTTCACGAATAAGAAGATTCTTCTCGCCGAAGATGTTGAAATCAATCGTGAAATCGTTGCAGCACTATTGGAACCGACACATGTTACAATCGAGTACGCCGAGAATGGAAAAGAAGCTGTCGAGATGTTTGAAGCGAGCAATGGTACCTATGACTTAATCTTTATGGATATTCGGATGCCAGAAATGGATGGATATGAAGCGACAAAAGAAATCCGAGCATCTCAATCAAAAGA
This sequence comes from Eubacteriales Family XIII. Incertae Sedis bacterium, assembly GCA_031261525.1. Lineage (GTDB taxonomy): Bacteria > Bacillota > Clostridia > Peptostreptococcales > Anaerovoracaceae > JAISJM01. Next base: position 14,838 of record JAISJM010000046.1, read on the forward strand.
TGCAAAACAAATCCCAATCATAGCGATGACCGCCAATGTATTTAAGGATGATATTGCACAGGCAATCTTATCTGGTATGAACGATCATCTTGGCAAACCGATTGATATCCATGAGGTAATGAGCAAGCTGGAGATATATCTTGGATAAACCGAACTTTATCCATCTCAAGTTTATTCTTCATACAAAACATCAGTAACACCAATCACATCAAGTTTTAGCACCATCGGTTTTAAATCTTTGTCTTCAATAAATTGAATCGAAAAATCGGGATATCGTTTCTTTAGATATGCCCGATTTTTTCCTTTATGACCAACGGCAATGCTCATGGATTTATTTGAGACAAAAATTGAAATTCGTTTCTCAAGCTTATCCAAGCTATGTTGTTTTGTATCCTCAAAACGTTCCTCAAAACGTTCCTCAAAACGTTTATCACAATATTCGTCACATCATTCGTCTCGGTTCTGTGCATCAAACACACGAATCATCGTTTCGAGTGCAATCTCCGATAACACCAACTCAAAGAAGGCTGGATGATAGTCGCTAAGCACGCTTTCGCTGTCATTACGGATGTTGTCAGTGCTTTTCAACCCAACGCGGATGACATTTGCACCTGATTCTGTAAGTATCTTGTACATCTCTTTGACCGTATCGACCATCTCGAGTTCAGCCCATGGGATATAACGACCATCGCACATCTGATCAGCGAGTGCCGTGTCCTTTAAGACGACCACTGGATAAATTCTTGCAACATCTGGTGAAAGTGCTGCAGCACGCCGCGCAGATTCGATAGACTTCGCTTTTGTATCACCTGGAAGCCCAACCATAAGTTGAAGTCCAGTCTGAAATCCAGCGGCCTTTAGTCTTTTCATCGCACATGCAACATCAGAAGTGCTATGACCGCGATTGGACGCAATCAGTACGTCATCGTCAAAGGACTGCGCACCGAGTTCAACCAAATCAACATCATAGCTCTTCAGCCTAGCAATCACGACATCGTCGATACAGTCAGGTCTTGTCGATATGCGTATGCCATCAATTTTCCCAACGGCTTTCAGCTCTTTCGCAATCCCTAGATACTGTTCCTGTTCAGCCACATCGATTGCGGTAAAGCTTCCTCCGAAGAAAGCAATCTCCGTATGTATATCCTCTTTTGCATGATTCTTCGCATGAATCGTCGTCAGATTCCGATCAACAATTTTATGGATTTCTTCAAGTGTGGACGCCTCCGAATGTGCTGTAATTCTGCGTTGATTACAAAACACACAATCATGTGGACACCCCGCGTGCGGCACGAAGATTGGGATAATCGCTACACGATTCCCGTTGTTGCGTATAGCAATGTCTTTCGTTATAATACTCTTCGTTATAATATTCTTCATTATAATATTTTCTTTAAAAACTCGCCTGTATATGATTCGTCACATGCGGCGACCTCTTCGGGGGTACCACACACGACAATATCGCCACCACGATCACCACCATCTGGACCAAGATCTACAATATAATCTGCACGCTTAATGACATCCAAATTATGTTCTATGACGACGACGGTATTGCCTTGATCCACAAGTCGGTCGAGCACATAAGCGAGCCTATCGACATCCGCAAAATGAAGACCCGTTGTCGGCTCATCCAAGATATACATCGTATGACCAGTGCCCCGCTTACTGAGCTCTGCAGCAAGCTTCACGCGTTGTGCTTCGCCACCTGACAGCTGTGTCGATGGCTGTCCAAGCTTGATATAGCCAAGCCCAACATCCTCCAAAGTACCAAGAATGCGTTCCATCGCAGGAATATGCGCGAAGAATTCTAGTGCTTCGCTTACCGTCATCTCAAGAACCTCGTAGATATTTTTGCCTTTATACTTCACTTCGAGTGTCTCACGATTATATCTGCGCCCTTTACAGACTTCACATGGTACATATACATCAGGCAAAAAATGCATCTCGATCTGTAAGATGCCATCACCCTTACAAGCCTCACATCGTCCACCTTTCACATTGAAAGAGAATCGACCTTTTTCATAGCCACGAATCTTTGCCTCAGGTGTCGATGCGAAAATGTCGCGAATATGGTTAAATAATTTGGTATAAGTTGCTGGATTCGATCTCGGCGTACGGCCAATGGGTGACTGATCGATGTCAATAATCTTATCGATGTGCTCCAAACCAAGAACCTTTTTATGTGCACCAGGTTTCTCCTTGCTACGATTGATTGCCTTTCCAAGTGACTTATATAGAATCTCATTGACGAGCGTAGACTTTCCGCTGCCTGAGACGCCTGTGACGCAGATTAATTTGCCCAAGGGGAACTTTACATTGATATTGCGTAAATTGTTCTCAGAAGCGCCCTTAATCGTGATATTGTTGCCGTTGCCTGCACGACGTTCTTGCGGAATAAGAATCGATTTTGCACCAGAAAGATACTGTCCGGTAATCGATTCGGGATTCGACATAATCTGTTCGGCGGTACCTTCCGCAATGACATAGCCACCATGCACACCTGCACCAGGACCGATATCAATGATATAATCTGCGGCATGCATCGTATCTTCATCATGTTCAACAACGAGAAGCGTATTGCCCAAATCTGTCAATTGTCTCAATGTTGCAAGCAGTTTTTCATTGTCTTTCTGATGCAGTCCAATCGATGGCTCATCAAGAATATACATGACACCAATCAAACTGGAACCAATCTGTGTCGCCAATCGGATGCGCTGTGCTTCTCCGCCCGATAATGTCCCAGAATTTCGACTCAATGTGAGATAATCCAAACCAACGCTTACCAAAAATGCTAATCTTTCTCGAATCTCCTTTAGAATCTGATAGGAAATCTGCGTATCCGTCTTGTTCAATTTCAGCTTTGTAATCCATTCTAGTGAATCACGAACAGCCATCTCCGAAAAATCTGCAATATTTCTATTGCCGACAGTGACTGCAAGAATCTCTTTTTTGAGACGTTTGCCATGACATTCGTCACAAGGCGCCATACGCATATAGAGCTCCATGCGATCTTTGATAAATTCAGAATTGGATTCGCGATAGCGTCGCTCCATATTGTTGATGACACCCTCAAAAGTATGGTTCATATTGCTGATGCGACCTGATGATTGGCTCTTATAGGTATATTTTAATTTGCGAGCGCCCGTACCATAGAGCAATTCTTTCTTAAACTTCGCAGGTAATTTATTGTATGGTGTATGCACATCGACACCATGATAATCTGCAAGGGCATTGATAATCTGACGATAAAATCCTGAATATTCCATCGTCGCAAAGACCTTTGAGAGTGCACCTTGTGGGATGGACTTTTCCTGATCTGTAATGACTAAGTCGGGGTCAATGGACTGAATAAAGCCGAGCCCATTGCATACGGGGCAAGCGCCGAATGGACTGTTAAAAGAGAACATACGTGGTTCTAGCTCTTCAATACTGATCCCGCAATCTGGGCAGGATAACTTTGTAGAAAGGAGCTTTTCTTCCTCATCACCAGATTTCTTTCCTTCAGGATGATTCTCTCCATATGTAATATGCGTAAGTACAAGCCCCTCCGCTTCATGTAGTGCAGATTCAATCGACTCTGTAAGCCTTGTCTCAGCACCTGGCTTCACAACAATACGGTCGATTACAATCTCTATACTATGTTTAAAAGTCTTACCGAGAGAAATCTCATCTTCATCAAGACGTTGGATCGTGCCGTCCACGCGTACTCTGACATAGCCCTCTTTACGAATGCGTTCTAGGACTTTCTCATGGGTACCCTTTCGTTCCCGAATGATTGGCGCCATCACAGTAAGTTTTGTGCCTTCCCCTAAGTCCATACACATATCGACAATCTGGTCAATGCTCTGTGATTTAATTTCCTTGCCACATTGCGGACAATGCGGAACACCAATTCGCGCATAAAGCAATCGAAGGTAATCATGAATCTCGGTAACCGTACCAACCGTCGATCGAGGATTCTTATTTGTTGTCTTTTGATCGATTGAAATTGCGGGAGAAAGTCCTTCAATATAGTCGACATCAGGCTTCTCCATCTGCCCTAAAAATTGTCTCGCATAGGCGGAGATACTCTCCATGTAGCGGCGCTGTCCCTCTGCATAAATGGTATCGAAAGCCAAAGAACTTTTACCAGAGCCAGAAAGTCCCGTCAGAACAACGAGTTTATCCCTCGGAATGGTCACGTCAATATTTTTCAGATTGTGCTCACGAGCACCTTTAATAATTAAATCTTTTTGCATGCTTAACCTTTCTATGTTGTGGTACCTATATTTTATGTCCTTGATTCTAGTCTACGCCCGCAGTTCGAGCAATCGATCTCGCAGCATTGCGGCACGTTCAAATTCTAACTGCGCGGCAGCTTCCTTCATCTCTTTTTCGAGCTTCTTGATATAGGCAGCAAGTTCTTTGCGCGTCATCTCATTCTTATTGAGTCCCTCACCGATGATATCATCCGTATCCGCATCGGACGTAATTTCAATCACGTCCCGAATGGTCTTGCGAATCGTTGTCGGCGTGATGCCATTGGCTTTATTATAGGCGATCTGAACCTCTCTTCTTCGTGCTGTTTCGTCAATTGCCATCTGCATCGCAGGACTGATCGCATCGGCATACATGATGACGCGTCCTTCCGCATTACGCGCCGCCCGACCGATTGTCTGAATCAAAGATGTATAATTTCTCAAAAATCCTTGTTTGTCGGCATCTAAAATTGTCACGAGACTGACTTCTGGAATATCCAATCCCTCTCGAAGCAAATTGATACCGACAAGCACATCAAAATCACCACGCCGCAGATCTCTTAAAATCTCCATGCGCTCAAGCGCCACAATATCACTGTGCATATATCTTACTTTGATCCCTGCGGCATCAAGGTAATCCGTCAAGCTTTCCGCCATTTTCTTGGTCAGCGTTGTAATGAGCACGCGCCTGCCTTCCGGCACAAAAGTACTCGCCTCCTCGCCCGCTTCCATCGCAGTCTTCATCGCCGCGTCAAGAAGTGCACGCGCCTCTTCGTTGCCTGCGGTTACACGGCGAATCTCGGAAATCAAATCATCGACCTGACCCGTTGCTGGGCGAACCTCCACAATCGGATCCAGAAGTCCCGTCGGTCTGATGACTTGCTCTGCACTGATGCCACCGCTTTGATCTATTTCAAAAGCAGATGGCGTCGCACTCACATAAATCGTCTGTCCCGTTACTTTCTCAAATTCTTCAAATTGAAGTGGTCTGTTGTCAAGCGCAGATGGTAGTCTAAATCCATAATCAACCAAAGAGGATTTTCGTGATCGATCGCCTGCATACATTGCGCGTAACTGCGGCAACATGACATGACTCTCATCAATCATCAATAAGAAATCATCTGGGAAATAATCAATTAAAGTATACGGCCTTATCCCTGGCTCTAGTCCAACCAAATGGCGCGAATAATTCTCAATCCCCTTACAGATTCCAATCTCGCGAAGCATCTCAATATCATATCGAGTCCGTTGTTCGAGACGCTGCATCTCAAGTAATTTATTCTGTGATTTAAACTCCGCAAGTCGCTCTTCTAGCTCCGCCTCAATTGAATTAACAGCCCGCTCCATGCCTTCTTTGCTCGTCACATAGTGACTGGCTGGAAAGATTGCAATATGCTGCATCTTGTTCAAAATCTCACCCGTAAGTGGATTCAAACCAACAATTCGCTCCACTTCATCACCAAACAATTCCACGCGTACGGCAGTCTCCGCGCCCGCAGGGAAAATGTCAACAACATCTCCGCGTACCCTAAAATTGCCTCGATCAAAACCGATATCGTTGCGACTATACTGATTATCAACGAGTTTTCTTAAGATATCATCGCGGCTTTTAACCATTCCTGGTCTGAGCGAAAGAACCTTTTCCTCATAATCAATTGGTGAACCAAGACCGTAGATACAGCTTACAGATGCAACGATCAAGACATCGTTGCGTTCGCTAAGTGCAGCCGTCGCTGAATGGCGAAGTCTGTCAATTTCATCATTGATCTGCGAATCTTTATCGATATAGGTATCGGTAGATGGCACATACGCCTCTGGCTGATAATAATCATAGTAACTGACAAAATACTCAACGGCATTGTCAGGAAAAAACTCTTTAAATTCACCACAAAGTTGTGCGGCAAGCGTCTTATTGTGCGAGATCACCAAGGTTGGCTTATTGATTTTTTCGATGACATTTGCCATTGTAAAGGTCTTGCCTGACCCTGTTGCACCGAGCAGCGTCTGATACTTTTTACCGGTATGGACGCCATTGATTAGCTTATCAACAGCATCAACTTGATCCCCCATCATGGAGAAAGGCGATACTAATTTAAAATCACCTGTCAACGAATTGTTCTGCATCATACCTCCAGTTAGACTTCCCTTTTCTAATCACTAATATCCATTATAACGCAGAAATTCTGGAGTTGCAAACATTTGTTCAATCCGATTCGAACACCTCACATCTTTAGTGAAAAATTCCTTCTAAATTGCTATTGTATTTTGAAAATTTAGGTGTATTATAAGAACTACAAAGAGATGCAGAGATTATAACACAGTGAATCACAATTGTTATGGAACTTTTTGTAACCTTTGTGGACAAAGATGTTTGGGACGTAGAGCCCGAATCCAGTCACTCTTTGAAGGTATTTAGAAGTTATCGTTGCTCACCAAAGGAGGTATTATATGGATGAACCAGGCTATTTTACCCGTTATCGTGTGAGTATCTTCGTCAATCAGAGGAGCGAGTAGATTCGATAGTTCTAGAAGGTGCATAGATAGGTAATAATCGACAGTAAAGCACAACTTAGACAAATTCGAGGATTGCAAAAATACAGTATACACGCTAAAAGTAGGTGGACGCTGGAAGAGGCGATAGGATTGCGAAGATCGTTAAAAGAGTTTTAAACTCAGTCATTTTAAAAGGGTTTTGAACTCAGCCGTTATTGAAGGACAATTGAATAAGTTCTGATCCACACGGTAACAAATTTTAAAGACTCTAGATATTAAAACTAATTTAAGATAAGTATACAGTTAGAGGAGTTATAATTTTTATTAAAGATAATTTCGTGATCAGTGTACTTGCTAGGTGCAACCGTTCTAAGAGTATTGATGTTCTATTGTTATAGTTTTAAGTTTTATTACGGATAGGAGTTCTTTTTATAAGCTCTATAAAGAAGTTCTTAGTTTTAGTATTTAGATAAGTACCAAAGCACCTAGTAGAACAGTTCGAAACGAACGTAAGTTATAATCGTAGTTCGTACGTGATATAAGATATACAGCTGACTAGTCGGGAGATTAGTCAGCTTTTTATTTGCTTTGAGTTTCCGCAAAACGCCAAGATAGCCCATAGAGGTAGAAAAATTAATACATAGAATCGCGGATTAGTATTCAAATGACAGATTGCATAATGCAAGCAAGATTAGTGCGCACAAAAAAGAAGGAAGCTAATCCTTACTGTGGCTGCAGACACACTTTGTTACGCAATGATTGACAATCTGAGCGTGTGAAAATCTACCCTTGCTTTTTATGCAGA
>JAISJM010000056.1 GCA_031261525.1 Eubacteriales Family XIII. Incertae Sedis bacterium
GCATTCTTTTTGATCTTTACTTTGATGGGGCAGTTTACACAGACGGAGGTTCGTAGCAGTCATGGTCGAGCAGATGCGGTTGTGATTACGAAAGATTCTGTCTATGTGTTTGAGTTCAAACTTGCGCGTGACGAGCAGGGCTTCGGTGCTGATGATGCGTTGGCACAGATTGATAAGAAAGGGTATATGATTCCTTATACTGCTAGCGGAAAGAAACTTTATAAAGTTGGCGTACAGTTTGATGATGAGACACATACTGTTGGTGAATGGTTGATGGCGAAAGCGTAGATAGGTGCGCTTGCAAGGCTTGCTGATTATCCCTCAGACAGGGAATATAATCGAGCAAAAAGCACTCACACAGGGATGTTGTACAGACGATTGAAGTGGATATACCTATCTTTGCCAATATGAATGTCTCTACAAGCAGAAAACTATTGAAGTTACTCGCTGTTATTGCTGACAGTGTGCCATTCAAACCCAATTTTTCTAAATTGGCAAGTATGATAGAGTCAAGTAAAAATAGTATTGCTGATTACATTTATTATCTTGAAAAAGCAGGCATGATTTCACAGTTGAGAGAAAATGCAAGAGGTCTAGGCGTACTTGGTAAGGTAGATAAGATTTATCTCGATAACACAAATCTTGCTTTCGCGATATCTGAAACAATACCAGATATCGGAAATATCAGAGAGACGGTTTTCCTTAATCAGATGCGTGTCAAGAATCGCATCTTTGCATCTTCACGTTCTGATTTTATGATAGATGATATGACCTTTGAAGTTGGAGGGAAAAGTAAAAATAGAAAGCAGATTTATGATTTGGGAAAATCTTTTATTGTAAAAGATAACATAGAGTATGGTCATCAAAATACGATTCCCTTATGGGCATTTGGACTTAATTATTAAATTCTTATCGTAACAATATGGTATAATTAATATGTTTGAATACATAAAAATCTCGGACACAAATAGAAAAGGAGTATCTATGTCAATTAAAGTGAGCGTCTTTGGGCTGGGCTATGTTGGTTTAGCCAATGCATTGCTATTAGGGCAGCATGAGGATGTCGTTGCGTATGATATCGTTGAAGAGAAGATTTCGAAACTACAAAAGAAGATTTCTCCATTGGTTGATGCGGAGATTGAGGATTTTCTTGAACACGAGAGGTCTCAAGTTGATTTTACAACAGATTTTGAGAAAGCGGTCCAGCATGGTGATTATTTGATTATTGCAACGCCTACGGATTATGATGAGAAAAAGGATTATTTTGATACATCGACTGTGGAAGATGTAATTACGAAGGTACTTGCAATAAAACCTGATGCAACATTTATCATAAAGTCGACAGTACCTGTTGGTTATACAAAGCATGCATGTACGCGTTATGGTACAGATAATATACTTTTTTCTCCTGAGTTCTTACGTGAGGGCAAGGCGTTATATGATAATCTACATCCATCTCGTATTGTTGTTGGTGAAGTGAGTGCACGTGGTCAAGAAATTGCAGATATGCTGAAACGCGGTGCGGGTGCGGGCGGCGAATCTCAGCAAGCGCAGCAGGCTGATGTTGTACGTTCAGATGGTTTGACAGTCAAGTCTGGAGAAGATATTCCTGTATTACTTACCCACTCGACAGAGGCAGAGGCGATCAAACTCTTTTCCAATACGTATCTAGCTTTACGAGTTGCTTATTTCAATGAACTTGATACTTATGCAGAGGCGCGAGGTCTTGATAGTAGGCAGATTATTGAGGGTGTGGGACTCGATCCACGAATTGGAAGTCATTATAACAATCCATCCTTTGGTTATGGTGGTTACTGTCTGCCAAAAGATACAAAACAATTGAGAGCCAACTTCAATGAGGTTCCAAATAATATCATCGGTGCGATTGTTGATGCCAATACGACACGTAAGGATTTTATTGCAAACCAGATTCTAGAAAAGGAGCCCGATATTGTAGGCATTTACAGACTTACAATGAAGGCTGATTCGGACAACTTTAGGTATAGCTCGATTCAAGGTATCATGAAACGAATCAAAGCAAAAGGTGTTGAGGTTGTCGTATATGAGCCGACACTGAAAGAAGATTCGTTCTTCCATTCAAGGGTAATCAAAGATTTTGAGGAATTCGTAAAGATTTCTGATGTGATTGTATCCAATCGTATGGAGCCAGAACTTCGCGATATAGAAGATAAAGTTTATACAAGAGATTTATTTGCCAGAGATTAGTATAAGTTTAATTGCTATAATATTAAAAATAGTATTCAGTTATGACATTTGCATAACAATAAAAATATGATACTGCATTTCTCTTGAACCCACCTCGTATGATGAGTACTATCATATTAGGTGGATTTCTATTTATTGTGATATCAGAATAATCACAATCGTTAATATTAAAGAGGACTCGTGGACAATTTAGAAATAAGAAAAAAATATATAAGAATGGGTGTACTCATTGTACTTGACATCATTGCATTTAATTTGGCATATTTCTTTGCATATCTGATACGCTTCGAATTTGATATGCATAGTGTGTCATTTGTAAATTATTTTCATACCTATACAAGATATTTTGTTATATTGACGCTGATTAAAGTTGCCGCATATTATTTATTTAGCATGTATCGTATGCTTTGGCGTTATGCGAGCTCCTTTGATTTAGTTAAGATTCTTGGTGTAAGCTTGATTGGTAATCTCGCATGTATGGCATTTATCATTCTTACGCAGGCATCGCCTGGGATACCGAGGTCTGTATATATTATTGCATATATCCTGGATTGCGTATTTACAGGTGGGATACGTTTCCTGTATCGCTATATTGGGGAAGTTAAAGGCTCTGGAAGCGTTCGTACTGCAGGATTGACCATGATTGATGCCTTTTTTCCTGGCGTGCACATGAGACGTGGACGTAGGGAAAATGACAAAGGCAAGCTTGTCATTGTTGCAAATGGGAAGAAACATGCTGCAAAGCAAGGAGATTCCGTTGATTTGGTTAACTCAGCGGCCTCGATTAACTCGATTAACTCGGCTGATTCAGCTCATTCTGTAGACTCGGTTCATTCTGGCGCGGATGATGGACGTGTATACGGTCATCGGGCGCATTCATCGGCAGGTTTTGCACGACGCAAGGACGATACGATTGATAAAAAGAAGCGTGTCATGCTTGTTGGGGCAGGCAATGCGGGTGCTTCGCTGATACGAGAGATGCGAGGTGCGTCAGACTATACCGTAGTCGTTGCGGTGGATGATGATTTGGCAAAAAAAGGCTGTGTCATTATGGGCGTCAAGGTTGCTGGCACGACGAAGGATATACGTATGCTTGCAAGAAGGTATGAAGTTGATGAGATTGTCATTGCGATTCCTTCTGCAACCTCAAAGCAGATCAAAGAAGTTGTTACAGAGGCTGGAAAGACAAGCGCGCAAGTTAAGATTCTCCCGTCACTCAAAGATTTAATCTATGGAAAAGTGAGTGTAAAGGCGCTTCGTGATGTAAAGATTGAAGATTTGCTCGGTCGCGATCCTGTAAAGCTCAATTTGAGGGCGATTTCAGGATATCTAGCTGGTAGGGTTGTCATGGTGACAGGTGGTGGCGGGTCGATTGGTTCGGAGATCTGCCGGCAGGTTGCACGATTTAAACCAAGGCGCATCGTCATCCTTGATATCTATGAAAATTCTTCGTTTGAGTTAGAGCACGAGATTAAGACAAAATATCCTGGCATTCCTGTTGAAGTCGTGATTGTCTCAATCCGTGATCCCTATCTCATGCGTCAGACATTTGCAAAATATAAGCCACATGTCGTCTTTCACGCTGCGGCGCACAAACATGTGCCACTCATGGAAAACAATCCACAAGAAGCAATTGTCAACAATGTGCTTGGCACAAAGATTGTGGTTGATCTTGCCGACGAATATGCCGTTCAGAAATTTGTCATGATTTCAACAGATAAAGCTGTCAACCCCGCCAATGTCATGGGCGCGACAAAACGTATCTCCGAGATGATTGTGCAGGAGAAGACGGCGAATACATCGACGAGTTTTGCTGTTGTGAGGTTTGGTAATGTCCTTGGTTCCAACGGTTCTGTCATTCCAATCTTTAAAAAACAGATTGAATCTGGTGGTCCTGTGACTGTTACAGATCGAGATATTACACGCTATTTTATGACGATTCCAGAGGCTGTTGGTCTTGTCATACAAGCGGGATCCATGACAAATGGTGGCGAAATCTATATTCTCGATATGGGGGAACCTGTCCGCATTATGGATCTAGCTGAGAATATGATTAAGTTATCAAACAAGATTCCTTATGTGGATATTGATATCAAGGTTACCGAACTCAGACCAGGTGAAAAACTCTATGAAGAGTTAAATTATAATACCGAAGAGGCACAGAAAACGGAGATTTCGAAGATTTTTGTTGGACATGCAACGAAGCCATCGATGACACTTGATAAAGCGATTCATGATGAGAAAATTGGCTTTTACAATTTCTTGACAAATTATGTACCTACCATGAGTGCGCAGAAAGCAAGGGATTGGCTCCACTTCGTACTTCCTGAATATTCCGAGAGCAGTGAGAGTAGCGAGAGCAGCGAGAGTCGTGATAGTAGTGATGATCGTGTGAAAATAACGGGCAATTTGACGGACGAGGTAGGCGAAATGTCAGACTGACTTGACCGATGGAAGATTTTAAGCGATAATGATTATTAGTGAGTAAGTCACTGAGAAGAGATGTAGTGAGTGGAGGATATTATAACTATGGGTAATATTAAGACAAACTTTCAAATCAGTTCTAGCATTTTAGAAACGGCGAAGGGGTATGCTGAAAAAGCACAACTTCATGTCCAGGAAATTAAAAGTGGACAGCTAGACATGACGGGTTGGGCGAGAGTTGCAGACGAGACACCGGAATCATTGATTAAGTCGATTGAAGATGTCGCTGATGAGATTCGCGCAAAGTCAAGTGTATTTGTTGTAATCGGTATTGGTGGAAGCTATCTTGGTACAAGAGCTGTTGATGAGTTTGTACTCGGTAGTGGATTCAAAAAAGGAAAGCTCGGCGAGCCTGTGATTGTCTATGCTGGCTTCAATATGAGTGGTACTTATCACAAGGCATTGTACGAGTCACTCAAAGATGAAGAGATTACAATTTGTCAATTTTCTAAGTCCGGCACAACCGTTGAGCCATCACTTGCATTTTCTGAACTGAAGAATATATTATTTGAAAAGTATGGTGAAGAAGAGGCAAATGCTCGTATATACGCGGTTACCGACAAAGAAAAGGGTGTGCTAAGAGCAGAAGTTGACGAAAAAGGCTACAAGGCATTTGTCATTCCGAATGATTTTGGTGGAAGATATTCTGTTATGAGTCCAATTGGTTTGCTTCCAATGGCTGTCGCTGGAATTGATATCAGAGAAGTATTCAAAGGTGTCAAGGATGCGTCAACAGGGGCTGTACTTGAAGCAGCAAAGGAGCATGCTTGCGTAAGACGTGCCCTTCAGGATTTTGATAAGGTGGTCGAAGGCATCGGATTCTTCGAGCCAAATCTATTCTATTTTGGACAGTGGATGGTTCAACTTTATGGAGAGTCCGAAGGTAAGGATGGCAAGGGTGTATGGCCTTCTGCATTGAATTTCTCAACGGATTTACATTCTATGGGACAATTTTTACAGGAAGGAAACCAGATTTTCTACGAGACAATTCTGGAGATTGTCAAGCCAAATGATGATATCAAAATTGGAGATGCTGTAGAGACACCTTATGCTGGTAAATTTGTAAATGATTACAATAATGCTGCAATGCGTGGTGTAATTGCTGCACATAGATCTGTTGATGTGCCAATTATTGAGATTATCATTCCAGATACTTCCGCGTATACATTTGGTCAACTTGTGTATTTCTTCGAGATGACTTGTGGCGTTACGGCGCTTTTGATGGGTGTCAATCCATTCAATCAGCCAGGTGTCGAAGCATATAAAGCAGAGATGCGTAAGATTATCGGTTAGTTTAGTTTACAAAAATATGACGTTATTATGGGGACAGAGTGAAATCTGTCCCTTTTATTGTCATTGTAGACATTTGCCTGTATAATTAAAAGGTAATTGTAAAGGTAAGTTGTATTCTGTTGGGCTCGGCTCATCCCCATTTTTTATTGTAACTGCCTAGGTACTTTAGATTATCATGTAAGGCATGCATAATTATTGTCGCTTTGGAGTTATGATTATTGATTTTGATCGTAGAAATGAGGTAGGAAATGAAAAAGATCGGTGTACTAGGAACAGGAACAATGGGTGCTGGTATCATACAGGTGCTCGCACAGAACGGATACGAGGTTGTCCTTCGCGCAAGAAGAGAGACTTCCGTAGAGAAAGGTATCGCAACAGTCACGAAGAATCTTACGAGACTTGCTGAGAAAGGCAAGATTACGGAAGAGGATAAAGATGCTGCACTCGGTCGTATCACAGGATCTACGGACATCAGCATTGTAGCTGATGCAGATTTAATTATCGAAGCTGCTACTGAAGATCTTGAGCAGAAGAAGGCATTGTTTAAGGAATTGGATGAGCTCTGTAAGCCTGGAACGATCTTGGCTACCAATACTTCCGCACTCTCAATCACAGAGATTGCTGCAGCAACAAACAGACCTGACAAGATTATCGGTATGCATTTCTTCAATCCAGTGCCAATGATGAAGCTGGTTGAGATTGTCAAAGGTTGGGTTACAAGTGACGAGACAACGGCAACAATAGTGGAACTCACAGCAGCACTTGGTAAGACAGGTGTTGAAGTCAATGAAGCACCAGGATTTGTTGTAAATCGTATCTTGATTCCAATGATCAACGAAGCTGCTTACATCCTTGCGGATGGTGTTGCTTCTGCTGAGGACATCGATAATGCGATGAAGCTCGGTGCCAATCACCCAATGGGTCCACTAGCGCTTGGTGATCTTGTTGGTCTCGATGTATGTCTTGCAATCATGGAGACATTGTTCACAGAATTTGGTGATAGCAAGTATAGACCTGCACCTCTTCTAAGAAAGCTCGTAAGATCTGGTTTCCTTGGCCGAAAGACAAGCCGAGGGTTCTTCGACTATAGCAAATAACGGTCATTTCCGTGTGACCATAGCGGGAATCTCACAAATGCAGAATAAATCAGGGGCGAGTAGGCTCGCCCCATAACTTTAATAATTGGGAAAAATAAAGAAGGATCGGGATGGAAGTAAATACAAATATTGGGGCGGCCGTAAAAAAGAAAAAAACAAATACAGTCTTGAAAATATTCATTATTGTATTTTTAGTAGTTTTGCTTGGAAGTGTTGTGTTATTTTTTGCACTGAACAATAGTAACGGTGTTGGCAAGGGTGTCATAAATCCTAAAAAAGTTTTAGAAGAAATTAATATGAATCCATTTGTTGGTGCAAATGGCGCAATTGCTCAAGAATTTCCAGATTCAAAACGTGTCAATATGCTTTTACTCGGTACAAGTAGTCTTGATCTTACTGATACGATGATGCTTGGTAGTTTTGATACAGAGCTGAAGCGTGTGGATATCGTATCTGTGCCTCGTGATACTTATGTTGATCGAACAGAATACAAAGATCCCGCACTAAAAAAGATTAATTCAACTTATCAGACTTATGATAAGGATAAATATAAAGATGGGTTTGAAAGTGTATGCACAGAGGTAAGCAATGTACTTGGTGGCGTGCCAATTCACTTTTATGCTCTAATCAGCGATGATGGCGTTGCTCATATTATTGATGCAATGGGCGGCGTTGAGATTGATGTGCCAATCCAGATGGATTATGAGGATGCAGGTCAGGATTTGTTCATCCATTTGCAGAAGGGTCTCCAGACTCTAAATGGCGATCAATCTATACAGTTCTTGAGGTTTAGAAAAGGTTATGCAAATGGAGATTTGGGGCGTGTTGAAGCACAACAGAACTTCATGAAGGAAGCATTTAAGCAGAGTATCGGTTTTGGATTCCCTAAAGTTGTCTCAACGGGACTAGCGGAAGTACAGACCAATATGAATGCAGCACAAGGTTCCTCACTTGCAACATCAGGATTAGGCATGGGGACATCAGATCTTCATACTGTCGTGATTCCAGGCGTGCCAGAGACAATCAATGGTGCATCTTACTTTATTGCAGACGCGGAAGCGACAGCAGTAGCGATGCGTGATTTATATAGCATGACAAAAGAAACTGCAGATGCAACAGAAAATGCAGATGGTGAGACAGATGGCAATGAAATTGCGGAATAGATAAGGAGATATATGGAAGCATCATCACTTAGGGACGTCTTAAAGACGCTCAAGGTGGCTGAGCTAAGAGAGCTAGCCAAGAATAAAGGAATTGAAGGTTATGAGCATATCGGTAAGGTTGAACTCCGAGAACTTCTGCTAGCTGACGAAGCGGAACAGCTGAAGAAGGCACAAAGCTCACCAAAAGCGAAAAAAACGCAGCCTGCGGAGCAACCTGAAGTATCACAAAAGTCGACGGCACCTAAAAAGTCGAAGGCTCCAAAGTCAGCAACAGCTCAAGCGGATGCGCCAAAGCCCAAGTCTGCCGAACATGTAAAGAGTACAAAAATTGCGGCAGCTCCTTCAAAATCTGTCAAGTCTACGGATACCAGTCAGGTATCACAACCACCGAAACAACAAAAATCAATACAAGTCCAAGAGCCTGTGGTAGAGCCAGCGGTTATTATCGCTAGCCCTGCTTTGGCGTCGCCGATTCCAAGC
Organism: Eubacteriales Family XIII. Incertae Sedis bacterium; assembly: GCA_031261525.1. Lineage (GTDB taxonomy): Bacteria > Bacillota > Clostridia > Peptostreptococcales > Anaerovoracaceae > JAISJM01. The sequence continues at coordinate 8,744 of JAISJM010000056.1, forward strand.
ACAGAGAAATCACAACCTGAGCCATTAGCAAAAGGTCGTTATGAAGTTTCAGGTATCTTGGAACTTGCTGAAGGGGGCTTTGGGTTCTTACGTTTCAATAATTTTCTTACAAGTGAAGAAGATGTCTATGTCGCGCCAGCACAGATTCGGCGGTTTCGTCTAAAAACTGGCGATAAAATCTTTGGTATTGCCAGAAGACCAAATGATGGTGAGCGTTTTGGTGCCTTGCTTTATGTCAATACCGTCAATGATGATCAACTTTCCGTTGTCCTAAACAGACCTGATTTTGATAAACTCACGCCAATCTTTCCGAATGAACGAATTGAACTTGAAGATGGTTCGAAGAATTTGGCAATGCGATTGATTGATTTAGTTGCTCCAATTGGAAAGGGGCAACGTGGATTGATTGTCGCGCCACCAAAAGCAGGAAAGACGGTTCTTCTTAAAAATATCGCCAATACGATTGAAAAGACGCATCCTGAAGCGGAGATGATAGTCTTGCTCGTGGATGAACGCCCAGAAGAAGTGACGGATATGCAGCGTTCCATCAAAGGCGAAGTAATCTACTCCACTTTCGATGAGATGCCACAACATCATGTAAAAGTTGCAGAGATGGTACTCGCTAGAGCGCAGCGCCTTGTGGAGCACAAGAAAGATGTTGTTATCTTACTTGATAGTATTACAAGGCTTGCAAGAGCATATAACTTGGTGATCCCATCATCGGGTAAGACTTTATCCGGTGGTATCGATCCTGGCGCTTTATATAAGCCAAAGAAATTCTTCGGTGCTGCAAGAAACATGGAAGAAGGCGGTAGTATTACCATTTTAGCAACTGCCCTTGTCGAGACAGGAAGCCGCATGGATGATGTCATCTTTGAGGAATTCAAGGGAACAGGCAATATGGAACTTCATCTGGACAGAAAACTCTCAGAGAAGAGAATCTTCCCTGCAATCAACCTCAATAAGAGTGGTACAAGAAGAGAAGATTTGCTCATGAGTAGTGAGGAGCTCGAGGCGATATGGGTCATGCGTCGTGCAATGAGCAATATTGGTACGCAGGAAGTGACTGAGAAGATTATTGACTATATGGCACAGACAAGAAATAACAATGACTTCATTCAGATTATAAAGAGAGTATTCTCCAACGAGAAGTAATAATTGGTAAATTATGGATTTTAGCAAGATATTTATAAAAGACGCTTCCCCAACAAAGATTGGGGGGCAGGCTGTCATCGATGGCATCATGATGAAAGGCGAGAAGCAGATGTCAATCGCTGTTCGCATGCCAGATAATCGCATTCATATCAAGGTGGAGACGCTGAAAGACAGAGGCAAGATTGTCACGATACCAATCATAAGAGGTATCTATATCTTTGGATCGTCACTCGCGACAGGGATGCGGTCCTTATTGTATTCGGCAGAAGTTGCCGAGGCATATGAAGAGGAGCATGCTGAGGAAGCGCTTTCAGACAGCACGGGCACGCCTGCGGAGGTGGAAGCCTCACAGAACGACCATACAATCGAAGATTCTGCACCTGAGAAAAAACTCTCGACAGGGTTAAATATCGCGTTGGTCATGACTGTCATCTTTTCGATTGCGTTTTCGGTTGGCATTTTCATACTGGTTCCAACGGCACTTACGGGTCTTCTTGGTGGAATCATTCACAATGATATTGGACTGAATCTCATTGAAGGATTTGCAAGAATCCTACTTTTCGTCATTTATGTTCTGGTAATCTCCCAGATGAATGATATCAAGACCGTCTTTCGTTATCACGGTGCAGAACATGAATGCATTCACTGCTTCGAAAGCGGTCAAGAGTTGACACCAGAGAATATGAAGAAGTTTTATACTCTGCATCCAAGATGCGGTACAAGTTTCTTGATGTTTGTCATGATTATCAGCTTGCTATTGTTTTCACTATTGGGCTGGCCATCCTTATTGATGCGTCTAGGTTCAAGGCTGATTCTCATTCCAGTAATCGCAGGGATATCCTATGAAGTCTTGAGACTAGCAGGTTGCTCTGACAATTGGTTTATCAAGATATTGAGCGTACCAGGTCTTGCGCTCCAATCAATCACAACAAAAAAGCCCAATGACGACGAAAGAGAAGTAGCAATCGCCGCCCTAAAAGCCGTCCTATAATAAACTGGTGAACAACTATTAGCGAGAGCGGCACCACACTAGTCTTGTGTGTGTTTGTGGAGGTGTGAATATGCGATGTAGGTATAATAAGTAATATGGGAATTGAATTAAGAGATTTGCTTGCAAATGGCGAGCGCATTCTGTCAGAAGTTGGAGACAGTGATGCAAAAAAAGACAGTGAACTTCTCCTGCAATATACGTTGAACTATGACGATACAAAAGTGTTTATGAACTGGACAAAGGATATCGATGATGGTCATTGTGAAGTTTTTTTTGAGTTGATTGAAAAGCGAAGCACGGGCATACCGACTCAATATTTGACGAATGAACAGGAATTCTATGGATTAAAGTTCTATGTCGATGAACATGTCCTCATTCCACGTATGGATACGGAAGTTCTTGTCGAAAGGGTTCTTGCTGACGCGAAGTCACAGAAGAAAAGCAAATTCGATGTGCTCGATTTATGTACAGGAAGTGGTGCAATCGGTATCACAATTGCACATGAATTGCCTAGCTCTAAGGTTGTATTGAGCGATATATCTGAAGAAGCCTTAAAAGTTGCGCAGCGCAATATTGCATCTAACAATGTCATAAAACGCGTGAAGACGGTAAAGAGCGATATGTACGATGCGCATAAACTTGGGAAATTTGCACAGAAATATGACATCATCACATGCAATCCACCTTATATCAGATCCGATGTCATTCCGACTTTGATGCGTGAGGTGAAAGATCATGAACCGATGCGTGCGTTAGATGGTGGCGAGAGTGGGCTTGATTTCTATGAGATATTAGCTGAGAAATCCTTCCAATATCTAAAGAAGGACGGGCGATTGTATATGGAGATTGGTTATGATCAAGGCGAAGCGGTCAGTGCGACATTTGCAGCTGATGGTCATTATAAGGATATCGAAGTCATTCAGGATTTAGCAGGACTCGATCGAATAGTACTTGCATTGCTCAAATAATTTGTATATAATATATAAGTTGGTGTAAAACCAATTAATATAAATTGATAGTGTACGAATACGACCGTATGCGACAGATCAGAAAGGAAGATACGATGAAAGAAGGAATTCACCCAGATTATAAGGTTACAAAAGTACACTGTGCCTGCGGCGCAGAGTGGGAGACGAAGTCAACTGAGGAAACCATCCGTTTAGATGTATGCTCAAAGTGCCACCCATTCTTTACAGGACAGCAGAAGTTCATAAGCAGAGGCGGTAGAGTCGAGAAGTTTAAGAACAAGTACAATTTAGACTAAGAATGCGCCGGGATTATCCCGGCCTTTTTTTTCTTCCACTATTTATAGTCATAGTATAGTTCATGGTATAGTCCAAAAGGAAAATAGATATGTTTGATAAGTTAGACTTTATTGTAAAAAAATATTCAGACCTCTCCTTGCAGGCGTCTGACCCTGATGTGCTCTCCAATCAGCCTGTGTGGCAGAAGATTGTGAAAGAGATGGGTGAGCTTGAGCCGATGGTGAAATCGTATAAAGAGTACAAGCAGCTGAAAGGTGAACTTGCAGATACGCTTGAGATGCTGAACGCTGGTGGACTCGACAACGATGAAAAGGAGATGTTCAAGGCGGAGTTATCCGAGCTTGAGAGTAGACTTCCTGTCATTGAAGAAGAGCTCAAAGTTTTGCTTCTACCAAAAGACCCCAATGATGACAAGAATATCCTTCTTGAAATTCGTGCTGGTACAGGCGGTGACGAAGCCTCTCTGTTTGGCGGTGATTTACTTCGTATGTATATGCGTTATGCGGAGCGCCGTGGCTACAAGACGGAGATGATTGAGCATGATGAAAATGGCATGGGCGGTCTGAAGGAAGCCATCGTCCTCATCAAAGGAAAAGGCGCGTATTCGAGACTCAAATATGAGAGTGGTGTGCATCGTGTACAGCGAGTACCTGAGACGGAGTCTTCAGGACGTGTCCATACTTCTGCGGCGACGGTAGCAGTTCTGCCAGAAGTGGATGATGTCGATATCCAGATTGACCCAAATGATGTAAGAGTTGACGTATTCCGTTCTTCAGGCAACGGCGGACAGTCGGTCAACACGACGGATTCCGCTGTCAGATTGACGCATGAGCCAACAGGTCTCGTTGTCAGTTGCCAAGATGAGAAGTCTCAGATTAAGAATAAAGATAAAGCATTCAAGGTACTTCGTTCACGGCTTTACGATTTGAAATTGCAGGAGCAAAATAAAGAGATTTCTGCGGCACGTAAGTCGATGGTTGGCTCAGGTGATAGATCCGAGCGTATCCGTACTTACAATTTCCCGCAGGGACGTATCAGTGACCATAGAATTGGATTGACTTTATACAAACTCGACAACTTTATGGATGGCGATTTGGATGAAGTCATCGATGCACTCATCACGAATGATCAAGCGGAGAAGATGAGCGCTGGAATGGAAGAATAGAATAATATAGGGAATTATGACGACTAAAATTTTAGATGTAAGTGATTTGAATAATGAGATGCTTGAGCGTGCTTATGTCGTAGGGGACGAAGCGGCGCAAGCTAAAGTGGAGGCGGCAATTACACTTGTTCGTGAGGCTGGTCATGCTTTGGCTGGCGGTTCATTGGTGGCATTTCCAACCGAAACGGTTTATGGTCTTGGTGCAGATGCTTTCAATGAGGATGCTGTAGGGCGAGTCTATGAGGCAAAAGGACGACCATCTGACAACCCGATGATCTGTCATATTGGCCGAGCGAGTGATATTGGTGAATTATCTACAATGCTGAATCCCAAGATGATTCGGCTGATGGACAATTTCTGGCCAGGTCCGTTGACGATGATCGTCACGAAAAGAGATGATGTGCCTGCTGTGACAACAGGCGGCTTAGATACAGTTGGCGTCAGGCTACCTGACAATCCAGTTGCAATTGAGCTCATTCGGGCTGCAGGATGTCCTATAGCGGCACCTTCTGCCAATCTTTCAGGCTCTCCTAGTCCAACGGATCCAAAGCATGTGATCGAAGATTTGGATGGCAAAGTCGATTATATCTTAGTTGGCAATAAATCAGATGTAGGCATTGAATCTACGGTACTTGATATGACCGTGACGCCACCGATGATTCTCAGACCAGGCGTCCTGACGGCGGAGATGCTCGGTGCTGCTGTTGGTGAAGAGGTGGCATATGATGCCCATTTATTGTATAATGATAAAGAACATGCCAGTGATGCAAATGGAGAAATAATCGCTCCAAAAGCGCCTGGCATGAAGTATAAGCACTATGCACCAAATGCACAGATGATCGTCGTCGAAGGACATCGCGATAAAGTAAAGACGGAGATTGAACGGCTGAAATCGCTCAACGAACAGCTTGGTCAGAAAGTTGGCGTGTTGTTATTTGAAGAAGATGAATATATCAGAGCGGCGCAAGAGTTCTATTCACGTCTACGGGCGCTAGATGAAGATGGCGGTGATTTGATTATCGCTGGTGCGCTCTCCTATAAAGATGGCGTCGGTTTTGCGGTCATGAACCGCATGATGAAGAGTGCAGGATATAATGTGGTGAAAGTATAAATGATAAAGCATAAGGCGTGAGAGTCCAAATCGCGACTTTACTTTTTTTTAAGCTTTTGTGACTGTAATTGGCTATCTTTGCGCAACATTGGTACAGCGTTCGCACCCATAATTCATATATAATAGAAGTTGTACGTATTTGTATATTCTATTTATTTCATATTGGGAGGATTATATTATGAAAATTGCATTGGCATCAGATCACGGCGCACTAGAACTTAAGGCAGCAGTACAGAAGCATCTCGAAGACAGAGGCATTGAAGCAACAGATATTGGAACTTTTACCGAAGATTCAACGGACTATCCATTTTGGGGTCAGAAATGCGGTCAAGTCGTTGCAAGTGGGGATCATGATTTAGGAATTGTATTGTGTGGAAGTGGTATCGGTATCTCCATTGCAGCCAACAAAGTAAAGGGAATCCGATGCGCACTCGTGACAAGTGAAGAATTGGCATTTTTAGCAAAAAATCACAACAATGCCAACATCATTGCCTTAGGCGGACGCACAACAGAGATTGAGGACGCGATTCTTTATGTCGACAAATGGCTTGATACCGAGTTTGACGGTGGACCAAGACACGTAAAGCGTATCGGTATGTTAAATAATATGTAGGGGTAATCTCGCACAAAAGGGAGGGTAACAAATGTCAAAGGTACATGTATTCGATCATCCATTGATTCAGCACAAGGTCGCTTTAATTCGGGATATCAACACAAGTTCAAAGGATTTTAGAGAACTTGTTCGTGAGATATCACTTCTCATGGGTTTTGAAGTTACAAGGGATCTAAGACTCAAACCCGTTGAAATTACAACACCAATAGAAAAGACAACGGTTAATATGCTTGCAGATGAAGATCTTGCAATTGTTCCAATTCTAAGAGCGGGACTTGGTATGGTCGACGGATTCCTCGATCTTGTGCCAAATGCAAAAGTTGGATTTGTAGGACTATATCGTGACCACGAGACCCATCTTCCTGTAGAGTATTATTGCAAGCTTCCAGATGATATTGAGAAGAGACAAGTCGTTGTACTTGATCCAATGCTTGCAACAGGCGGATCTGCCGCTGCTGCAATTCAGTTTGTAAAAGACAAAGGTGCAAAAAATATCAGTTTCGCATGTCTCATTGCAGCACCAGAAGGAATTAAAGTTCTTCAAGAAGCACACCCAGATGTTGACATCTTTGTTGCAGCCAAAGACGAGAAGCTCAATGAAGATGCCTATATCGTACCAGGATTGGGCGATGCAGGGGATCGCATTTATGGCACCAAGTAAGGTCTACTTGGACAGGTTCACAATAATTATAGTTAGAAACGTGACATATATTAAGGATATAACAAAATGAGTATTACACAATTACCAACAATTCCAGATTCAGTTAGTGCGCACACCAATGTCTTTGACGTGCTCAAAGAGCGTGGCTTCATAAAGCAGACGACACATGAGGATGAGATTCGAGATCTGCTCGGCAAGGAGAAGATTAAGTTTTATATCGGATTTGATCCAACTGCCGATAGCCTGCATGTGGGACATTTTATGCAGATTATCATCATGATGTATATGCAGAAGTATGGGCATACACCGATTGTACTTGTCGGCGGTGGTACGGGCATGGTTGGCGATCCTTCTGGTCGTACGGATATGCGTCAGATGATGACGGTGGATACAATCGGTGAAAATGTACGTCAGTTTGAGCGGACTTTTGGCAGATTTATTGACTTTACAGATGGTAAGGCTGTTGCTGTCAACAATGCTGATTGGCTCTTAAATCTGAATTATATTGATTTTATTCGGGATATTGGTAAGCATTTCTCAGTCAATAAGATGCTCAGTTATGAGTGTTTTAAGTCCAGAATGGAAGTGGGACTCAGTTTCCTTGAATTTAACTATATGCTCATGCAGAGTTATGATTTCTTGGAATTATATCGAAAATATGATTGCAAGATTGAATTTGGTGGTGATGACCAGTGGTCTAATATCCTCGGCGGCGTGGATCTCATCCGAAGAGAAGAAGGCGTCCAAGCTTATGGCATGACATTTAAGCTTCTTACAACGAGTGAAGGTAAGAAGATGGGTAAGACGCAGAAGGGTGCGCTTTGGCTTGATTCTACCAAGACAACGCCATATGAATTTTTCCAATACTGGAGAAATGTTGAAGACGCAGATGTTGAAAACTGTCTATCACTTTTGACATTTTTACCAATGGATGAAGTGAGAAGACTTTCCTCACTTCAGGATAGTGCAATCAACGAAGCGAAAGAAATCCTAGCTTACGAAGTAACGGCACTCGTTCATGGTAAAGAAGAGGCGCAGAAAGCACTGGATGCGGCAAGAGCATTGTTCAGTGGTGGCAGCAACATGGACGATGTTCCAACGACGGATATGGATGCGGATCGTTTTAAAGGCGAAGGTATCGGTGTTGTCAACCTCATCAAAGAATTAGGAATCGTTCCAAGTAATGCAGAGGGCTTCCGTACAATTAAGCAAGGTGGACTCTCGATTGATGGTGAAAAAGTTCTAGACTCAGGATTATATCTGACCGATGCTGACTTTAAGGATGGTAGTATCCTAATCAAGAAAGGCAAGAAAGTTTTTCACAGAGTTGTGCTCGTGTGAAAAATGTTTTGGATTCAGATAAGTTAGTGATGTTATAATAGAAGACTCAATCTATTGTAGTACATGAAATCTCAAAAGGTGAACACTCTATGAGCAATGATAACAGAATTGATCCAATTATACTTGATGATAGCACGGATGATGTAGATAATACAACGTATTCTAAACCTTCAAGATCTAGGACAAGACGTCAAGAAAAGAAGTTAAAACGCCAACAAAAGATGGAACGGCGTTCAACAAAACACAAAGTAATCAAACGAATCTTTGAAGTGATTGTCTGTCTTGGCATCGTTGGTGTCATCAGCGTTGTTGGGATGGTTGCATTTGTCATCTTCAATACGCCGCCAATCAATGCAGAAGATATCAATAGTCGCTTAAAGTTGTCCTCAACCATTTATGATGATGCGGGACAGCCCATCAAGAATATCTATATGGGCGATGGTGAGCGCGAGCTTGTCACGTATGATCAGATTCCGAAGACGTTGGTGGATGCCTTTGTATCCGTTGAGGATAAGACATTCTGGACACATCATGGCTTCAATTTGACACGTATTGTAGGGGCTGTATGGGAGAGCGTGAAAGGTGGCGGTCAAATTGGCGGTACGTCAACCATTACCCAACAGCTTGCACGAAATGTATTCTTGACAGAGAAGATGTACGATCATGATTATCAAAGAAAGATTCAGGAAGCCTACTACGCGATTCAATTAGAGAGACAATTATCCAAGGAAGAAATTATTACAGCATATCTCAATACGATCTATCTTGGTAACCGTTCTTATGGCATCAACACAGCTGTAAAGGGCTATTTTAATAAACCCCTCGATCAGCTAGATCCATTAGAGTGTGCAACACTGGCATCCTTGCCAAAAGCACCAAGTGCCTATGAGATGATTAAGATTTATTCAAATGGTCAGATTGATCAGAATAATCCAGAGATAAAAGTCTTGCAAGTCTCTGATAGTGGAGACGTCTATGTCTATAATGGAAAAGTAGAAGCGCGCGCCAAATTGATCCTTGGACTCATGAAGGAACAAGGATACCTTACAGATGACCAATACAATCAGGCGATGGAATCCAATCTACAGGAGCATATTCATCCGACAATACTCAACAACAACGGAGAATCCTCTTTCTTCGTAGATTATGCAATTGATCAGGTTGCGGATGATCTCTTGGCAAATGTCAAAGGGCTGAAGGATCGTGATGAAGCGATGAATATGATTCACAACGGTGGTCTTGACATTTACACAACATTGAATAAAGAGATGCAAGCGCAGGTCGATGAAAAGTACGCAAATCGATACAATTTCCCTGGAACCATTCTGAACCGTCAAGACAATGCGGGCAATATCATGGTTCCAAGCCAAGAAGATGCAAATATCGCAGGAAATTCAGTCATGCTCTACAAAGCATCCAATTTGTTCGATGAAGGCGGCAATTTTTACCTTCATGAGGGCGAATATGAAATGCAAGAGAACGGCGACATGGTTCTTGTGGCAGGGCATCGCCTCAATTTTTATGATACCAATGGTGTCAACGAAGCAGGTGAACCCGCGACAGATATCAATATTGAATTCAAAAATTACTATACCTATGAGGATGAGCAAGTTTATACCGTAGCTGGCGGAATTATTTCAATTCCTCAAAAATACAAATCGCGTACAGAAAATAACAACGTAAGAATTAGTGCATCGCTCTTTGCAGAACATCCTGAGATGATTCAGCTCGGCGGAGAACGACCTGTAATACCACCGACAAGTTTTACACTTCGTCAGAAAATTGTACAACCGCAATCGGCTTGTACAATTCTAGAGAATGATACAGGTTTCTTGAAGGCGATGGCAGGTGGTCGTGATATCAAAGGACAGAAAGCTTTTAACCGCGCAACGGATCCAAGGCAGCCTGGTTCGTCCATCAAGCCAATTGCCGTATATGCTCCAGCTCTTGAGATGGGTGCAAAGAAAGAAGCAATCGGTGCCGGTGAGAAATCTTGGGGTGAGTTCTGGACAACATTATCCGTCATCGACGATAAGCAGATTACCTACGAGGGAAAACCTTGGCCTAAAAACTGGTATTCTGGTTTCCGTGGCAATATGACCTTTAGAAAAGCATTGCAGCAATCCGTCAATACAATTGCGGTGCAGATTCAGCTCAACATTGGCAATGAACGCTCACTGAACTTTATGAAGGGGATTGGTATCTCATCTATTGTGGAGAGCGGCGACAGAAATGATATGAATCCTGGCGCAATGGCATTGGGCGGTATGTCAAATGGTATCTCAACCCTTGAGATGTCTGCCGCATATGGTGCATTTGCCAACGGTGGTACTTATATGAGACCTCTTGCTTATTCTAAAGTTGTATCCAAATCTGGCAAAGAAATTCTCGTTGCCAACAATGAAGGAACGAAAGCAATGGATCCCGCAACGGCATATATCATGAACGATATCATGAAATCCAACGTAGAAGAAGGACTTGGTAAAGCAGCCGCAATATCAGGTACGCCTGTAGCGGGTAAGACGGGTACGACAGACGACCAGTGTGATGTATGGTTTGTTGGCAACACACCAAAATATTCGGCAGCGTTTTGGATTGGCAATGATTCGAAACTCAAGTTGACTGATGGTTCTGGTGCCGCAGCCAATCTTTGGAACAATGTCATGTCGGCAATTCTATCAATTGGCGAAAGTGGTGGTGAATTTAGAGAAGCTCCTGCAAATGTCGTCA